>JBBQHE010000271.1:0-4768 GCA_038323655.1 Acetobacterales bacterium | reverse complement strand
ACCTTCCCCCATATCGGCAATGTCGGTTGCAACGCCGATGACATCGAGACCGTGACCCCGGTCGCCCGCGGGCTGATCGTCAAGGCCGACCCGACCGCCCCGGCCTCCTGGCGCGCCACGGCCGATCTGCGCGACTGGCTGCTGCGGCATGGCATCCCGGGCGTCGCGGGCATCGACACGCGGGCGCTGACCATACGCATCCGTGACGGCGGGGCGCCGAACGGGGTCATCGCCCACCCCGCTGATGGTCGCTTCGACCTCCCGGCGCTGGTCGCCCAGGCCGCCGCCTGGCCGGGACTGGAGGGCATGGACCTGGCACGCGAGGTCACCTGCGCCCGGGCCTATGACTGGACGGAGAGCAACTGGGACTGGGACGCCGTCGGCTACGCCACCCAAACCGCCCCGCGTTTCCGGGTCGTGGCCATCGACTACGGCGCCAAGCTGAACATCCTGCGGTGTCTCGCCGCCGCGGGCTGCGCCGTCACCGTGCTGCCGGCCACCACCACCGCCGAGGAGATCCTGGCGCGCAAGCCGGACGGGGTGTTCCTGTCCAACGGGCCGGGCGATCCTGCGGCGACCGGGGTCTATGCCGTGCCCGCGATCCAGGGCGTGCTGGCGGCCGGGGTGCCGGTCTTTGGCATCTGCCTCGGGCACCAACTGCTGGCCCTGGCCTTGGGCGGGCGGACCTTCAAGCTCGACCGCGGCCATCGCGGCGCGAACCAGCCCGTGAAGGAACTAGCGACCGGGCGGGTCGAAATCACCTCGCAGAACCACGGCTTTGCCGTGGACCCCGAAAGCCTGCCGGAGGGCGTGCGCGTCACCCATGTCAGCCTGTTCGACGGCAGCAACGAAGGCATCGCGAGCGACGCCCAGCCGGCGTTCTCGGTCCAGTACCACCCAGAGGCGAGCCCGGGCCCGACCGACAGCCACCACCTGTTCGGCCGGTTCGTGGCGATGATGGAGCGCGTCGCATGACCCTGTTCGACCTCAAGGGCCGGGTGGCCATCGTCACCGGCGGCAATGGCGGCATCGGGCTTGGCATGGCGCGCGGCCTGGTCGCATGCGGCGCGCGCGTCTTCATCGCGGCACGGGACGAAGCCAAGAACGCCGCCGCCGTCGCTGCCCTGGGCGAGCACGCGACCGCCATCCACGCCGACCTTGCCGTGGCCGGTGCCGCCGAACGCGTCATGGCCCAGGTGCTGGATGCAGCGGGGCGGCTGGATATCCTGGTGAACAACGCCGGCACCAACCGCCGCGTGCGCCCCGAACTGGTCAGCGACGCCGACTGGGCCGCGGTGCTGGACATCAACCTGACCGCGCTGATGCGCATGAGCCGCGCGGCCCACCCGGCCCTGGCCGCCAGCGGCCGCGGGCGCATCGTGAACATCGGCAGCATGCTGTCGCTGTTCGGCATGCCCTTCAGCCCCGCCTATGCCGCGAGCAAGGGGGCCGTCGTGCAATACACCAAGGCCTGCGCCACGGCCTGGGCGGCCGACCGCATCACCGTGAACGCCATCCTGCCCGGCTGGATCGATACGGAACTGACCCAAGGGGCGCGGCGCGACGTGCCGACCCTGAATGACGCCGTGCTGGCGCGGACGCCGATGAAGCGCTGGGGCGACCCCGCCGATTTCGCCGGCATCGCGGCCTTCCTGGCCAGCGATTCGGCGAATTTCCTGACGGGGGCTGCGATCCCGGTCGATGGCGGGTTTTCGGTCCAGGGGTGATGGACACCACCGCCCTCCTCACCTTCGCCGCCCTGTCGATCGGTCTCGCGCTCACGCCGGGGCCGAACATGCTCTACCTGGTCAGCCGCACGCTGACCCAGGGACGGCGGGCGGGAATGGTGTCGCTGATGGGCTGCCAGGCCGGCAGTGCGATCATCATGCTGGGCGCCGCGGCCGGCGTGACCGCAGCCCTGCTCGGGGTGCCATACGCCTATGACGTGCTGCGGCTTGGCGGGGCGGCCTATCTGTTGTTCCTCGCCTGGCAATCCGTGAAGCCTGGTGGGCAGCCGATCTTCGCGCCCCGGCCGATGCCGGTGGAATCCGATGCGCGGCTGTTTTCGGTGGGGGCGGCGACCGCCGTGCTGAACCCCAAGGTCGCGCTGTTCTATGTCGCGGTACTGCCGCCCTTCATGGACCCGGCCCTGGGCGGTCTGTTCTGGCAGGCGCTGGCGCTGGGCTGCATCCAGATCCTGATCTGCACCGTCTTTGATGCCATCTTGCTGTTGGGCGCGGGCGGGGTGGCGCGCTTCCTGGCCACGCGGCCCGCCTGGCTTGCGGCGCAGCGCTGGGTGATGGGGGTGGCGCTGGCGCTGCTGGCGGCCAAGCTTGCGCTGGATGGGCGCCGGTGATCGCCCTCTATGGCATCGATGCGGTGCTGCATGGCGCGCTGGTGTCGCTGGCCGTGTGTCTGCCGGCCATCTGGTGGTCCTGGCGCCGCGCCGCACCCTTTGCCGATGGCCATCGCGCCCTGCGTCCCTTCGTTGCCTGCTGCGCGACCTTTCTTGCCATTCTTGCCGCCGGCGCGATCTTCGCGCTGGGCTTCGAACGCAAAGGCTATGCGGGCAATGTGATGGTCGGTGCGCTGGTTGGCGGCGCTGCACTGTTGCTGCCGGCTTTCCTCATCCTCCTTCTCCTGCCGCGAAAATCCTGACGCAGCCGCCATCGGCCGCCCCCCTTCACGCTGACCTTCCCGGACCCCGCCCCCATGCCCAAGCGCACCGACATCAAATCCATCCTGATCATCGGCGCAGGCCCGATCGTGATCGGCCAGGCCTGCGAATTCGACTATTCCGGCGCCCAGGCCTGCAAGGCGCTGCGGGCGGAGGGCTATCGCGTCATTCTGGTGAACTCAAACCCCGCCACGATCATGACCGACCCCGGGCTGGCGGATGCGACCTATATCGAGCCCATCACTGTCGAGATGGTCGAAAAGATCATCGCCAAGGAGCGCCCCGACGCGCTGCTGCCGACCATGGGTGGGCAGACCGCGCTGAACACCTCGCTGAAACTGGCCGAAGCCGGGGTGCTGGCCAAATACGGCTGCGAGTTGATCGGCGCCAAGGCCGAGGTCATCGACAAGGCCGAGGATCGGCTGAAGTTCCGTAACGCCATGAGCAAGATCGGCATAGAAAGCCCGAAGTCCGTCATCGCGCATACGATGGACGAAGCCCGCGCGGGGCTGGAAGTGGTGAAACTGCCCTGCGTCATCCGCCCGTCCTTCACGCTTGGCGGCACCGGCGGCGGCATCGCCTACAATCGCGAGGAATTCGAGCAGATCGTCGCCTCGGGCCTGGCCGCCAGCATGACCTGCGAAGTGCTGGTCGAGGAAAGCGTGCTGGGCTGGAAGGAGTTCGAGATGGAGGTCGTCCGCGACACCGCGGACAATTGCATCATCGTCTGCGCGATCGAGAACCTGGACCCGATGGGCATCCATACCGGCGACAGCGTGACCGTCGCCCCGGCGCTGACGCTGACCGACAAGGAATACCAGCGGATGCGCGATGCCTCCATCGCCTGCCTGCGGGAAATCGGCGTCGATACGGGCGGGTCCAACGTGCAGTTCGGCATCAACCCGGTCGATGGCCGGATGGTGGTGATCGAGATGAACCCGCGCGTGTCGCGCTCCTCCGCGCTCGCATCCAAGGCGACGGGTTTCCCCATCGCCAAGATCGCGGCGAAGCTTGCGGTCGGCTACACGCTGGATGAACTCAAGAACGACATCACCATGGTGACCCCGGCGAGTTTCGAGCCGACCATCGATTATGTCGTCGTGAAAATCCCCCGCTTCACCTTCGAAAAGTTTCCCGGCACGCCGGCGACGTTGACCACCAGCATGAAGTCGGTGGGCGAGGCCATGGCGATCGGCCGGTCTTTTGCCGAAGCCTTCCAGAAGGGGTTGCGTTCGCTGGAAACCGGCCTGTCGGGGCTGGATGATTTTCCGGTGCCTGGCGATGGGTCGAAAGACGCCTATGTCGCGGCCCTCGCCATTCCACGTCCCGACCGCAGCCTGGTCGTGGCCCAGGCCTTTCGCGCCGGGCTGACGGTGGATGAGATCCACCAGGCCTGCCGCTTCGATCCCTGGTTCCTGGAACAGATCCGCGACATCGTGACGGCCGAGGCCGGCATCATCGCGGACGGCCTGCCCAGCGACGCGACCGGCATGCGCGCGATAAAGGCCATGGGCTTTTCCGACAAGCGCCTGGCGGTGCTGACCAAAAGCACCGAAGCCGCGGTCGAAGCCGCGCGCCAAAAACTCGGCGTGCTGCCGGTGTACAAGCGGATCGACACCTGCGCCGCCGAATTCGGCGCCGATACGTCGTATATGTATTCGACGTATGAGGGCGGCTTCGGCCCGCCGGTCTGCGAAAGTCGCCCGACCGCACGGGAAAAAATCATCATCCTGGGCGGCGGACCCAACCGCATCGGCCAGGGCATCGAATTCGACTATTGCTGCGTCCATGCCGCCTATGCGCTGAAGGAAGCGGGTTTCGAGACCATCATGGTCAACTGCAACCCGGAGACGGTCAGCACGGACTATGACACGTCAGACCGGCTGTATTTCGAACCGCTGACGGCCGAGGATGTGGTCGCGCTGATCCGCACGGAGCAGCAGAACGGCACGCTGCTCGGCTGCATCGTGCAATACGGCGGGCAGACGCCGCTGAAACTGTCCCAGGCGCTGCATAAGGCGGGCATCCCCATCCTCGGCACCAGTGCGGAGGCCATCGACATCGCCGAGGACCGCGAGCGGTTCCAGCATC
>JBBQHE010000270.1:0-4784 GCA_038323655.1 Acetobacterales bacterium | reverse complement strand
GCCGGACCTATGCCGGCAGCAGCGGCGCCGCGGTGGGGCGCGGGGCCGTCGCGTTCAACGCCTCGCCGAAGCCGCTGCGCACGACCGAGGCGGTGCCGGCCCGCGTGGGGGTCGCGATTGCCGTGGACATGCCGGGCGAGGCGTTGAACGCGACGGCCCCGCGCCCCACCGCGGCGCCGCTGCTGCCGGCATAGGTCCGGCCGCTGTAGTAGTAGCGGCCGCCGCTGCCCGTGCTGCTGCCGCTGCGGGCCGGTTGGCAGCCCGCGGCGCCCGGGGCCATGCCTGGCCCACATTCGGCCGGCATCCGCCCTGCATAGACCGGGGTGGTCATCCGGCCCTGGCCGTTGTCCCACAACCGCCCCATCAGCACCCCGGCCATGACCGGCACCGCCACCGATGCCAGGCCGGGCGCCAGCACCTTGCCGGGGGGGTTGGGGCTGGCGACCGTCTCGCAGGCCGCCCCCGTGGCCTCGGCGCAGGCAGCGAGGCTTTCGAAGCGCGGCGCGGTCTGCAGGTGTTGCGACCGCGCCTGGGCCAGGGTCGCGCGGCAATCAGCCTCGGTCCCCGGGCCGAAGCGGGCGATGCAGGCGGCCTCGTCCTCGACCAGCGTGTCCGTGGCATCGACGTCCGGCTCGCCCCCGCTCAGCGCGTAGAAGGCGACGCCGGAGCCGGCGAGGAGCGTCAGGGTGACGATGGTGGAACGGCGCATGTGGATCTCCCTGCCCGGGTTACGGCACCATGGCCGCCGCATTCAGCACGCCGGCCGCGATCGACACCATGGCCAGCACCAGCCCGGCGGCGGGCTGCCCGGACTCGATGTTCCGTGCCAGGTCCCGCCCCAGCAGCAGCCTGGCGGCGAAGAAGGCCAGCACCTGCACCACCAGCCCGACGAGCCCCCAGGCCAGCAGATCGACCCGGCTGACGGCATGCGACAGCACGGACGCCAGCACCAGCGCATAGCCCAGCAGCGCGCCCGAAAAACTCATGGCCGCAGCCAGGTTGCCGGCGCGGATCAGGCGCAATTCGGCCCAGGGCGTGATCTGTATATAGATCGCGGCGAACACGGCCAGAAGCAGCGCGCCCAAGGGAAACCAGGTCAGGAAGGCCGGCAGGGTCGCCAGGTAATTGGTCATGCAGCGCAGGCCAGCACCAAGCGGCCCGCGGCGCCAGACACAAAGTGCTGACCCGCTACTCCGCCGGCGTCGCCGTCCGGCCCGGCCGCCAGGCCAGCACAACGTCGCGCTTTTCGCACAGCACCAGGAAGCCCGCGACCATGGCGTAGGCGACCGCGACGGAGGGCGCCACGGCGAAGCCCACCGCCGGCCCGTGCATCAGCCCGAAGAAGGCCATCAGCGCGCCCGCGCCAGCGAAATAGGCCGCGTTCATGAACTGCAGTTCGATGATGAAGACCGCGATGGCGCCGAGGACCAGGCCCGACAGGATCGCGCCCTCGCCCATCACCGCCAGCCCCGGATAGAGCACGCCCATGCTCGCCAGCTTGTCCATGCCGACGGCGCCGGCATTGGTGCCCGCGGCCCCGAGCGCCCCGTCGATCAGCGTCTTGGCCCAGGCCGCCAGATGCGGGGTGAGTGCCAGGACGACCGCCGGTGCGTGCGACTTCGGGGTTTCCTGGAACGCCTGCGCCCCGATCAGCATGCCGATGTAGAGCAGGATCGGCGCGATCGCGACGACCGGCACCAGCGCCAGCATCACCGAGGCGACGCCGAGCCAGGTGAAGGCCAGAACGGCAAGCCCGGTCGCGGCGGAATAGCCGATGCGCCCGCCCATCGCCTTCCAGCCCGGATGGCCGATGTACACGGCGTTGATATACGGGTTGCCCATGCAGCAGCCGATCAGGCTGACCACGCCATCGGCCGTCAGCACCTGGGTCGTCGGGTAATGGTCGCCGGCGGCCTCGGCGCTCTCGACGTTGTCCAGTGCTTCCACAAGATCGTAGATGCCGAAGGGGATGGCGGTGACCAGGATGATGCCGAGGAACTGGAAGCCGTTGAACACATGGTCCACCGCCGGCAGCGGCACGGAAAAGCCGATCTGCGCGAAACTCGCCCCCAGCCGTTCCAGCCCGACGCCGCCGAAGCCGAAGCCGAACAACGCCGAACCCCAGGCGATGATCATGCCAAAGGCGATGGCGACCAGCCCCGCTGGAATGTTGCGCGGATAACGGAAGCCGCCGAACCAGGCGACCAGGATCACCGCGAAACACACCAGCCCCAGGATCGGCGTCATGAACATCTCCAGCGCCGGGCGCATGGAGATGAAGGTGATCGACACGCCGGCCAGCGTGCCCAGCAGGGCGGCGCGCGGTGTGACGCGCCGTATCCAGGGGGCGGCGAAGGCGCCGAAGACCAGCACGAAGGATTGCACAAAAACCCAGGTGAGGCCTGCTTCCCAGCCCTTGATCGGGTCGCCCGTCATCTGCGCGATCGGCAGCATGATGACGAGCGACACGACGAACATGTGGGGGACCGAAATGCCTGATGGCAGGGCGCAGACATCCGCCCGCCCGGTCTGCTTCATCAGCCGCCAGCCGAGCCAGGCGTAGTAGCCCGTGGAGAGGAACATCATCAGCCCCGCGGCCGGCAGGATGCGGCCGAAGACGATCTCATCCGGCAGCCCCACGGCGAAGCGCAGCAGCCCGGTCAGCACCAGCAGGTTCACCAGAATGTTGGTGCCGAAGCCGAACAGGGCGTTCCAGTCGCCCGGGGTCCAAAGCTTGGGAGTCCAGAGTTGGGTGCGGGTCATGCGGCGCTCTCCAAAGCGGTGACGGTGTCGGCCGATGTCGCGACCCAGCCAAAGATCCCGCCCTGGGCATGGATCATGGCGAGCGCCGCATCGTGGAAGGCGGGGAAGTAGGAGGCGCAGGCATCGGCGATGGCAGCGCAGCGGTAGCCGCGGTCATTGGCTTCGCGCAGCGTGGTGCTGACGCAGACCTCGGTGGTGACGCCGGCGATCAGCAGGGATGCGATGCCGCGGTTCCGCAGGATCAGGTCGAGATCGGTTTCGCAGAAGGCGCCCTTGCCGGGCTTGTCCAGCACGACCTCGCCTGGCAGGGGCGCCAGCGCGGGGATGATGTCGTGCCCGGCTTCGCCACGCACCAGGATGCGGCCCATCGGCCCGGGGTCGCCGATCCGCATGCCTTCTGGCGCGCGCAGGCGTTTCGCGGGCGGGCAGTCCGAGAGATCCGGCCGGTGGCCTTCGCGCGTATGGATGACCAGCAGCCCCGCCGCGCGCGCCGCGGCCAGAAGGGCGGCGCAGGGGCCGATGGCGCGGGCCAGCAGCGACACGTCATTGCCCAGCGCCGCGCCGAAGCCGCCGGGTTCCAGGAAATCGCGCTGCATGTCGATCACGACCAGCGCGGTGCTGGCGGGGTCGAAGGCGAAGGTGGCGGGCAGGGCCGCGACCCGGCAGTCCATGGCATGTCTCCGGCAACGGCCGAAGGAAATCAGATTTCCTTCGCGCCACGACCGGCAAAGCGTCGGTGAAAGCGCGCCCGGCGCCGCGAATTCGCTTGCCGCATGTGCAACGAAGCAGCCGTTGCCCAGCCACGCGGCATTGACGCTGGCCCGCATCGGCCGCGTCATGAGCATGGATCGTTCAGGGAGGACGCCATGGCCGCACCGGCCAATACGCTGCGCATCGCGGTCATGGCCGGGGACGGCATCGGCCCCGAAGTGATGCAGGCCGCTTGCGCGGTGCTGGAGGTTGTGGCCCGGCGCCATCGCCTCGGCCTTGTGCTCGACCCGCTGCGGGCCGGCGCCATGGCCTATCGCGACACCGGCACCGCGATGTCGGAAGCGGTGTTCGAAAGCGCGGCCTCGGCCGACGCCATCCTGTTCGGCGCCATGGGTTGGCCCGGCATCCATTACCCCGACGGAACCGAGATCGCGCCGCAGATCGACTTGCGGATGCGCCTTGGCCTCTACGCCGGGGTGCGGCCGATCCGCAGCCTGCCAGGAGTCCCTTGCGTCCTGCGCGACCCCCGTGCGCAAAACATCGACTTGGTCATCCTGCGCGAAAGCACCGAAGGCAGTTTTGCCGCGCGCGAGACCGGCGTGGTGATCGAGGACCGGGAGGCGCGCGATACCTCCGTCATCACCCGCGCCACCACCGAACGCCTGTCCCACTTCGCCTTCGCCCTGGCCGCACGGCGGGCCGCGCAGCGCGGCCGGCCGGGCGAGGTGCGGCTGGTGGACAAGGCCAATGTCTTCCGCGGCTTCGCCTTCATGCGCCGCGTGTTCGACGAAGTCGCCGCCCAGCACCCCGAGACGCCCGCCGCGCACCACCTGGTCGATGCCATGGCGCTGGATCTGGTGCGGCGCCCCTGGGACTTTGACGTGCTGCCGATGGAAAACCTGCTGGGCGATATCCTGTCCGACCTCGCGGCCGGGCTGATCGGTGGCCTCGGCTACGCACCCTCGGCGGATATCGGCGACACCCACGCCGTGTTCCAGCCGAGCCATGGCACCGGCCCCGATATCGCCGGCCGCGGCATCGCCAACCCGACCGCGATGGTGCTGTCGGCGGCGCTGATGCTGGACTGGCTGGCCGAACGCGGCGCCGGCAGCCCTTGGGCCGAAGCCGCCGCCGACCTGCGCCGGGCCGTGGAACACGCCTTCGCCAACGGCCTACGCACCGCCGAGTTCGGCGGCCAGGACACCGCCGGCGTGACACGCGCCTTCATCGCGGCGCTGGAGTAGGCCTGGTTCTGGGGGCGGCGCGCCTTGAGAGGGGCTTCGCCCCCCTCAAACTCCCCCCACCAAGGG
>JBBQHE010000269.1:0-4814 GCA_038323655.1 Acetobacterales bacterium | reverse complement strand
GGGCGAGGCGCCCGGCATTGGCCTGGTCCACCACCAGGCGCAGCGCCGCCTGGAGGTCGGACAACTGGTCCCGCGTCAGCAGCACCCGCACATCCATGTTGGCGCGGTCGGGGTTGCGCAGGTCGCGGTCGGTGGCGAAGGACCGCACGATGTCCGGCGCCTGCGTCTCCTGCGCGCGGCCGAGGTAGGAGAGGCGCATCGCCTGGGCCACCACCTCGATCTGCTGCGCGACCTGCGGGGCGGCGGGTGTTGCCTCACCGCGCAACTGGCCGATGGGCGTGCCGGTCAGGGCCGCGACCTGGCGCAGCAAGGCCTCGGTGATGGCTTCGACCGTCGTGCCAAAAGCCGCGACCTCGCCATTCGGGATGGGGTAGTAGAGCGAGCCCGAGGCACCGTCGAAGCGCGTCAGTTCGGCGTATTGCGCCCGGGCGCGCGCGTGGTTGTTGCGCCCTTCCGGCGTTTGCAGATGCAACACGAAGGGCGCGATCTGGCGCTGCTTCAGCAGGTCGCGGATTTCGCGGATGCCGAGGCGGGTGGAGGAGCGCGGATCATTCGCCTCACGCGCGCCGGCATCTGTCACCATGATCAGGAAGCGCCCGCCAAAAGCCTGCCAGTCGATCTCGTCGATCGCGGTCTTCAGCCCGGCAATGGCGTCCTCGTCAAAACCTTCATTGCTTTCGGTCGCCGCATTGGCAGCGGCGATCTGCGGCAGGATGGCGGCGACGGGGGCGGCGAAATCGGGCCGGGCAAAAACGCGCGTGACGTATTCCAGGCTGGCATTGCCCTCCATCGCGTCGCGATAGGCGACGAGGCCGAAGCGGAAGCGGTCGCGCAGGGGTGTTTCGCCGACGCGGTTCATCACATTGCGGATCGCATCCCGCGTGCGGTCCAGATACGGCTGCATCGACAGCGTGGTGTCGAGCAGGAAGACGATGGTGCCGCGGAAGTTTTCCAGCGGATTGGCGACTGGCGCGGGCGGGGGGGCAGCCCGTTCGGCGGGGGCCGAGGCCACTTCCAGCAGGCGCACGCGGTTGCCACGCTCGTTCTCGATCTCCTCGGCCGACAGCACCGGCAGCAGGTAGAAGTTGCGGGTGATATCCACGAAGGTTTCAGGTTCCAGCGCGATGACCCGGCCGTCGTTGGCGGTGCGCGCGACCGTGGCGGCAGCCGGCATGTCCGGTGACAGGATGATGCGCCGCAGCGGGTCACGTTCGGCGAAGAACATGGTGCGTTCGCGCCCGACCGGGTTGGTGAAGGCCAGCACCATGGTCTGCCGCCAGGCGACACTGCGTTCTTCCCGCATCCAGCCGACGGTCGGGCCCTGGGCGTCCGGCCCGACCTCGATCCAGCCGGCCTGGCGGGCATAGACGTGGAACAGGGTGAAGCCCGGTATGGGCCGGCCGTTTGGCGCATCGGGTGCCGTGTGCAGCGTGGCGCCGGGGCGGACCAGCACCTTCTGGGTCAGGGTCTGCTTGCCCTCCATGATCAGCGCGCCGCGCGGGGCGCCCGGGGGGATGATGATGCCGCGGCTTTGCTGCGCCATGGCTGGCAGCGCGAGAAGCAGGAGCAGGAAAGTCAGACGCATCATGGCCAGTTGTCCTGCAAGGCAAGGGCTGCGACGGCGTCACCGGCCTGGGCCGCGGCTTGCAGCCGTTCCCGCAGGGCCAAGCGCGCGGCCGCGGCCGCGGGGTCCCCCGCCTGTTCGGCCGCGCGCCAGTATTGCGCAGCCTTGCCGGGATTGGGGACGGAAAGTGCGCCACCCGGGGTAAAGGTCGCGGGATCGTAAAGCCGCGCCAGCGCGCTGATCGCCGCCGGGTGGTTCTGGGCCGCGGCCAGTTCCAGCAGCAGCAGCGCATCCTGATGCGCGCCGCGTGCCTGGCGCCGCTGCGCGATGGCCAGGATCTGCGCGGGCGGCAGGTTCATCGCGGCGATGGCGGCCGGGGTCGCGGTTTCCAGCGCATCGGCGGCCGGGGCGGCGGCGACGACGGGCGCGGCGGGCGGTTCGGCCACCAGGGCCAGCATCTCATCCTGATAAATCCAGCCCCCCAGGCCGAGGGCCGCGACCAGCATCAGGATCAGCGCATAAAGCGGCGCCCGCTGCTGCCTGGCCGAGGCCGGGGCGGTGGGGTCGGGTGCCCCCATTGGTGCCCGGGTGGGCGGCAAGGGCGCGACCGGCGGCGGTCGCACCACCACCGTTGCATCCGACGCCGGCGCCGGCAGCGGGTCCGGCCCGCGCAGCGGCGGGGCGGCCGCGGCGACACGGGCGGCGCGCTGGGCGGTCGCGAAGCCGGCACGCGTCGCGGCCGGCAGCGGCGCGATATCGGGCCACATCACGACCTGGGACAGGCCGATCTCCGGCAGGCCGAGCCGCAGCGGCCCTGCTTCCAGATGCTCCACCACATCGGGGCCGAGGATGATGGCCAAGTTCGCACCTGAACCCGTGACCGCTACCGGCGCGATCCGCGCCGCCGCCACCTGCCAGCCACGCGGCCCCAGGCTGTCGGCACCAAAGCCCTCGCGCCCGATGGTGACGGCGGAAATGGCATGACCGGCCATGCCTTCCACCAGCACGCGGGCAAAGCCGCCGTCGGGGTGGTCGGGGTCTTCCTGGATGATGATGCGGGTCATGCGGCGCGCGTGGCGGTCAGCGCCGCGTCGAGGTCGGCGATGATGCGGCCGAGGGCGGCGTTGCGCGCGACGTCCACCTGGTCGTCGCCATCGCCTTGCAGGTTCAGGTCGATGGAGCGAAGGAAGGCCTGGATCCAGTCCAGCGACTGCTGCCGGTCGTAATCGGCCGCGGTTTCTGCCAGGGCAGGGATGGTTTCGGCCGCCCGGCGCGGGGCGAAGACGGGGCGGCGATCCGCGCCGACCAGCGGCCGGTCGGCGAGTGGCATGGCGTCGAAGCCCAGGGCCGCGACGAAGCCACCGATCCGCAACGCGGCACACAGGCCGCAGACCGCGGCGGCGGCGGTCGCATGGCGGCGAAAGTTGAGGATGGTCCGCATTTCGGCGGCCAGCGCCGCCTGCACCTTGGCCCGCCGCGCCGACCGCAGCAGTTCGGCGACCAGCGTGCCGGCGGTTTCCGGCGTCAGCCCATACAGCGTGCCCGCCGCCGGGCTGTCGGCAAAATCATGCAGCCGATCGGCCCAGAGTTTCAGCGCGGTCGTCGCCAGCGCATCCGCCTCATCGCCCTGGCCGTCGCCGTCGATTTCGGGGTGTGTGTCGTCGCCGAAATCCAGTTCCGCGAGCAGGCCGCGCGCCTCGGTCCGGGCACCGACGGCGATGGCGCCGGCGTCGGGGGCGGCGAAGCGGGCGCGGGCCAGGGTCGCCGCGATCTCATCGGCTTCCGGTGACAGGGCGCGCAGCAGATGGCCGAAGCGCTGGCGTTCGACCGCCTTTGCCAGCGCCACGGCGACCCCGCGCCCGGCCGCGCGGCGCTTGATGAGTTCCTGCGCCAGGTCCGCCGAATGCCAATGCGGCAGCAGCCGCGCGCGCAGCCGCTCGCCCAGGTCGGCCAGGCGCGCCGCCACCTGGCGCCGCTTCAGCGCCGGGTCGCAGACCGGGCGCAGCCGGGCGGCGAGATGGCTGATGCCGCCATCGTTCAGTCGCATCGCCTCATCCCAGGCCAGGGCCGGATCGGCGAAGTGTTTTTGCGCATCCGGGTTGTCCAAAAAGTCCTGGCGCAGGCGGGCGACGCGGTCGGCCTCCTGCGGGCGCACGCCGGTCTCATGCCCCTCGGCGTCGTAATCCAGGATGGCCTTATTCTCGACGTTGGGGTTCCGCAGCCAGAACAGGTTGGTGAAGGGCCGGCCCGGATGCCATTCGCGCGGCCAGGCGCTTTCCTTGCCGAAGAAGTCGATCAGGGAGGCCGCGAGCCGCGCCGTCCAGCGCGTGCCCCCCTGGTCGGATGCACCCTTCTTGCTCTCAAACTCCGCATCGAACTTGGTCAGCACAAAGAACAGCGCGGTCGGCTGGGCGGCGCGTTTTTCCGGCGTGTCGCCATGCGTACCGTCGATCCATTCCGCCACCATGCGCGGTAGGGTGCGGACTTCCTGGTTCGACGGGCCGATGCACAACAACATGCCGGTCAATTCATTCTCGGCGCAGTAGCGTTCGAACAGATAGGCGACCTTTCCGCGCAGCAGGATGGCGGGCAGTTTTGCGGGATCGGCGAGATGCCGTGCGGGGTCGCGGATCTGTTCGCGCGACCTTGCGCCGGGAAAATCCAAAAGGTCGGTGACGTCGAAGAAATCCCACGGCTTGGTCTGCAACTGGACAGTGACTTCGGCGACGAGCGCAGTCAGCACCGCACGCGGCAAATCGGCCCGTGCGCCGCTGCGGGTCGCGACCGCAATGGTCTGGTCGGCGGGGTCGCCGAGGCGGTTCAGCGTCAGCACATCGATGATGCTGGCTTCCCGCGGCAGCAGCGCGGTCAGCGGGCAGAAGGCATCATCTGCATGGCCCAGCAGCGCCAGCGCCGAGGCCAGCCGCACATAGGCCGCCGACAGCGCCGGCAACCGCCCCCAGACCACGCCCAGAAGGTCGGCGCGGGCGGCGTGGTCGAGCCGCGGGGCGAGTTCGCTGGCCGCCGCCCAAAAACGTGCGGTCTTCAGCGCCTGGATGGTGGAATGGCCGCCGAAACGTGCCTCGAAATACTCGCGCAGATCGACGAAGACGTCATCTTCGGAGAGTTTGTCGAAGGGCTGCGGCAGCAGTTTCCCACGCGCCGTTTCGAGTGCTGCTTCCAGCGCGCCGGCGCCTGGCGGTTCCACATCGGCCGGGTCGAAGTCCGACAGGAAGGCATTGCCCAGGAT
>JBBQHE010000268.1:0-4827 GCA_038323655.1 Acetobacterales bacterium | reverse complement strand
ATGCCAGCGCCGTCTTGGGTTCAGAGGCATCCGCAGCGGCATGGGGCACCGGCAGGCGCGGTTCAACCAACTCCGTCACAGCCGACACCACATCGGCGATCGCTGCCGGAGGTTCGATCGGCCGCGACGGAAGTAAACCCTGCATCGCGAGCGCACCCAGCGCGAGGCCAGGCATCAGCCCCAGCATGAAACCGCGCCGCAAACCGGGCCGCAGACCGGGCCGCAGAATGGGCCGCAGAATGGGCCGCGGAACCGGCGCCTGGGGTGTCACGGCCGCGATAAGCCGCAGCGTCGCCTCGTCGTCGCCAGCGCGGGGCAGGGCCGCGTCGCCAGGCGCCAGCCGTTGTTCCACAAGACTGGGGTTTTCCGCGGCCCCGCGGATCGCCTCGGCCATGGCCTGTGCGCTGATAAAACGTTGATCCGCCGATTTCGCCAACGCCGTCGCGATGACCGCATCGAAGGCGCGGGGCAGCCCCGGGACCAAGCTGGATGGCGGCGGTGGCTCGGCCGACAGAATGGCCGCGTAGATCGCCGGAATGCCTCCCGGAAACGGTTTTTGGCCCGTCAGCATCTCGTACAGAACGACACCGGCTGACCAGAGGTCGGCGCGATGGCTCACCGCTTCCCCGCGCAACTGTTCGGGCGACATGGTGGCGGGTGTGCCAAGCGTTTGACCGACCAGGGTCTGCCCTTCCAACTGGGCGCCCCCCAAGGTTTCGGTGCCCATCGCCGGCATCACCGCGCCGGGATTCGCGGCACCGATGCGGGCGATGCCGAAGTCCGCAAGGCGCACGTCACCAAGTCCCTCACTGGCACCTTGCGCCAGCAGGATATTCGCGGGCTTGACGTCGCGGTGCACGATGCCGCGCCCATGCGCGTAGTGCAGCGCCTCCAACAGCTCGCAAGTCACCCGCACCGTTTCGGCCAGGGCTGGGCGCATGCCCGCGTCGAGCACCGCCTTCAGCGTCTCCCCGATCACCAGTTCCATGACAATCCAGGCAAAATCATCCTGCTCGCCGAAGTCATGCACGGTGACGATGCCGGGGTGGGAAAGGCGCGCGACCGACCGCGCCTCGTTATAGAAGCGGCGTAGGTCCTCTTGCGCGTCGGCATCGCCGACCTGGCCAATAGGCATGGTCTTCATCGCGACCAGGCGCTTCAGTCGGCGGTCATAGACTTCGAACACTTGGCCGAAGGCGCCGCGTCCGATGCGGTCGCGAATTTCGTAGCGATCGGCAATCAGCGTCGGGTCGGGGGCGCTGAAAACGCCCTGTTGTCCGTCGGGCGGCATGGTGCGAGGTCCGGGCTGCTGTGCACCGACCATGGCGGGCGGTTGGTTAAGGCATGGTTGCCATCGCGGCGCCTCGCACCCAGTCCAGCAGGGCACCGGCATCCATCGGCAACGTGTCGCCGCGCCAGGCGACATGCTGGTCGGGCCGGATCAAGGCCAGCCGCGCGCCATAAAGCGCACCCAGCCGAGCATCCTGTGGCAACAGCACCCGCAGCGGCAGGCCGGTGGCTTCCGCGGCAGACACCAGCCGTGCGACATCCGGCCCGGGCCCCGGCGCCGTGACCAGCAGGCAAAACCCCGCGCCGAAATGGTCGAACAGCGAACTGCCATCGGCCAGCCACAGGTGCGGCGCCCTGTTGCCGGGTCGGGCCGAGGCTTGGAAGTCCGTCGGGTGGTCCGGCATCGGGGCCGTGCCATCGGGCACCACGATGGGCGAGCCGTCGTAATGCGTGCCCAGCACCACGCCGAGGCTGTGGAATTCCCGTGCCTTGCCGGCCAGGATCAGGGCGCCGACCTCGGCCCGCACCGCGTCGCCGGCCGGTCCTTCGGCTTCCAGGCCGGGGCGTGCAAGGTCGGTCGCCAGCAACGCGTGGTTGGCCACCGCCTCATCGATCACGCGGCGGTGTGCGGGCTTGCGCTCCGCCTCGTAGGAGTCGAGCAGTTCGGCGCCGCCCCAGCCGCGCAGCACGGCGGCGAGTTTCCAGCCCAGATCCGCGGCATCCCCCAGGCCGAGGTTCATGCCATAGCCGCCGAAGGGCGGATGCAGATGGCAGGCGTCACCGGCCAGCAGGATACGCCGGTCGCGATACCTATCGGCGATCAGGCTATGTGCCGACCAAGGATCCACGACCAGGATCTCCGTCGGCACATCGCGCCCGAAGGCGGCGTTGAGGCGGGCTTGCAGGGCCGGTGCATCCGGCAGCACGGCGTCGCGGCCCAGCGAAAACATGAAGAACCACGTGTCGGCGCCATCCATCGGCCCGGTGAAGGCGGCGGATTCGGCGTTCACCAGCCAATACATGATGGCCGGTTCACGGGTCATCGCCTCAGCCAGGGCAGGAGCGCGAATCACGAGGTTCACATGCTGCGCAAAAGCGTGGCTGCCCTGCATGTTGGCGCCGATCGCTTCCCGTGCGCGGCTGCGCGCGCCATCGGCACCGATGACATAGGCTGCGCGGATGGTTTCGCTGCGACCGGTGTCGATCATGGTGAGACAGGCATCCACCCCATCGGCATCCTGAGTCATGGACTCCAGTCGCGCGCCGAAACGCAGCGTCACGCCCGGCAGGCTGGCCGCGCGTGCGCGCAAGGCGCCTTCCACCTTGTATTGCGGCGTCCATTGCGCGCGTTCGGCGAAGCGGTCGTCTGGCGGTCCGTCGGTGCCGAAAAAAGCGTTGTGAAACTTCGCCAGGGTTCGGCCGAACAGTCGCGTGGCGAAGACCACGTCGGTCGGGTAGGCGCGGGGCAGCGGGGCCGCAGCGCGGATCGCCTCGGCGACGCCCCAGCGCCGCATGTGCTCCATCGACCGCACATTGGTGGTTTTCGCCCGCGGTTGCGGTGAGTGTCGGGCGCTTTGCTCGATCAGGGTCACGGTGATGCCGCGCAGCCCCAAGTCGACGGCCAGCGCCAAGCCGACGGGCCCGCCGCCGATGATGAGCACCTGGGTTTCGGTCATGCTGCCTGTCAGTTGTCGCCGGGCACCCTGCGCTAGGTTGCCCACAGCGCAGCGATGGCGCGGGTGAGCGCCAAGGGGTCGTAAGGCTTGGCGAGCACGCGCACCCCGGCATGTCCCGGTGGCAGGCCCTCGACGCCGTAGCCGGTCGCGACGACAAACGGGATACCGGCGGCGGCCAGGGCATCTGCGACCGGGGTGCTCGGCATGCCGTCCAGGTTCAGGTCCAGCACCGCCGCATCCGGCCGGTCGCGGGCCAGGGCGGCCATGGCTTCGGCCACGCTGCGCACCGGGCCCAGCACCTCGGCCCCGGCGTCGGTCAGCGCGTCCTCGACCAGCATGGCGACCAGCGCCTCATCCTCCACCACCAGCACGCGGCGGCCTTTCAGCAGGGCGGAAATGCCCATCGGGGTGGCGGTCACGCGGCGCTTCCTTCTTGTTCGGCATGATCGTGTACAACGTCAAACGGGGGCATGAAGTCGATTCTGGCGATAAAGCCTGTGGGCGGGTAGTCCAGAAACACCGTGGCGCCATTGCCCAACTCGCCCGCCAGGCCGCGTTCCAGCAGCCGTGTGCCGAAGCCGCGCCGGGTCGGCGGGGTTACGGCCGGGCCGCCGATCTCCTGCCAGCACAACCTGACCGCCCCATCGTCCCGGCGCTTCCAGCGCACGGACACCCTGCCCTCGGCGACCGAAAGCCCGCCATGCTTGGCGGCATTCGTCGCCAGTTCATGCAGCGCCAGCGCCAGGCCCAGGGCCTGCTTGGGCGCCAGCCACGCACCGGGCCCGCCGAAGGTGATGCGCGAGGTTTCCTCGGCTCGTCCAGGCAGCCAGGGGTTCAGCGCGGATCGGACCGTCTCGCGCAGGGTGGCCCCCTGCCAGGTCGTGGCGGTCAGGAGGTCGTGCGTCCGAGACAGCGCCATGATCCTCGCCTGCAGATCCAGCACGAAGCGGACCAGCGGCCCGCCGGCCACTCCCGCAGCCTCGCGCGGGGCGGGGGCCAGGCTGGCCGCCGCCATATGTCCGCGCGCCGTTTGCAACGACAGGGAATGCACCGTCGCCAGCGTGTTCTTCACGCGGTGATTGAGTTCGCCGATCAGCAGGCGCTGGCGGGCCTCGGCCGCCTTGGCCTCGGTCACGTCGCGCGCGATCCCACCGCGGGCGTAGGGCTTGCCCGTGGCATCGGCAATCGGGAAGGCGCGGTCGCGGATCCAGCGTTCCTGGCCATTTCCGCGAATGACGCGATATTCAAGTTCAGTGCTGTCAGCACCCGGTGTCGCGGCGCGGGCCTGCTCCGCCCTCTGGCGGTCCTCGGGGTGGATCATCCGCGTCCAGAGCGCCGGGTCGGCCATGAGTACCGAGGTGCTGGCGCCCCAAATACGCTCGAAGGCCGGGCTGACATATTCGATCCGGTTGCTCGTCGCCTCGGTGATCCAGAGCACGTCGGGGCTGGCGCTGCCGAAGCGGCGGAAGCGCTCCTCGCTGACCGCCAGCAGGTTGGCGTTCGCCACCGCTTCCGCCCGGGCATTGGCTTCTGCCAGGACCTGGATCTGCAGGGCTTCGCGCGCCGCGATCAGGTCGGTCACATCGGTCGCAGCGCCGATCCAGCGCCGGACCGCCCCCTCCGGCCCGCGCGCGGGCAATGCACGTGCGGCGAACCAGCGCCAAGAGCCATCGGCGCCCCGCATGCGGTATTCGGCGGCAAAGGCGCGGCCCGCTGCCAGCGCGCTGACCCAGGCAGTGCGCACGGACGGCGAGTCGTCCGGATGAAGCACCGGACTGCCTGGCAGGCTCGCCTCATGCGCCGGGCGGCCGGTAAACTCGGTGAAGCGGGGGTTCACGTAGTCGACGCTGCCATCCGGCCG
>JBBQHE010000267.1:0-4865 GCA_038323655.1 Acetobacterales bacterium | reverse complement strand
ACCTGGGCCGCGGCGCTGCGCATCGCAGCCCACCAGGCCGGCAGGGGCGCGTCGCGCAGATCGGCCCAGGTGGTCAGGGCACCGATGCGCAGATGCTCCCCGTCATCCGCGATGCCGCGCAGCCCGGGGATGGCGGTCAGGTCCAGCCAGTCCTGGCGGCGCGTGCGGCCCCAGGCCTCGGCTGAGGCCTGGGCGGGCAGCAGGTCGGTCGCCCCCGCGAGGCAGGTGAGGTCCGGCTCCTCGGCCCGCAGGCGCAGCGCTGCCTCCAGGGTTTTCGGGCGCCGCCAGCGCGGCGGGCTTGGGTCGGGCTGCATAACGTGATGCTAGGCCCCCTGCCCTACCCGCGCCAAGCATCCCCGCCCGCCTTGCCGCGCCCCGGCCGCCCGGCGCAGCATGGCGTCCAGGCAACACAAGGCAGGCGTGATGGCGGAAGCGGCAGCGGGCGGGGTGGCGGGCAGGACACTCGTGAAGAACATCGGGCTGCTGCTGTCGGGCGACCTGGCCCTGCCGATCCTGGATGCCGATGCGCTGCTGCTGGATGGGGGCAAGATCGTCGCCGTCGGCCGCCTGCGCGACCTCGACCCCGAAAGCGTGACCCAGACCATCGACGCCCATTTCTGCGCCGTCGCACCGGGGCTGATCGACAGCCATGTCCATCCCGTCTTCGGCGACTGGACCCCACGGCAGAACCAGATCGGCTGGATCGAGAGCTTTTTGCATGGCGGGGTCACCACCATGATCTCGGCCGGTGAGGTGCACCTGCCCGGGCGCCCAAAAGATATCGTCGGGCTGAAGGCGCTGGCGATCACAGCCCAACGCGCCTTCCACAATTTTCGCCCCCTCGGGGTCAAGGTTCTGGCGGGCGCACCGGTGCTGGAACAGGGCATGGTCGAAAGCGATTTTTCCGACCTCGCCGCCTCCGGCGTCACGCTGCTCGGCGAAGTTGGCCTCGGCAGCGTGAAGCAGGGGTATGAGGCCCGCGAGATGGTCGCCTGGGCGCGCAAATACGGCATCCAGAGCACCATCCACACCGGCGGCCCCTCCATCCCCGGATCGGGGCTGATCGACCGCGACACGGTGCTGGAGGCGGATGCCGATATCATCGGCCATATCAACGGCGGCCATACCGCCCTGCCGGAAGCTCATGTCTGCGAGTTGTGCGAAAAATCGCCGCGCGCGATCGAGATCGTGCATAACGGGAATGAGCGTGTCGCCATCGCCGCGGCCCAGGTCGCGCGGGACATCGGCGCCCTGCACCGGGTCATCCTGGGCACGGACAGCCCGGCCGGGTCCGGCGTGCAGCCGCTCGGCATCCTGCGGGTGATTTCGCTGCTGGCCTCGCTGGGCGGCATCCCGCCTGCCGCCGCCATCTGCTGCGCCACCGGCAATACCGCGCGGCTGCGCGGGCTGGATGGCGGGCTGATCGCGGCGGGCCGCGCCGCGGACCTGGTCTTCATGGACCGCGCCCAGCATTCCGCCGGGCGCGACATGCTGGACAGCATCGTGGTGGGTGATATCCCCGGCATCGGCATGGTGATGATCGACGGCATCATCCGCTGTGGTCGCAGCCGCAACACCCCCCCCGCCGAACGGGTCCCGAGCGTCGCATGATCATCCGCAAGATCACCCTGCTGCTGGACGAGACCCTGGTCGAGCAGGGCCGCCCCCTGCCCGCGCCGCTGCGCCGCGTCGTCGCCTGCGCGGTCATAGGCAACCCTTTTGCGGGGCGCTTCGTCGAAGACCTGTCCGAGTTGATCGAAGCCGGCGCTGTCTTGGGCGGGATGCTGACCGCGCGCGCCATGGCCGCACTGGCAGCCCCCGTGGAATCCTACGGCAAGGCCGCCATCGTGGGCGAGGCCGGGGAATTGGAACACGCCGCCGCCCTGCTGCATCCGAAAATGGGCGCGCCGATCCGCGCGTTGATAGGCGGCGGCGCCGCGCTGATCCCATCAGCGAAGAAATCCGGCGGGCCGGGGACGGCGATCGACGTGCCGCTCGGCCACAAGGACGCGGCCTATGTCCGCAGCCATTACGACGCCATCGAGGCCCGGGTGCCCGACGCCCCCCGCGCCGCGGAAATCCTGGTCTGCGTTGCGCTGACCGCGGGCGGCCGCCCCTTTCCCCGCATCGGCGGGCTGACCATCTTCGAGATCACAGGCAAGGACGGTTTGCGATGACCACCCATACCATCGACGTCGTCTCCGACGTCATCTGCCCCTGGTGCTGGATCGGCAAGCGCCACCTGGCCGCGGCGCTGGAGGAAGTGGCCGAGGATGGCCTGGCCTTCGACGTCCGCTGGCGCCCCTTTCGCCTGAACCCCGAGATGCCGCCCGGGGGCCGCGACCGCGCCGCCTATCGCGCCCAGAAATTCGGCAGCGCGGAACGCGCGGCGGAGTTGGATGCGCGCATCGTGCAGGTCGGCGCGACCGTCGGCCTCGACTTCCGCTTCGACCGCCAGCCTCGCACGCCCGACACGATGCCAGCACACCGACTGATTCGCTTCGCCGAGGCCGTGGGCACGGCGGCGGAGGTGAAGGAGGCGTTGTTCCAGGCCTATTTCCACGATGGCCAGGACGTGTCCGACCCCGTGGTGCTGGCCGCCATCGGCGCCGCGCACGGCGTACCCGATGCGACCGCCCGGCTCGCCTCCGACGAAGCCCGCGCGCTGATCGAGGCCGAGGACCTGGCGGCGCGCCAGGGCGGCGTCAACGGCGTGCCGACCTTTCTGCTCGACCGGCATGTGCTGGTCTCAGGTGCCGTGCCGAGTGGGGAACTCGCGGGGCTGCTGCGCCGCGGCGTCGCGATCCTGCGCGGACGCGCCGCCGCCTGACAGGCCGCTCGCTTGGCCGGCGCCCAAGGCTTGGGCGATAGGCGCCTGCAGCCTGTGTGAATGTCGCTGCCGGCTCGGGGCGGCGTCGCAGCGCCCTCGGCGTCTTGCCGCAGACCTGACCGTTGGGTTCGTCACCAAAATCAGCGTCACAGCCTGGAGAGTTGCATGAACACCGCCGCTTCAGAACTCGCGGCCTCGGCCGCGATCCTGGCCCGCCTGGCAGCCGACCCGGGCCTATGTTCGGATGTGGACCGTGCCGCGGCGCTGGTCGTCACCAGCCTGCGCGCCGGCGGCAAGTTGATGATCTGCGGCAATGGCGGCAGTGCCGCCGATGCGCAGCACTGGGCGGGTGAATTGGTGTCGCGCTTCATGTACGATCGACCAGGCCTGCCGGCGATCGCACTGACCACCGACAGTTCCATCATGACGGCGATCGGCAACGACTACGGCTACGAACGGCTGTTCTCCCGCCAGGTCGAAGCGCTGGGTCGGCCGGGCGATGTGCTGTTCGCCCTCTCCACATCCGGTCGCTCGCCCAACATTTTGGCGGCTCTGCACGCGGCCCGATCGCAGCAGATCGTGACGGTCGGCTTCACGGGTGCGGGTGGCGGTGAGATGTTGGCGCTCTGCGACCTGTGCCTGCGCATGCCGTCGGACAGCACGCCGCGCATCCAGGAAGGCCATGAAGCGGCGGGGCATGCGATCTGCGCGCTGGTCGAACGGGCAATGTTCCCGCGTCCATGATCGCGGCGGAGACCTACGCGATCCATGGTGCGGGCGGTTTGGTGCCGGGGCTGTTGCTCGACCGCGACGGGGTAGTGAATGTCGATCACGGCTATGTCCATCGGATCGACCAGGTGACATTCCTGCCGGGGCTGTTCGACTTGGCGCGCGAGGCCAAATTGCGCGGCATGCCCATTGCCATCGTGACCAACCAGGCGGGGATCGGTCGCGGCTACTACACGGAGGATGATTTCGAACGGTTGATGGGCTGGATGCGCGATCGCTTTACCGAACAGGGCGCACCACTTGCCGCCGTATATCACGCGCCCGAGGCCCCGAGCGCCGCGACCCTCCGGCGCAAACCGGGGCCAAGCATGTTGCACGAGGCAGCGGCGGCACTGGGCCTTTGTATGGCGGCTTCGGTGATGGTGGGCGACCGCGCGAGCGACATGCAGGCTGCCTTGGCCGCGGGTGTCGGCCACCGCTGGCTACTGCCCGCTACGCCCCGGGAGGTCGTCGAGGCGCCACCGGGGACGGTGGTGCTGGCCGATCTTGCCGCGGCGCGGGCGCTGCTGGCGGCCTCGCCCGGCTGACCACCGGTCGGGTCCCGCACGCGGGGCCAGACGGCGTGGTTCGTGAGCGCAGGCTCGGTTTGGTCAGCGATTGTCCCCGGGTGGTCGCAGCACGGCCGGCAAGGTCCGGAGCAGAATTTGGAAATCCGTCCAGGGTGACCAGTCGCGGATGTAGGCGAAATCAAACTCCACCCTTTGACGCAGTTTCTCCGCCGTGTCGGTCTGGCCGCGCCAGCCGTTGACCTGGGCCCAGCCCGTCAACCCCGGCTTGACCCGGTAGCGGAGCGGGTAGTCGGGGATCACCTCCGAGAACAGGCGGCCCTCGGCGCGGGTGCCGGGGGCATGGGGTCGCGGGCCAACCATCGACATTTCGCCTCTGAGCACGTTCAGCAGCTGTGGCAACTCATCGAGCGAGTATTTGCGGAGAATCCATCCGATTCGGGTGACCCGCGGATCTTTGTCGCAGACCTGGCTGGATGCTGTCTCATCAGCCGCTTCCACCAGCAGGGTACGAAACTTCAGGATTCGGAACCGGCGGCCAAACCGACCGATCCGCCATTGGCGAAAGAGCAGGGGCCCGGGACTGTCCAGACGCACGAGCAAGGCAACGACGACGAACAACGGCGAGGTCAGCAGAATCAGGATCGCTGCCAATACGCGGTCGAAGATGTCCTTGGTCACCAGCATGCTTGGCGACATGGGCGGGCGCATCAAGACGGGCATGAATAGTTCGGGCGCGC
>JBBQHE010000266.1:0-4899 GCA_038323655.1 Acetobacterales bacterium | reverse complement strand
GCGGTGTGGGACATGTCGTGGCTTCCTCGCTCTGACTAGATCTTTGGGCGGTGGCTGATGGAAACGTGCGCCCGACCGGGGCGTATCAGACAGCGCGGGCTGCTGCGGCGCGTGGCGCAGCATGGCGCGCTGGCGCGGCGGACGAAAACGGGGGACAGGAAGACATGGCCCGGAACCCCCACCCGCCCGATCCGGCTGACGACTCGTTCCGCGCCGGCCTGCTCGCGACAATCCCGAGCCTGCGTGGCTATGCACGCGGGCTGACGCGAAGCCTGCAGGGCGCCGACGACTTGGTTCAAGAAACCGTCATGCGCGCATTGGCTGCCGAGGCGCAATGGCAACCAGGGACCGAATTGCGCGCCTGGCTGTTCACAATCCTGCGACATGCCTGGCTGGGCGGGCTGCGGCGCGCGGCCAGGCAACGACGCGCCGACGAAGCGGCGCCGCCGCCCCAGGTCCAGGCAGAAGCCCAGACGGGCCATGAGGCTCTGCGTCGGTTGGACCTGGCGATGGCGCGGCTGCCGCCGACCCAGCGCGAAGCCCTGCTGCTGGTCGCGGCGCAGGGCATGTCGATGGCGGAAGCCGCCGCGATCTGCGGCGTTGCGGAAGGCAGCATGAAGGCCCGCGTCAGCCGGGGCCGCGCAGCGTTGCGGACCATGCTGGGACAAGGCGACAGCGCGGACGAATAGCATCGCCGGCGGAACGCGCGTGAGCATCGCTGGTTTCCGCGTATTACGCATGACAGCCATGCGTTTCACGCAGCAACGTTTATCCGCCCTTCAGCATTGGGCGGGTATGACATCACATGAAGGACATTCCATGCCCCCGCTGGATGTTGCCACCCTGCCCGACGCCGACGTCTCGGCTGTCCAAAGCCAGGAGTGTTTCCATGACATGCTGGTTGGATGCCTGCCCAGGCTGCGGCAACAGGCGATGGCGCTGACCCGGCGTCGGGCCGATGCCGACGACCTGGTACAGGCGGCAGTGACCAATGCCCTTGCGGCCCAGGCGTCGTTCATTCCCGGCACGAACTTCAAGGCCTGGATGGCGCGTATCCTGCGCAACCGTTTCCTGTCCGACGTCCGGCGTCGTCGCGAAACGGTGGAGATGGACGATGCGCCGCAGGAAGCCTTCTCCCGCCCGGCGAGCCAGGAAGCTTCGATCGCCATGGACGAACTGCGGGTCAACCTGGCCCGCCTGCCCGCGGACCAGCGCATCGCGCTGATGATGTCAGCGGTGCAGGGCCTGTCCTATGACGAAATGTCGGCAGAACTGGGCGTTGCGGTCGGCACGCTGAAGTGTCGCGTGTTCCGTGCCCGCAAGCAGTTGCAGGCCTGGTTGCTCGGCGAAGCCCCGGTCGATGCGCCGGCGAAGGCCGCCAAGATCGACGCTGGCCTTGGCGCGCGCGCTCACGTTAAGGTGAACCGCGCCGCAACGCGGGGTTTGCACGCCTAGGGATATGCCTTGAAAGACGACGTTCCACCCAAGTCTGACGAGATGGAACCCATCATGCCGCTGGACAAGAAGCCGGGCGTCCGGGGACGAACGCCGTCTCCGGATGCGGCTTTCGACCTGTGGCTGCAACGTGGGTTGCACGCCATGTTCGACGACGTCGCCAAGGAACCAATCCCGCCCGAACTGCTGGCGCTGATCGATCGCGACCGCAAGCGCTAGACGGTCAGGCCGGCTCCAACCTGGCCTGCACGTCCAGCCACTCTTCCTCCAATGTCGCCGTTTCCTTGGCAATGCTGGCCTGCTTGCGCTTGGCCCAGGCGATGTCGGCCGGGCTGTGCTTGGCATAGGTCGCGGGGTCGGATAGGCGCTTTTCGATCAACTTGCCTTCCAACCCCAGGCGTTCCAGCCGGGCCTCGATCTCCTTGGCGCGTGCCCGCAGGGGGGCCGCGGCGGCCCGGACCACCGCCTTGCCGCGACGTTCTTCGCCCTTGTTCGCCTCGGCCTTGGCCGAGGCCGGGCGCGTGCGGTCGCCGAGTTGCGCGCGGTAATCGTCAAGGTCGCCGTCGAACGGCGTGACCGTGCCATTGGCCACCAGCCAGAGCCGATCGGCCACCAGCCCGACCAGATACGGATCGTGGCTGATCAGGATCACCGCCCCGCCGTAATCGGCCAGCGCCTTCACCAGGGCTTCGCGCGTGGTCAGCGACAGCAGCAGCCGCGCCTTCTCGCCGCCCGAACAGTCGCGGATCTTGGTGTTCACCCGCTCCGCATCCAGGCCGAAGCGGGCGAGCTGCGCGCGGCATTGCTGCACGGTCGCGCGGGGCAGCGCTTCCTGCATATGGGTCAGCGGCGTGCCGTCGGGGTGCAGCTCCTCTGCCTGGTGCTGCGCGAAGTAGCCGATGCGCAGGCGCGGGGCGCGAACGACCTCACCCGACAGGGGCTCCAGCCGGCCTGCGATGATTTTTGCGAAGGTCGACTTGCCGTTGCCGTTGGCGCCCAGCAGCGCGATCCGGTCATCCTGGTCGAGGCGGAAATCGAGGCCACTGAGGATGACGTTGTTGCCATAGCCCGCGACGGCGCGCCGCAGGCTCAGGATCGGCGGCGGCGCCTTGTCGCGTTCGGGGAAGGAAAAGCGGGTGACGTGGTCTTCCACCAGGGATTCCACCTGGGGCATCTTTTCCAGCGCCTTCAGCCGGCTTTGCGCCTGGCGGGCCTTGCTGGCCTTGGCGCGGAAACGATCGACGAAATCCTGCATGTGCTGGCGTTCGGCGGTGATCCGGGCGTTCTGCGCCGCCTGGTGGATGGCGCGTTCGGCCCGCAGCCGCACGAACTCCGAGAAATTCCCGGCATAGGTCGTGATCTTGCCGCGATCCAGATGCGCGATCTGATCGACGCAGCGTTCCAGCAGACCGCGGTCGTGGCTCACCACGATGCAGGCGCCCTGGAATTTCGCGAGCCAGGATTCCAGCCAGATGGTGGCTTCCAGGTCGAGGTGGTTCGTCGGTTCGTCCAGCAGCAGCAGGTCGGGTTCCTGGAACAGGGCACCGGCCAGCGACAGGCGCATGCGCCAACCGCCGGAAAACTCGCGCACGGACCGCTGCTGGGCCGCGGCATCGAAGCCGAGCCCCGCCAGCACCATGGCGGCGCGGGAGGGTGCGGCATCGGCGCCGATGGCGATCAGCCGGTCGTGGATTGCGCCCAGTCGTGCCGGGTCGTGCGAGGTCTCGGCTTCGGCCATCAGGCCTGCGCGTTCGGTATCGGCCGCCAGCACGGTTTCCAGCAGGTTGTCGTCCGAGGCCGGGGCCTCCTGCTTCACCCGCCCCATCCGGGCGCGGGAGGCGATGAAGATCTCCCCCCCGTCCAGCTGCAGTTCGCCTGCGATGGCCTTCAGCATGGTGGATTTGCCGGCGCCATTGCGCCCGACCAGGCCGATCTTGCGACCGGGGTCGAGCGTCATGGATGCAACATCGAGCAAAGGGCGCCCCGCTATGCGGAGCGTCACGTCGCGTAGGGCGAGGACTGTCATGGTGCTGTGCTTCTAACCGCTCGAAGCCCTCACGTCACGCGCCGTGCTCTTGCCTTTGGCGCCCAGCCCCCCTAACCGGCGCCACGCTCAACAACGGACGGATACGGCACCCATGGCCATCGAACAGACCTTCAGCATCCTCAAGCCCGACGCGACCCGCCGCAACCTGACCGGCAAGATCAACGCGAAGTTCGAGGACGCGGGCCTGCGCATCGTCGCCCAGAAGCGCATCTGGATGAGCCGCCAGCACGCCAAGAGCTTCTACGGCGTCCATGCCGCCCGGCCGTTCTTCAACGACCTGGTCGATTTCATGGTCTCGGGCCCGGTGGTCGTGCAGGTGCTGGAAGGCGAGAACGCCGTCGCCCTGAACCGCGAAATCATGGGCGCCACCAACCCCGCCAACGCCGCCCCCGGCACGATCCGGAAGGAATTTGCCGAGAGCATCGAGGCGAACAGCGTGCACGGCAGCGACAGCGCCGAGAATGCGGCGATCGAGATCGCGTATTTCTTCGCGGGCAACGAACTGGTCGGCTGAAGCAGCCAGGCGGGGCGCAGACGGCGCCCCAACGTCAGACCAGGAAGATGAACATCAGCACCAGCAGGACCGCGACCGCCGCGATGCCGTAGGTCGCGGCCTTTCCGAACGACGCCCAGAAGGCCGTGTGATCCGCCAGGATGTCCTTCGACCGGACTTCGACGAATTCGACGTTGTGCGGCTGTTCGGCCATGGTCGGCACTCCGGGAGAATGATGCGCCGGGGTTAGACGTCACGCTCGCCGCCCGCAAGGGGATTTGCGAGCGCCCCGGTCGCGGCCGGGGCCGCCACCACGGCGCGGCCCGCGACCACCCGCACCCGCCCCGCAGCCAGCCAGGCCAGCGCCGCCGGATACAGCCGGTGTTCCTCGGCCAGCACCCGCGCGGCCAGGCGCGCCTCGGTATCGTCGGGCAGCACCGGCACCGCCGCCTGGGCCAGGATCGGGCCTTCATCCACACCCGGGCTGACCAGATGGACTGTGCAGCCATGCAGCCGGACCCCAGCGGCCAGCGCCCGCGCATGGGTGTCCAGCCCCGGGAAGGATGGCAGCAGCGAAGGGTGGACATTGATCATCCGCCCCGCCCAGGCGGTCACGAAGCCTTCCGTCAGCACACGCATGAACCCTGCCAGCGCGACGATGCCGATGTCATGCGCGGCCAGGGTTGCCTGGACCTCGGCCTCGAACCCCGCCCGGTCGCGGCCGCGGCTCGGGATGACGGCGGTCGGCACGCCTGCCGCGGCGGCGGTGGCCAGCCCAGCGGCGTCGGTGCGGTTGGACAGCACCAGGGCGATCCGGGCCGGGAAGGCCGGGTCGGCGGCCGCCGCCACCAGCGCCGCCATGTTGCTGCCGCGCCCGCTGATCAGCACGGCGACGCGCGGCTTC
>JBBQHE010000265.1:0-4900 GCA_038323655.1 Acetobacterales bacterium | reverse complement strand
ATCACCCCGGGGCGCAGCCGGGCGACGACCGGGGCCTGGTCGTCGGCGCGGCGCTTGAGATCACGCTCCGGCCCACGGATCAGGAAGGAGCGGCGGCCGGCCAGGGTGGAGGAATGCACCCAGCCCTCGATGCCTTCCTGGTCGCGGATGCGGCGCCAGAGGTCGAACTCACGCACGATCTCCACCGGCATGTCGCGCCGCTGGTATGTCCATTCGATCGGGAAGCGGGTGCCGGGGCCGGCGCGCATGTTCACCTCGTCCGAGCGCAGGGCGGCGAAGCGGGGCAGTTGCAGCCCGGTGACGGTGCCGATCTGCGGCGGCGTGGGTTCGGGTGGCGGGGCAGGGGGCGCGGGCGGGGCGGCGGCCGCGGCGGTGGCTGCGGCCGCTGCTGCCGCCGCAGCCGCCCGGGCGCGGCGGGCCTGGGCTGCGGTCTGCGCCGGGGTCGGCGGGCGTGCGGGCGTGGCGCGCTGGCCGGCCGGGCGGGTCGCCTGGGGGCTGGCCTGGCCTGATGGCGGCCGGGGTATCGCCGCGGTGCCCGACGGCGGTCGCGGGGGTGTCGCGGCCGGGGGCCGGGCCGGGGCCGCGGGTGGCGTCGCGGCCCGCGGCGGGGCCGGTGCAGCCCCCTGCGGTGTCGCTCCCTGCGGTACGGGCGCGGGCAGGCCCTGGCCTCCGGCGGGCAGCGCCAGGCACATCAGCAGGGCGACAAGGCGGGCGGGGCGCATGGCGCAACAAGGCATGGCTCGGGCGGCGGCGGTCAAGAGCGGTTCACAGCGCCAAGACCTGGCCGCCGGCCGTCGCGGCCAGGAAGGTGACCACGCCCGCGACCTCGACATCGGGGGCCAGGGATTCGGCGGGGGTCGCGGTCGCGCGCAAGCCCGCCTCGCAGGCGATGAGCCGCACGCCAAGGTCGCGCGCCGCGGCCAGCAGCGTGTCGATGCCAGCGACGCCCGCAGCGGCCAGGGTCGATTCGCGGGGGTCGGCCAGCAGGCCCGCGGGGTCGGCCAGCAGCAGCGCGCAGCCGTCGTTGGTGGCAAACAGCACGACGTCGCGCCCGACCGCCGCCGCCCCCGTGGCCAGCACCAGGGCGTAATGCGCGGCCTCATGCCCGCCCGATCGCAGCAGCAGCCCCAGCGTCATGCGTGGCCGGACAGGTCATGGATGGTGGCAGCCGGGCCGCAGAGGTCGCAGGCGGGATCGCGCGGCAGGCGCACATTGCGCATCCGGGCATCCAGCGCGTCCCACAGCAGCAGCCGGCCATCCAGCGGCTCGCCGATGGCCAGGATCAGCTTCAGCACCTCGGTGGACTGCAAAGTGCCCATCACGCCGGTGACCGCGCCCAGCACGCCGGCCTCCGAACAGCTGGGCACCAGGCCTGGCGGCGGCGGGGTGGGGTGCAGGCAGCGCTGGCAGGGGTGGGGGGCGCCGAGATGACTGCGGAAGACGGACAACTGGCCCTCGAACCGCAGCACCGCCGCACTGACCAGCGGGCGGCCGAGCAGGTGGCAGGCATCGCCCAGCAGGAATCGGGTCGGGAAATTGTCGGTGCCGTCGCAGACCAGGTCGTAGCGGGGGATCAGGTCTTCGGCCGCGGCCCGGTCCATGCGGCGCTGGTGGGTCTCGACGCGGACACCGGGGTTCAGGGCGGCGATGGCGGCGGCCGCACTTTCGACCTTGGGCTGGCCGATGCGGTCGGTGGTATGGGCCACCTGGCGTTGCAGGTTGGAGAGTTCGAGCCGGTCATCGTCGATCAGCCCGATGGTGCCGACGCCGGCCGCAGCCAGGTACAGCGCCAAGGGCGAGCCCAAGCCCCCGGCGCCGACCACCAGCACGCGGGCCGCCCGCAGCCGTGCCTGGCCGGTGGCACCGACCTCGGCCAGCAGGATGTGGCGGGAGTAGCGATGCAGTTCAGCATCGGTGAAGTCGAGGTCCATGGCGGACATCTGGGCGACGGGGGCGGGGCGCGGCAAGGGGGGTTATTCGGCGGGCAGGGGTGCCCAGAGTTCGGGGCGCAGTTCTTCGGGCCGGTCGGGGAAGAACAGGGCACAGGCGGCGGTGATGGCGCCAAAGCCCGCCAGCACCAGCAACGGCAGGGCCAGCGATCCCTCCATGTCATGCAGGAAGCCGACCAGGGGGCTTGCCGCCGCCGCCCCCAAAAAGCCCACGAAGAAGCGGATGGAATAGAGCTTCGCCCGCAAGGGAGGCGCGACATAGCGCGCGGTCATCGTCTCGTTGACGGTGACCTGGCCAAAAATCGCGGCGGCCAGGATCGCGGCCAGCGGCAGCACCGCCCAGCCCTGCACGAAGGCCAGCAGCACCATCACCGGCATCTGCACCAGGGCGAGGGGCATGAAGACGCGCTTCAGCGTCATTCGGTCGATCAGCCGCCCCACCGTGAATTGCGTGACCCCGCCGCAAAGGGTGGCGAGGAAGGCCAGCAGCCCGACCACCGGCAGCAGCCCGGGGGCGGAGGCCAGGCGTTCTTCCATCAGTTTCGGAAGCAACAGCGTGAAGGCGTTGAAAACAAACCCAGAAGCAAAGGCGATCGACAGCAAAACCGTTACCGCCCGGCGCACCACCGCGGGGGGGATGGCGGGGAAGGGTTTGCCGCCGCCGACCCGGGCCGACAGGTCGAGCGGCGCCTCGCGCAGCCAGACCAGCCCCACCGCCATGCAGGCGATGCCCGGCAGGATGAACCCCCAGCGCCAGCCGAGGCTGGTTGCGATCAGCGCCGTCAGCACCGGCGCCAGGGCCACGCCCATATTGCCGAAGGCCCCGTTCACGCCGACCGCACGGCCGACCTTTTCGCCCGCGGCCTCGACCAGCATGGCCGTCCCGATCGGGTGGTAGATGGCGTTGAAGGCGCCCATCGCGGCCAGGGCCGCGGCGAGCGTCCAGGGGCCGGAAGCCAGCCCGGCCAGCGCCATGCAAAACCCGGTGCCGCAAAAATGGGCGGCCATCAGTGCCCGCCGCCCGACCCGTTCCGCAAGCCAACCCATCGGCAGCGACAGCGCGCCGTAGAGCACGAACATCCCCGTCCCCAGCGCCAGGATCGGCCCGAAGTCGGTGCCGAAGGCGGCGGGGTCCTGCGCCACCATGCCCAGCACCGCGGTCGCCAGGATCAGCAGCGCATAATGGGTGAAGACATGGCTGACGTTGATCAGCGCGATCTGACGGTCGGCGGGCGACATGGGGTGTTCCTCAGCCTAGGGGTGAGCCTAGCCGTGGAACAGGGGGGCAGAAAGGCCTTGCATAAAGTTCGATGGCGAACGACATAGTTCGTCGTCGAACGAATGGAGCCATGCATGATCGCCAACCGCCGCCACCTCCTCCAGGCCGGGCTTGCCATCGCCGCCACCGCCAGCGGTTGGGCCGTCCGCGCCCAGCCGGCCGATCCGACTGCGTCCTGGAACGCCGCCGCCGCCAACACCGACCCCGACCCGCGCATCCGCGCGCTTGCCTGGGCCGTGCTGGCGCCCAATCCGCACAACCGCCAGCCCTGGATCGCGGAACTGCCGCGCGCCCGGCCGGACACCATCCTCCTGCGCTGCGACCTCGACCGCCGCCTGTCGGTGACCGACCCGCTGGATCGGCAGATCACCATCGGCCTCGGCTGCTTCGCCGAACTCGCCCGCATGGCCCTGGCCCAGCAGGGTCATGGCGCCACCATCACCCCCTTTCCCGAAGGCGAGCCCCGGCCGCGCCTGGATGACCGCCCCGTCGCCGTGATCTGCCTGGTGGGCGGCGCCGTCGCGGACCCGCTCTTCGCCGCGGCCCTGACCCGCCGGTCGAGCAAACGGCCCTTCGACATGGCCCGCCCGGTCCCACCCGAGGCGATCGCTGCCCTGTCGCGCAGCGTCTCGGCCCCGATCGGTTTCGGCGCGGCGACCGACCCCGACCGGGTCGCCATGCTGCGCGACATCGCCTGGCGCGCCTGGCAAATCGAAGCCGCGACCGAGGCCGCGCATCTGGAAACCGTCAACCTCATGCGCCTGGGCAGCCCTGCGGTGGCGGCCCAGCCCGATGGCGTCAGCGTCTATGGCCCGGGGCTGGACCAGGCCATCGCCGCCGGCCAGATCACCCGCGAGTCGATGCTGCCGGGCGGGGCGGGCTACGCCATCATGATCGACCGCTACACGCCGATGCTGGCGGCAACCCCGGCGCAGGTCTGGCTGACGAGCCCAGGCGACAGTCGCGCCGAGGCCTTGGCGGCGGGGCGCGACTGGCTGCGGCTGAACCTGGCCGCGACCGGGGCCGGGCTGTCGCTGCACCCGATCAGCCAGGCCTTGCAAGAGTTCCCCGAGATGGCCGCCCCCTATGCGGAGATCCATGCCATGCTCGCCCCCGGCCAAAAAGTGCAGATGCTGGGGCGCCTCGGCTATGCTCCGCCCGCACCCCCCACCCCGCGCTGGCCGGCCGAAACCCGGACCCGCGCCGTCTGACGACAGGCCCCATGACCGCTGCCGATGATCCGCCCCTGTTCGCCCTGTTGAACGAGGTCGCGATCATCGAGCACCTGGCTCGCCACGCCCTGGAACGGGTATTGCCGGAGGGGCTGCGCGCCTCGCATTTCGTCGTGCTGAACCACCTGGTACGGCGCGGCGATGGGCGCAGCCTGGCGGCCATCGCCCGGGCCGTTCAGGTCGAACGCCCGGCCATGACCAATACCATCCAGAAACTGGAGGCCCGCGGGCTGGTGACCACCGCCCCCGACCCGCAGGACGGCCGCGGCAAGCGGGTTTTTCTCAGCGAGGCCGGCCGCGCGGCGCGCGGTGAAGCCGTGCTGGCCGCCAATGGCGCCATCGCCCCCATCGCCGCCGGCATCCCCGAGGCAGAGCTGGTGGCAGCCCTGCCGCTGCTGCGGCGGCTGCGCGCAGCCCTGGACGCGGCACGCGACTGAGGG
>JBBQHE010000264.1:0-4905 GCA_038323655.1 Acetobacterales bacterium | reverse complement strand
TGGCCGCCGGCGGCAGCGACGCAAAGCCCGAGGCAGCCGAAGACCTCTATCGCAAGATCGTCTCGTCGTGCAAGAGAGAATGCAGGAGAGGACTTCACGGTGGAGCCCCGGGCGAAAAGAACGTGGGCGGGGGGGCGGGGGGTGGGTCCGTTCGCGCTTTTCCCCTGGGGGGCCACAACGCCCGGCGCGCCCAGGGTCGCGCCGGTCGCGGCTTGCGGGGCCGCCCCGGCCGCGGGCGGCGTGCCGGCGCGGGCGCAGATGCCCTGCCAGGACCGCATCATGGCCGCCGGCGGCAGGCCGAGTTCGCCGAAGGATGGCGCATCCGGCAGGCCCGGCGTGCGGTCCTGCTGCATCACCCCCAGCATCCGCACCCGGCCCTCGGCCGCGGCCGGCGCCTGGTACGAGGCCACGAGGTCGAACATCATCTCGACATCGCCGGTCATCAGCGCCTGGAAGGCCGGCGCCCCGCCGCGATACTGCACCGCCTCGAACTGCCCGCCCACGGCGCGGAACAGCAGTTCGGCGCCGAGGTGGGAGGAGGTGCCCAGCCCCGCCGTCGCGATGCGGATGCCAGCGCCCGCGCGCGCCCGTTCGACCGCCTGCGGCAGCGTCGCAATGCCCGAGGCCGCCGAAGACATCACCACCACCGGCAGCGCGGTGAGTTGGCCGGCCATGGCAAGATCGGTGCGCGGATCATACCCCAACTGCGCGATCAGCCCGGGGTTGGTGGCCAGTTGCAGCCCGGCCAGGGCCAGCGTCGTGCCATCGGCCGGCGCCTGGAGCACGGCCAGCGTCGCCAGATTGCCCGAGGCGCCGGAGCGGTTCTCGACCACCACATTCTGGCCGAGGGCGCGGCCCATTTCGGCCGCGGCCAGACGGGCCACGGCATCGGCCGTGCCGCCGGGGGCGAAGCCGACGATCAGCCGCAAGGGGCGCTCCGGGCGCCAGGCGGGTTGGGCCCAAGCCAGGGACGGGGCAGCCATGGGCAGGGTGGTGGCGGCGGCCAAAAGGCCGCGCCGCGTGATCGCGGTCATTGGTGTTTCCTCCTTGGGCTACAAACGCTTGAGCAGGTCTTCCTTGGCCCCCATGGCATGGTCGAAGGCCGCGGCGGCCGCGGCTTCGGGCTGGCGGGCGGCGATGGCGGCGTGGATCGCACGGTGCTGGGCATCCGCCGCAGCCATGCGCGCGGGGCCGAAGCCCAGGCGAAACCGCACGGTGTTCACGAAGGCCGAGCGGGCGCGATACAACCCGCTGGCCTGGGTATTCCCGGCGGCATCCTCGATCGCGTTGTGGAAGGCCTCGTTGGCGGCCAGGGCCGTGGCCGGGTCGCGGGCGCGGGCAGCGGCGGCATAGGCCTCCATGTGGTCGGCCATGGCGGCGATGGCCTCGGGCGTCGCGCGTTCGGCGGCGCGGCGGGCGAGGACGGATTGCAGCGCGCCGCGCACATCGTACAGGTCGGCCAGCATCGCCGCATCCATCAACGGCACGACCGCCCCCCGGTGCTGGCGCATCTGGATCAGCCCCTCGCCCTCCAGCCCCAGCAGCGCTTCGCGCACGGGCGAGAGGGAGACGCCGTGCTGGGCGGCCAGCGCCGCCAGGGTGCGATGGGTGCCGGGCACCCAATCACCCGCCAGGATTTCGACCCGGATTCGGTCCCGCAGGATGGCATAGGCTGGCATGGATGCGGGGGACTGAGCCATGGCGCATCCTAGACATTCGATTTTATGAAATGCAAGATCGATCGATGAAGATTCTCGACACGCCCCGCGCCACCGTCGGCGAAAGCCCGGTCTGGGACCCCGAGACCGGCCTGGTCTGGTGGGTCGATGTCCGCGCCCCCTGCCTGCACCGCACCAACCCCGCGACGGGGCACACCGACACCTGGCCCATGCCCGAACCGATCGGGTCCCTGGCCCGCTGCCGGTCCGGCGCGCTGCTGCTGGCCCTGCGGTCGGGCGTGGTGCGCTTCGACCCCCGCGACGGCAGCATGACGCCCTTCGCCGCCCCCGAGGCCGACCGCCCGCACAACCGGCTGAACGACGGCAAGGCCTCGCCCTGCGGGCGCTTCGTTGTCGGCGGCATGGATGACCGGGCCGACAAGCAGCCCACGGCCGGCCTGTGGTGCCTCTCCGCCGATGGCGGCGTCACCCAATTGGCCGAGGGGCTGACCGTGGCCAATGGCCTGGCCTGGAGCCCGGATGGCCGCACCCTGTGGCACGCCGACAGCCGCCAGTGCCGCATCTGGACCGCCCCCTGGGATCAGGCGACCGGCACCATCGGCGCACGGACCCTGGTCGCCAGCCCCGACGCTGCGACCGGGCGGCCGGACGGCGCGGCGATGGACGCGATGGGCGGCTACTGGTCGGCCGGCGTTTCGGCCGGGGAGCTGAACCGCTGGCTGGCCGACGGCACCCTGGACCGGGTGGTCAAGGTGCCGGTCCAGGCGCCGACCATGCCCTGCTTCGGCGGGCCGGGGCTGCGGACGGTGTATCTCACCAGCCTGCGCGGCCCCGACGCCGGGCCGGACGACGGGGCGATGGTCGTGCTGGACCTGGGCGTGGCCGGGGCGCCGGTCGGGGTCTTCGCGGATTGAAGGGCGGGGCGGCGGCGATCCGACCAGGCGCGGCCGCCCGGACGGATCAAGCGCGCGCCGTCACGTCTACAGATTAACCACCGCGATCGGCAGCCAGGGCACCACATGGATGTAGACCGGGTCGTAGAACCAATCCGCCTCGAACCCGCCATCGCCCCCTGCCGGATTGAAGCTGCGCGAGGCCACATCGAGCGAAAAACCATAGGCCCCCTGCAACGCTGCCCCGGGCAGGGCGAAGACCGCCGTGTTCGTCCGCGCATTGTCGCCGGCATTCTGGTGCCAGTGCTCGGCAGTGCTTTCGGCCGAGGTCAGCACCGGGGCCGCACCACCACAGCCCCCGCCCCGCAGAAAGACCGAGCGCAGGTGCGAGGCCGAGGCCATCCAGCGGATCTCGATTTCGATATCCGCACCCGCCGGTCGCCGGATGACCGGGCAGATGAGTTCGAGCGGCGCACTCCAGGCCCCACCCACCACCCGCCAGCGCAGCCCCTGGAACTGTGCCTGCGGTGCCGTGTTGTCGAGCCGGAAGGCGACGGGTGCGGCTGTCTGCAACACCGCCTTGGCGGCGTCGCCGGTCTCCAGCGTCACCTCGTACAGCCCATCGACGAAGCCGCCGGTCGGCCAGTTCAGCAGCAGCCGGGACGGGTGCCAGCCCTCGGCCTGCGGACGGATCGGGTACCATCCGGCGGCGTCGGGTGCCTGCCAGATCGTCTGCAGCGCGCCGCCGACGATGCGGTGCAGCGGCCAGGTCAGCCCGGTGAAGGCGACCTGCGCCCCGCCGTTCTGCCGGTAGCGCAGCCGGTAATGCGCGGCATTGCCGATCTCGGCACAGCCATAGACCTGCACCGTGCCGCAATAGGGCGCCGACGCCGGCAGCAGCGGCAGATCGCCCGGTTGCGCGGGATCGAGCCCTGACGCCCGCGGCCGGTTGGCGCGCTTGCCGTAGCCGCTGACCGCGTCGTGGTAGGCGGGCGCCGGTGCCGCCGGGTTGATCAGCGGCATCAGCCCGGCAAAGGTCAGCGCGGGCACATTGCCGCAGGCGACTTCCGGCACATCGCAGGCCACCCCGGCGACGGCGATCTGGCTGGCCTCCAGCGTCACATCGCCGATGGCCCCCGCATCCCAGCGGACGTCGAAGAAGCCCTCGCCATAGATCTCTTCCTCGGTGCCGTCGCCGTTGACGTCCTGCGTCACGCGGAAGGTGATGTCCGGCACGTCCAGCAGCGGCACCCATTCGGGCAGCTTGATGGTGGTGCAGCGCCGGAACGGGCCGATCCAGCGGTCGGCGCGGAACTGCTTGAACAGGTCGGACGGCATGCGCGCGGCCATGCGCGGCGCCAACTCCTTGTGCGGATCGCCCCAGCCCTGGGGCAGCGCGGGCGGCGCCGCGCGCAGCGGTGTCGCGGCCAGGCGCGCGGCCAGGCCCGCCGAGGTCCCGCCGAAGCTCCGGGCGGTTTCGGCGCGGGCGAGCAGGTCGGCAGCCTCGCGGCCGATCACCTCGGCGGCGCGGCGCAGGGTGAAGCCGCCATCGCGCAGCAGCGGCGGCGGATCGGGGATGGGGATCGGCGGCCGGGGCCAGCGTTCCAACTCGGGCACGCGGATGCCCTCCAGGTCGTCCAGCAGGTCGGCCAGGCTCGGGCGGCGGAAGATCACATCGTAGCAGACGCGCTGCGCGCGCCAGCGCAGCACCCAGTCGATATCGAAGCGCGGCACCCAGGCGCAGAAGCGTCCGCAGGCGTCGGTCGTGACGGTGGCGATCACCTCGCGCTTGCAGCCGAGGGGGAAGTACCAGCCGTAGTTCCAGCCGTTGGGGAACCAGCCGAGCAACTGGCAATCGGTGTCCTCGACATGCACGGTGGCAAAGGGCACCGGCAGCAATGCACCGGTCGATGGATTGCGCTTGACCACCCGGCCGCAGATCCGGCGGTACAGAAACAGCGCGGGGTCGATGCGAAAGCGGAATTTCTCGGCCAGTTCGGCGACGGGCCGCTTCACCAGATCGGCCATCGGCAGCCCGGTGACCCGCGCGAGGCGGCTGGCCGACATCTCGCTCAGCGGTACCCGGTCCGGGTCGGGGCGCTCGAAGGGCTTTCTGGGCGTGTCGGTCTTGGGGGTGGCTGCTGGTTTCGGCGCAGGCGTCCGCGGCCCGGTGGGTGGCACTGTCATGCGCGTTCTCCCGTCGCTGGCGAGGTGCGCGGTCGAACCGCTTTCTCGCTTCAGTTGCGGAACGGTAGGCCTTCGCGATCAAGGAAAACAACACGGCGCAACGCACATCTGCGTGATGGTCGCGGATTGAGTGGGGCGGGCGCTCC
>JBBQHE010000263.1:0-4961 GCA_038323655.1 Acetobacterales bacterium | reverse complement strand
GCTGGCGGGCCAGGTCGGCGCGGGTTGGGCCGCGGCGGTGCTGGCCAGGCAGGCCAGCCCGGCAGCACAGCGCAACAGCCTGATCATGGAGCGTGCCATCACGGTGCAGGCTGTCGCAGCAGGCGCCGCGGGGCAAGGTCGCGCCGCGGCAAGCCGCCGGATCAGCCCCCCGCCAGCCCTTCGCGGATCGTGTCGCGCAAAAGCGCCGCGCTGTCGCGCAGCGCCATCGCTTCGGCCGCGTCCATCTCGGGCAGCAGGGGCTGCGAGGCGCCGCGGGCGCCCAGCAGATGCGGCAGCGACACGCAGGTCTGCGCGACCCCCAGCAGCTCCTCCATGTAGGTCGAGACGCTGAAGACGGCCTGCTCGTCGCTGACGATGCTGCGCGCCAGCCGCGCGATGGACCCGGCGATGCCGTAGTTGGAGACGCCCTTGCCCTCCTTGATCCGATAGGCGGACCCGCGCACGTCGGCGGCGATCGCGGCCCGCAGATCAGCCGGCAGGGGGCGGCCGATCTGGTCGGCGAAGCGGACCAGCGGCATGCCCGCGACCTGCGCGCCGCTCCAGTGCATCACCTCGGAATCGCCGTGCTCGCCGAGCACATAGGCATGGACCGAGGCGGTGGAGACGCCCAGGTGCCGCGCCAGCCGGTCGCGGAACCGCGCTGAATCCAGCGCACAGCCGGTGCCGATCGCGCGGCCCGGCGGCACGCCGAAGCGCCGCACGGCCAGCGCCGGCATGACATCGACGGGGTTGGTCGCGAACAGCAGCACCGCATCGGGTGCCACGCGCAGCAGCTGTTCCAGCACGCGGCTCGCAATCGTCACATTGGCCGCAAGCAGGTCGAGCCTTGTCTGCCCCGGCTTGAGGCTGGCCCCCGCGGTCACAACCACGAGCGCCACGCCCGCCAGGTCGGCATAGTCGCCGGAGGTGACCTGTGCCGACGCGCCGAAGGCCGCGGCATGGGCGATGTCGGCGGCCTCTGACGCCGCCCGTGCCGAATCCTGGTCCAGCAGAAGCACGTCGTCGATGCCCGGCGTCTGCGCCAGCAGGAAACCGGCCGCGGCCCCGACCTGGCCCGCGCCCAGGATGGCGACTGTGCGGCGCATGTCAGAGCACGCCCATCATGGGCCAGATCGTAGCCGACAGCAGCAGGATCAGCCCCAGCCCCGCCAGCGTCATGACCACGCCGACCTTGGCGAACTCTATCGTGGTGAAGGCGCCGGTGCCGTAGCAGAGCATGTTCTGCGGCGCGTTGGTCGGCAGGATGAAGCCGAAGGACACCACATAGGCCTGGATCATCACGATGCCGAAGATGGTCTGCGGGCCGAAGGGCAGGGTCTGGGCGAAGGCGATCATGATCGGGATCAGCGTGCTGGCCAGCCCCGTCGCCGAGGCGAAGCCCAGGTGCAGGATGATGCTGAACAGCGACAGCGCGCCGACCACCGCCACCACCGAGCGTGTGCCAAGCCCCAACTGACCGAGCGTGACACTCGCCAGCCAGGCGGCAGCCCCTGTCCGCGCCAGCAGCAGCCCCAGCGCGATGCCGGCGGCGAACAGGATGATGGTGCCCCAGGGCACCTGCTTTTCGGCACCCGCCCAGGTCATCACGCCGACGCGCGGCATCAGCAGCAGCGCGATGCCGACCAGGGTGACGGTCGTGGTGTCCAGCGGATGCAGCCAGCCTTCGGTGGACCAGGCCAGGAGCAGCAGCCCTGCCACTAGCATCAGCCGCCATTCCGGCGGCGTCACCGGGCCGAGGGCCGCGACCTCGCGGGCCAGCCGGTCGCGGGCTTCCTCGGCCGGCGGCACTTGCGGCCGCAGCAGCACCAGCGAGACGACGAACAGCACCACGGACATCGACAGGGTCAGCGGCAATGCCGTGACGAACCACTCGCCCCAGGTCACCGTCCGCCCGAAGCCGGTCTGCATGAAGTTCAGGCTGATCAGGTTCTGCGCGGCGCCGGTCTTGATCGCCATGTTGAAGATCGAGCAGGCCTGCGCCGTCACGATCATCAGCGTGGCGCCCAGGCTGCTGGCGACGGGCAGCCCGAGGGCGGTGACCACGCCGACCATGATCGGGATGATGGCGCCGACGCGCGCCGTGGCCGATGGGATGAACAGGGCCAGCACGAAGCCCACGATCATGGCGCCCACCGTCAACCGGGCGGGCGAGATGCCCACCCTGCTCATCACCAGCAGCGCGACGCGGCGGTCGAGCCCCGTCAGGCGCAGTGCGACCGCGAGGAACAGGGCGCCGGCCACCAGGATCACGGCGGAGGAGGAGAAGCCGGCCAGCATGACGTTCAGTGCGTCGGTCGAGCGCATCGGCGGGCCGCCGGCCTGCAGGGGCTTGCCCATCAGCCCCAGCACCGCGCCCGAGATCAGCAGCACGGCACTGGCCGCCGGCGAGACGCATTCGGTGATCCAGAGGATGACCACCAGGGCCAGGAGCCCCAGCGCCACCTGGCCGGAGGCCGAAAGCCCCGCCGGCGTCGGCAGCATCAGCACGGCGAGATAGGCGCCGATGGCGAGCGCGAGATAGCCGAGCTTGCGATTCGATGTGGGTTCCGCCGGCGAGATGAGCAGCATGTGGAGTGGTCCTTGCTATCTGCGGGAAGGCGGGGGTGCTGCTGGCGGGCGGTGCGGCCGTGTCGTCCGGCCCTGGCGGGGGCGGTGGTCACGCAGCACGGGCTGGCCGGCATCCTGTAACACGCCGCACGGGATCGCGCCCGGTCGGCTTCGGCGCTGGCTGGCCGGCTACCCCTCGCGCAAGCCTTCCGCCGGATCGACCCCCGCCGCCCGCCGGGCCGCGACCCCTGCGGCCAGCACGGCGGCGAGGCAGGCCAACGCCGTCGCCGCCCCCAGTTCCGCCAGCCCGATCCGGGCCAGGGCGCGGCCTTCCGCTGCCCCCAGCAGCGACAGCCGGTTCACCAGCATCGCCGCGCCCTGGGCCACCGCCGCGCCGACGGCGGTGCCCAGCACGGCAAAGGCCAGGGATTGCCAGACCGGGATCATCACGAGAGCCGCCCGGCGCATCCCCATCAGCCGCAGCAGCGCCAGCGTGCGCCGCTTGCGTTCGACCGAGGCCCAAAGGGCGGCGGCCAGCCCCAGCAGAAACCCCACGCCGCCGACCGCGGCGATGACCGCGACGGCGGCGTTCAGGTTGCGGTCGAGTGCCAGCAGGGCGGCCACATCCTCGGCACGGGATGCGGTTTCGATGTTTTGTGCGCGCAGCGCTTCCACCAGCACCGGCACGTCCTCCAGCCGCCGGGCGTGCAGCCGGAATCCCTCGGCCAGGCGCGGGCCGGCATCGGCGGCGCGGTCGTCGGTAAAGTCCTGCACCTGGCGGCCGAGCGCCGGGTCGGCGAAGAGCGCATCCCGCGCCCCGGCGGCGGGGGGTGCGATCGCGGCCAGGGTGAGGTCGAGGTTCAGCACCTCGCGCGCCGCGCCGACTGTGCGGACCACGCGGAAGCGCAGGCCATCGCCCGGCGCCACGGCCAGGCGTTGGGCGGCGCTGGCGGTCAGCACCACCTGGCCGGGGCCGGGCGCGGGCAGCCCCGCCAGCAGCGGGTCGCCTGGGGCGGTACCCAGAACCTCGGCACGGATGACGGCGCCAGGGCGGGCCATGGCTTCCAGGCTGCCGGTCGCCGCCAGCAGGCGGGTGCGGGGGACCAGGAAGCCGACATCGGGCCGGGCGCGCAGGGTCGCGAACCAGGCGTCGTCCAGCGCACGGTTGGTGGTGTTCACGATCTCCCGCGCCCGGGGGCTGGCGGCGAGGTCCTCCTTCAGCCCGGCGATGACCCCGGCGCGGAGCCCGGCCAACAGGATCAGGGGTGCTATGACCGCGGCCAGGGCCAGCACGCTGCACAGCGTAAAGGCAGGCTCGCGCCGCAGATCGGCCAGGGCCAGGCGCCAGGCGCGCATCAGGCGGCCACGGGTTCCGCCAGGCTGCTGGACCCTGCCAGGGTTTGCAGCGGGGCCTCGGCAAAGCCGTGCCGGCGCGCGGTGCCCAAGTCATGCGTCGCCAGCAGCACCGCCGCCCCCGCGCCGCGCGCCTGGTCGGCCAGAAGTGCGAGGATGGCATCGGCCATGTCGGGATGGACCGAGGCGGTGGGTTCGTCCGCGATCACCACCGCGGGCCGGTGGGCGAGTGCGCGCAGGATGGCGGCGCGCTGGCGCTGGCCAACGGACAGCGCCTCGGGGTAGCGGTCGAGCAGCGGGGCGATTTCCATCGCCTCGGCCAGGGCTGCGATGCGGGGGCGGTCGCGCCTGCCGGCGATGTCCTGCGCGAGTGCGGCATTGGCGCGCAGGGTCAGGAAGGGCACCAGCCCGCCGGTCTGCAGGATGTAGCCGAAGTTTTCCGCCCGCACCGCAGCCAGGGCTTCTGTCCGGCCCGCGCGCCAAAGTGCTGCGGCGTCCTGCCCGGCCACAGCCAGTTCCTCGGCCGCATCCGGCCGCCGCGCCAGGGCCGCGACATCCAGCAGCGTGGACTTGCCGCTGCCCGAGGCCCCGGTCACCGCCAGCAGGGCCCCAGGGGCCAGGGTCAGCAACGGCACGGTCAGCGTGAAGGCGCCCCGCCGCGACACGACGCCGCGCAGCCGCAGCGCCGCATCCGTCACGGCAGGCTGTCGAGCGGCACCGGAAACACCGCAGCCCCGGGCTGCGTGCCGCTGCCAAGCTGCACCCAAAGCGCGGGGGTGCGCACATATTCCTCGAACAATCGCAATTTCGCTTCCAGCCCGTTCAGCAATTCGCGCTGCCCGCCCGGTTGCAGGTCGAGCCAATCCTGTTCGGTCAGTTCCATTACCTGGCTGCGATAGGGCAGGCCGTCGAGGTATTCGCCAAAGGCCCCGCCGAGCCGCGCCAGGCTGCCGATGCGCCGCGGGTCACGCGCCGCGGCCAGGGCGGCGGCGCGGATATTGGCGAAGACGGTCTGGGGGGCGAGGCGCCCGGCATTGGCC
>JBBQHE010000262.1:0-5070 GCA_038323655.1 Acetobacterales bacterium | reverse complement strand
CGAGCGCCGATGGCGGGGCCGGCACCGGGGCGACGGGTGCCAGCGCCGCGGGCGGGGCCGGCGGCGCTGGCGGGGCCAGGGGCGGCGGCGGACCGGGCGGGGCCGGGACCGAAACCGGCGGTGCCTGCGGGGCAGGCGGGCTCGGCTGTGGCGGCGGCGGTGGCGGTGGCGGTGGCGGTGGCAGGGCTGGCGGCACAGCCTGCACCGCTGGCGGCACAGCCTGCGGCGCTGGTGGCGCCTCGGGCGCGGGCGGCATCGGCGGCGGTGGCGGGGGCGGCGCCTCGGGCGCGGGCTCTGCCCCCTCCGGCGCCGGGGGCGTCGGTGGCGGTTCGGCCGGCCGGTCGGGCTGGCCGCCCTGAAACACCACCTCGATCGCCGGCGGCGGCAGCGGCTCCGAGATATCCCGCCGCAGGTCAGGGATCAGCCAGGCCAGCAACAACGCCAGGTGCAATAGGGCCGAGGCCATCGCCGCCGGGCCAAAGGGCTTCACATCCCGCCGGCGCCGCCGCTTGGGCAGCACGCGGGGCGCCAACACCAGTGGCGGCCGCCGCCGGGTCGCCGGCGGCCGGGTGCTGGGAGCGGGCCGCCGCAGGGCGGGCGGCCCCGGGGGCAGGGCGTTCATCTTGCCCTGCCCCATACCCTCCCCCGGCGCGCGACGCGACCTTTCGCGACGCTACGAAACGTGACCGTCAGCCCAGCAGAGCCTGGGCGCAGGCGTCCAGGATCGCGTCGGTATCCAACCCATAGGCCCGGTAGAGGTCTGGAATGTCGCCCGCCTGGCCAAAGTGATCGACACCGAGCGGCACCACCCGGTGCCCCCTCACCCCGCCCAGCCAGGCATGCGCCGCGGGGTGCCCGTCCAGCACCGAGACGATCGCCCCCCCCGGCGCCAGCGGCGCCAGCAGCTGCTCGATATGGCTGGGCACCGCCCCGGCCCCGCAGCGGGCCGCCCGCCTGGCCGCCAGCCAGCCGGCATGCAGCCGGTCCGGGCTGGTGATGGCCAAGAGCCCCGCCCCCGGTTCCTCGGCGACCAACTCATCAAAGGCCGCCGTCGCCTCGGGCGCTACCGGCCCCTGGTAGGCGATGGCGATCCGCGCCCCCGGCGCGGGCGGCACCACCCAATACCCGCCCGCGATCACCGCCGCCGGGTCCAGCACGCGGTCGGGTTGCATCAGCCCACGGGTGGACAGGCGCAGCCAGACAGCACTGCCATCCGGCTGCTGCATGTGATGCAGCGCGTGGCGCAGCAGGATCGCCAGTTCATCGGCATGCGCGGGTTCGAAACTCGCCAGCCGGTCCGCGGCCATGCCGATCAGCGGCGTGTTCACCGACTGGTGCTGCCCGCCCTCGGGCGCGAGCGTCAGCCCCGATGGCGTGCTGACCAGCAGAAACCGCGCATCCTGGTAACAGGCATAGATCAGCGCATCCAAGCCCCGGTTGACGAAGGGGTCATAGACCGTGCCGATCGGCAGCAGCCGCGCGCCATAGAGCCGGTCCGACAGGCCCAGGGCCGCCAGCACCAGGAACAGGTTCTGCTCGGCGATGCCGAGTTCCACATGCTGGCCCTCCGGCGACATGCCCCAGCGCTGGGCCGAGGCGAGCTTGGCATCGCGGAACACGTCGTTCTTCAGGTGCCGGTCGAAAATACCGCGCCGATTCACCCAGGGCCCGAGGTTGGTCGACACCGTGACATCGGGGCTGGTGGTCACGATCCGCGCGGCCAGGGCGGCATTGGCCCCGGCGCCGCGGCCGATCTCGGCCAGGATCTCGCCAAAGGCATTCTGCGTGGACAGCGGCCGCCCCGGCCCGGCGCGGGGCACCGGAAAGGCCGCGGGCACCGGGATGGCGGGGGAGACGAGCGCGCGGCCCTGGGGTGTCAGCGGGGTCGCGAAGGGCACCGAGGCGACGAAACCCGCCATCTCCTCGGCCGCGATGTCCAGCCCCTCGAAGGCGTCCCACTCATGCCCCTCGCGGATCCGCATGGCGGCGCGGAAAGCCCCCATCTGCTCCTTGGTCATCAGCCCGGCGTGGTTGTCCTTGTGCCCCGCAAAGGGCAGGCCCATGCCCTTGATGGTATAGGCGATGAAGCAGGTCGGCTGGTCGCCGGCGGCATCCTGGGCCCGAAAAGCCTCCAGCAAAGTCTCGATGTCGTGCCCGCCCAAATTGGTCATCAGCCCGGCCAGTTCATCGTCCGTCAGCGGGTCGATGATGGCGCGCACGCCATCGACCCGGCCCAGGTCGGCCAGCAGCGCCGCCCGCCAGGCGGCCCCCCCCTGGAAGGTCAGCGCGGCGTAGAGGCTGTTGGGGCAGTCATCGATCCAGAGCCGCAGCGCCTCGCCATCGGGCCTCGCAAAAGCGGCAGCCAGGCGGCGGCCGTATTTCAGCGTCACGACATTCCAGCCCATGTCGCGGAACAGGCCTTCGATGCGACCAAAAAGCCGGTCGGGGACGACGCTGTCGAGACTCTGGCGGTTGTAGTCGATCACCCACCAGACATTGCGGATGTCGTGCTTCCAGCCTTCCAGCAGGGCTTCGTAGATATTCCCCTCGTCCAGTTCCGCGTCGCCGACCAGGGCGACGTGACGCCCGGCCGGGATGCCCGGCGGGGTCAGCCCCTTCAGCCGCACATAGTCCTGCACCAGGCTGCCGAAACTGGTCAGCGCGACGCCGAGCCCGACCGAGCCTGTGGAAAAATCCACCTCCCCGCCATCCTTCACCCGGCTGGGATAGGGCTGGATGCCGCCAAAGGCGCGCAGGGTGGTCATGCGTTCGGGGCTTTGGCGGCCGAGCAGCAGGTTGATCGCGTGAAACACCGGCCCGGCATGGGGTTTGACCGCCACCCGGTCCTGCGGCCGCAGCACATCGAAATACAGCGCGGTCATCACCGCGGCGATCGAGGCGCAGGAGGCCTGGTGGCCGCCGACCTTCAGCCCGTCGCGGTTGGGGCGGATGTGGTTGGCGTGATGGATCATCCAGGCGGACAGCCAGAGCAGCTTGCGCTCGATCGCCTGCAGCCTGGCCAGGCGGCGTGGCTCGGCGTCGGCGGGGGTCCATTTGCCCTGGACGGTCATGGCGGGGTCCGGTTCCTTTTCTTGGCTTGCAGGGTATGTCGGGGCTGGGGTGGGGTGCAAAGGCTGGGGGAGGGTTTTCGCTGCAAGCCTTGTGTTTCGTGGGTTTTTCGCGATTCGGACAAATCGCCTGGGGGGTGGTGGCGGGCGGGTTTGACTATAAGGGGGGTTGCAGGAAATAGGTGAAAATTCTTACGGCAGGCAGGTGGAGCGTGCATCCCGGCAGCACGGCAAGGAATGCACGTCCAGGGCAGTCACCCGCCCAGGCCAAAACGGCGGTTGACCACATCGGCGGCTTCAACCGATAGGTGAACAGGCGTAAGCGGGCTTGTTCGGACCGCGCGCCAGCTTGAACGGGTGGTTCTCGCTTCGGCCCAAGCCGCCGCGGTCACTTTCGTTGTTGAAAACCTGAGCCTCTCCAAATGAGTATTGATCTGCGAGCATGATGTGATGACAGAGGCGCTGCATGCGAAGGTCATCTCCGGCGCCAAGGTCGTCGCTTATGTTGACCCGGACTGGCGGAGCGGCGGGCCGTTGCTGGGCGATGACCCGGAGGATGCGAAGCTCGCGCATCAATCGGGCGACAAGTATTTCTTTGCCCGAACAGCCGAGGAATTCTCGGGCAGCGTCTCGGGCCGGGTCGGGTACGCCGGGTGCATCACCTTCCATTTCGGTCATTTCGTCGCGGAGTCGATCCATCGTATTGTTCCGATGCAGAAATTCTTCGGTGTGGACCGCTATTTGTTCGTTGCGCGGGAGGGTGATCCCAACACATTTGACCGCATTCCGCAGCCGCTTCGTAACGTTCTCGCCTATCTGAACGTCACGAAAGACAACACCATTGTCATAACACAAAACACGGAAGTAGAATCCCTGGTGGTGGTGCAACAGGGATCGACCATCGGTGCCGTTCCGCATCCGGCTTACCTGGACTTGATGCGGGATTTTTCGAATAATCGACTTAATGAAATGAATTACGAAAAGATACCATCCCAATCGGTGTATGTTTGCGGCAGACGCGGGCCGTACGGTGTGATTCTCGGGGCTTCCTATATTGAATCCTTCCTCAAACAGGCGGGGTTTTGGATTTTTCGGCCCGAAGATCACCCCTATTCGTTCCAGCTTCATGTATTTCGCTCGGCAAAGACGCTGCTTTTCTCCGAGGGCTCGGCGATCCACGGTGCCTCGGTGCTGGGCCGCAACATGATGAACGATGTCCAGGTCATCATTCGCCGACCCGAAACACCCTATATCGTCCAACGCTTTCGCGCAGAGTTGCAGGGTCGCTGCATGCGTTCGGAACTGGTGTTCTGCTGCCGGTACCTCGGCTCCCTGGTCCGCCAGAACCGTATACAGGTAAACCACCTTGGCATTTCGATGTACAACTTGAGCGCATTGAAGCAGATATTCTATAAAAATGGCATTGAGAAATTCGCCAGATTCAATGCGACGGAATATTTTGAGTTATGTGAAAAAGATCTATTCGACTACAACAAATACGCGATGAATGTCGCCAACAACGAGTGCACACCCGCCGACCTCAGCAATCTGTTCGCACGTTTCGAATTAGCACGCCGGGCCGACAGCATTGATTTCAACTGAGGCCGGAGGCTGAGCGGAGGGGCTCGCCGTCAGGCCGTCGCCCGGTTGGATCGGCGCCGCAACCGCGACGCCCGGGCCTGCCTCATGCGGGGGCTGCCCTACCCACGGGCCAGCTTGCGCAATGTGCTCGCCGCTGCGCGCCGGCCCTCGCCGGCATAGGCTTCGTGGTTCGCCTCGATCTTATCGGGGTCATAGAGGTAGTTCACCATCAGCCCAAGGCTTTCGCGAAACCCCTTGTCCGAGGTGTCGCCGCGAACATTGATGCGCTCCAGCCGCGCGCCGTTGGACAGATGGAAATGCGCGACGGAGTCGCGCGCGCGCCGGGGGGTGGGCCCGGGTTAGGCGGGCACGGGGCGCGCGCCCAGCCGGGTCAGCCCACGCGCGGCCGTCAGGGCCCCGG
>JBBQHE010000261.1:0-5135 GCA_038323655.1 Acetobacterales bacterium | reverse complement strand
GGATCGCGGGGGCTATTCTTGATGTCGCTCAAGGCCGATCTCTCCTGCCTCAGGTCTGGGTTCGGTGCAGCCTGCGCGGCGATACCACTCGCCGCGCAGGCCGCCACCGTTCGGCCGGCCTTCTGACGGCCGGCCTGGTGGGCTCCAGACGGATTCGCCGCCATCCCCACCACCGCCCTCGATCTGCCCCTCGTGCAGCGTCTCCGGCGGACCCCGCGCTTTCGGGTTCGGGTCCCCATCGTGTTTGGGCCATCAATGGCAGGATCGCCTGAAGCCAAGCCGATGAAACGGGCAACTTGTTGCACGCGAGGGGCAACAATGTTGCACCACTGCGCCTGCGATCCGTGGCCGTGGGACAACTCGTCGCTGATGGCGCAGAACACCTCGGCGGCGATGTTCGACATAGCGGCGGCGACACCGTTGGTGCAGGCGGTGAAGCGGCGCGTGCTTTGCACGTCGCCCCGGTATGGGTCGCTCACGCCTGAGAATGTAACCAGTCCAACAGCGCTCTGGCCCGCGGGTCGCCTTGAAGCAGGCTCAAGCTAAGCAGGTGATATCCGGAACCATCCTCCACGAACCCGAATGGGGCAACCAAGGTCCCAGCCTCCAGGTCCTGTCGCACCAGGGCCCAGGGACCAATGGCGACGCCCAACCCGGCAGATGCTCCCTGCAGGCTAAAGTAGAAGTGCTCGAACCATTGCCCGTCACCGGTCGCAAGCGCGGTGCCGGACAGCTCTGCCCATCGAGACCAGGCATTGGGGCGCGTCCGCGTGTGCAGCAATGTTACATTCGCCAGGAAGCTACTAGCACCCGCCATTCCCGAGCCATCGCGAAGCGCAGCGGCGACAGCCGGGGTGCAGACCGGGCCGACACGCTCGGCCATGAATGGTACTGCCTCCACGCCCTTCGGAAAGGGAAAATCATCACGCCGGATCGCAAGGTCGATGCCCTCCCGCACGAACGGAACAGGGCCTCCGCCCGCGGCGAGATGCAGGGCAACGTCGGGGTGGGCGGCTTGAAATGCCGGCAGGCGCGGTATCAGCCAGCGCATGAGCAGCGTGGGTTCGCAGGACAGCACCAGCGGAGACGCCGGCGCCGCGCGCCGCCGCAGTTCCTGGGTGGCCGCCGCGATGCCCGCGAAAGCCTCCGCCACGGCCGCGCGCAGGCGGACACCTGATGCCGTCAGGAAAACCCGCCGGCTACGGCGGTCAAACAGGGGCAGACCAAGGTCGTCTTCCAAGCTCCGCACTGCGCGGCTGACCGCACCATGGGTGAGGTGGAGCTCGTCGGCAGCGCGCGAAAAGCTCTCCAGCCGGGCTGCCGCCTCGAAGCAGCGCAGAGCTCCCAGCGGCGGCAGACGTACGCCCCGTTTATGTGAGTACGATTCACCGTCACTGTCAGAACTCATCGTTATTCACGGATGATGTGCCTAGGCATTGTGCAGCCAGATTTTTAGCATGGATTGCGAATGTGAGCACCCTGCACAGAACGGAGAGCGCGTTGCACATCGGCATCATCGCAGACGACCTCACCAGCGCGGCGGATGGCGGCGCGCCATTCGCCCGTGTCGGGCATAGGGTTTTCGTCGGCTTCGGCGGTGATGCGCTGCCCCCGAGCCTAGAAGGCGATGTGGTCGCGCTCGACATGAACTCTCGCGCTTTCGCTACGACTGCAGCGTCAAGCCTGGCGGCCGAGGCCGGCCACCGGCTACGCCCCGCTCAAGTGCTTCTCAAGACAATGGATTCTACACTGCGCGGGCATGTGGGCGCGGAGGTCGCAGCGGTGCTGCTCGCCTCCGGACGGCGCGTGGCCCTGGTCGCCCCTGCCTTCCCGGCCGCGGGCCGCACGACGCAGGGCGGCGTACAGCGCGTGGACGGCGTTCCAGTCCATCGTACCTCGTTCGCCTACGACCCGCGCCATCCCGTTGGCGTAAGCCACATGGCCGACCTGTTCCGTGGCACCGGGCTAGAGCCTGTTGTGGAGGTCGCCACCGCCGACATCCGCGACCCGGGCCGCCTTCACCGAGCGCTCTCCGCGGCGCAGGTGGTCGTGGCCGATGCAGGCACGGACGCTGACCTCGACACGCTTGTGGCTGCCGCTGGCGCGAGCGACGGGGTGTTATGGGTTGGGTCGCCCGGGATCGCGCAGGCGCTCGCACGCGCCTACCCCACCAAGCGGACGGCGTTGTGGGCCAGTCCGCCGCAGGCGCGCTCGCCGCTTGTCCTGGTAGGCAGCCTACACTCCGCCAGCGACGCGCAGATCGGCGCTCTTACCGCCGGCGTCGGCGCCAGCGCGGTCGAGATCGACCCGGCGCGCGTCACCTCTGGCGCCTATGGCGCCGAGATCGAGCGCATCTGTACAGCCTGCGCTGGTGTTGCCCGAAAGGGCGGCCAGGTCGTCGTGCGATCGGCGCCCACAACGATCCGGAACGCCCAGGAAGCCATCGCCTCGGCCCTGGGCGAAGTCGCGCGGCGCCTCGTTACTCAGGGCGTTGCGGACGGCCTGATCGCAACCGGCGGGGACACCGCGCGCGCGGCCGCCAGGGCACTCGGCGCAGAGGGTCTGCGCCTCCTCTCTGAGCCAGAGCCTGGCGTGGCTCTCGGCATGCTCAATGGCCCGCACCCAGTGCCGATTATCACTAAGGCAGGCGGCTTCGGTGACGCCGGCACCTTGGTCCGGCTTTGCGCCGCTTTGCGAAGCCAAGCCCTGCCACCACGAAAAGAAGGTTCACCTGCATGAGGCGAGCACCGGTTGGCATCACCATGGGCGACCCGGCCGGCATCGGCCCGGAGATCGTCGCCAAGCTGTTCGCCAAAGGCCCACCCCAGGCGCCCTGCGTCGTGCTCGGCGACGAAGCCACGATGCGGCGAGCGGTTGCCCTCGTGGGTGCGGCAGGCTCCCTCGCCGTGCGGGGCATCGGCTACCTGGACGAGGCCATGTGTGCGCCCGGCATCATGGACGTGCTGCAGGCCGGCGCGCCGCCAGGCGACCTCCCCTATGGCCAGGTGAGCGCGCGCGCGGGCGCCGCCGCCCACGCCGCGATCCAGCGCGCGATCGACGGGGCGATGGACGGCAGCTTGCGCGCCGTGGTCACTGCGCCCATTCACAAGGAGGCGCTGCGCGCGGCTGGCTTCGCCCACCCGGGCCATACGGAGATGCTGGCGGAACGGGCCGGCACAGCCGACTTTGCCATGATGCTCGCCAATGACGAGCTGCGGGTCCTGCTCGTCTCCATCCATGTCTCGTTGGCCGAAGCGATCCGCTCCGTCACCCCTGAAGCCGAGTTGCGTGCCATCCGGCTGGCCCGGGAGGCGTGCCTGCGCTTTGGTATCCCCAAGCCCCGCGTTGCAGTCGCAGGCCTCAATCCCCACGCCGGCGAGGCCGGGCTGTTCGGTCGCGAGGATCTGGATGTTATCGCCCCGGCTATCGCCCGGGCGCGGGCAGAGGGCATCGATGCCAGCGGGCCGTGGCCGGGCGATACGGTGTTCATGCGTGCCCGCCGCGGCGCGTTTGACGTCGTGGTGGCGCAATATCACGACCAAGGCCTGATCCCGGTGAAGTACCTCGGCGTGGAGCACGGGGTGAACATCACGGTGGGCCTGCCCTTCGTGCGCACGAGCGTGGACCACGGCACCGCGTTCGACATCGCCGGCACCGGCCAAGCCAGCCATGCCAGCCTCGCCTGCGCCTTGCGGATGGCACTCGCCATGACCGGCGGGCCGGACGGGCCTACTCCAACCCCGGCGTGGCACGCTGCCCGGAACCTGCCGGCATGAGCGGTCCAGACTTCATCTTCATGCTGACGCGCGCCGACCGCACCGTGCCGGACGCGATGGACCGGGTGGACGAGGTCCTGGCGGCCGGCGTGCGCCATGTGGGCTTCAAGGATGTGGGGCTGCCGTTGCCGGAGCTGCGGCGCCTGGCGGAGGTGATCCGTCGCAGTGGCGCCGCGCTGTACCTGGAAGTGGTCAGCCTGGACGCCATCAGCGAAGCGGCGTCGGTCCGCGCGGCTGTCGAGCTTGGCGTGGACTTCCTGCTCGGCGGCACCCGCCCGGAGGTCGTCCTGCCGGCCATCGCGGGCACGGACATTCGCTACTATCCCTTCGCTGGCCGGATCGCAGGCCACCCGAGCGTGCTCGAGGGCACGATCGAGGAGATTGTGGACAGCGCCCGGCGGCTGGCGGCGTTCGACGGCGTGCATGGAATTGATCTGCTGGCCTACCGCTTCGGTGGGGACGTCTCGGCCCTGATGGCGGCCGTATGCGCGGCAGTTGCGCCCAAGCCTGTCGTCGTCGCAGGCTCGATCGACTGTCCGGACCGGGTTGCGGCCGCCATGCGCGCGGGGGCGGCGGCCATCACGGTCGGCACCGCGGCGTTGGACGGCGCCTTTCCGGCGCGCTCGGCCGCACTCGCAGACCAGATCGAGGCCATTCGCGGATCGCTGGCGACGGCTCGTCTCGCTGCTCCCCAAAAAAGGAACATCACGATGGACAAGGTCAACCTGGCGCAGGCGTTCGCCGCTTTCTCAGACCATTGGAGCCCCAAGGCCGCTGGCGACATCGGCGACTTCCAGGTCAAGCTCGCCAAGTTCAAGGGACCCTTCCACTGGCACCATCACGAGCGGGAGGACGAGTTGTACCTCGTCATCCAGGGGCGCCTGCGCATGGGCTTCCGCAACCGGCCGCCGGTCGATCTCGACCCCGGCGAGTTCATCGTTGTGCCGCACGGGGTGGAGCACCTGCCCGAAGCTCTCACCGACGAGTGCCACGTGGTGCTGCTGGAGCCCAACACGACGCTGAACACGGGCAATGTCGAGAATGAGCGCACGGTCCGCGACCTGGACCGTGTCGCCTGAGGCGGGGATCCGCAGCCAGGGATGGCATCGATCACGAACCGGATTTGTGGGCGCTTCTTCCCCGGCTGCGCGATGCGCCACACGTCGACTTTGGCGACTGCGCCGAGGCCGCCACGCTGGCCGCCCTGCTGGCCAAGGATCCGGCGCGGCACCTCCCGCTGACGGACGCCGCGGCAGCACTGGGCCTGTCGCCGCGGGTGCTCCAACGGCGGTTGGCTGCGCATGGGCTGACCGCCACCGCCGTCGGCCGCGCCGTGCAGGTGCGCCACGCCTGTGCGCT
>JBBQHE010000260.1:0-5156 GCA_038323655.1 Acetobacterales bacterium | reverse complement strand
GGCTGACCATCACCGCGGCCGAGTTGGAGGCCGGCATGGCCCCCTTCCGCGCCATCCGCGCCGCCATGGGGCGGGAGATGGAGGTGATGGCCGAACTGCATTCGCTCTGGTCGGCGCCCGCCGCGGAACGCATCTGCCGGGCGCTGGAGGAGGTCGATGTCTTTTGGGCCGAGGACCCGCTGCACAAGATGAACGACATCCGCGGCCTGGCGGACCTGCGGCGCCGCAGCCGCGTGCCGGTCTGCGCCAGCGAGACGCTGGGCGGCAAGATCGCCTTTCGCGACCTGCTGGCGGCGGATGCGACCGACATCGTCATGCTCGACCTGACCTGGTGCGGCGGGCTGACCGAGGCGCGCAAGATCGCCGCCCTGGCCGAGGCTTGGAACAAGCCCGTCGCCCCGCATGACTGCACCGGGCCGGTGACGCTGATGGCCAGCCTGCATCTGGCGATCCACGCGCCGACCGCGATTTTCCAGGAGGTGGTGCGGGCGACGCTGGCGACCTGGTACCGGGACCTCGTGACCACCCTGCCGCGGGTGGAACGCGGCATGGTGTTTGCCCCCATGGCGTCGGGGCTGGGCACGGCCCTGCTGCCGGAGGTGGCGCTGCGGGCGGATGCGGTGGTGCGGACGGCGCCGGGCTGAGGGCTGGCAACCCAGATAATCCGTGCGGTTTCTCGCTTTCGGACAAATTGCCCACGGGCCGGGTCTGCGCCCGGGGATGTGTGCGGTCCGGGTTGGGCGACGGTTCATGGCGGCGGGTCCTGGCGGGGCTGCGCAGTCTAACCGGCCTGCCGCCTGGCGTGTTGTATTTTTTCCTATCGTTGGTTCCGGCTGCGCCCGGCGGTCAGCCCGCGCTGACCAGCCTGAACCTGTTGCGGTCGCAGAATTGCGCCGGCTCCGGCGGGGTGGCCACAGGGGCGCTTTTGCTGCCCTGCCAGACCCGTCAGCCAGCCGTTCGCCCGGAATGACCGGCATGCCGGACCAACCAGATCGCCCTGATGCGGGCGATGCGACGCAGCAAGCGACACAGGGTCACGCAACGGCGAGGCGCCCGACGAGGCGCCCGGTCAGCCGCCCGGTCAGCCGCCCGGTCAGCCGCCCGGGGGGATGCCCGGTGAGGCCCCCAGCACCCGCCGCAGCTTGTGCACCGCGCTGCCGGGCGTGGTCAGCACCGGCCGGCCGGTCGCCGCCGCCACCGCCCCGGCCGCCCGGCCGAGGGAAAATTGCGCCAAAGCGATCACATCGCAGTCCCGCAGGGCCATCGCCGCTTCGGCCGCCAGGCGGTCGTGCAGGGCCGGGTCGCCCGCATCCAGCGCCGCCAGCGCGCCCGGGATCAGCATCGGCACAACCTCCACGCCCGGGGGGAATTCGGCCGGCATGCTGTCCAGCGTCGGCTGGAAGCTGGCCAGCAGCCCGACCCTGCGGAAGCGGCTGGCATCCTCGATCATCGCCTCGTTCGGCTTCAGCACGGGGATGGGGGCGAAGGCCGCGGCGCAGGCCTCGATGCAGGGGCCGAAGGCCGAGCAGGTGAACAGCACCCCATCCGCCCCGGTGCCGATGGCATAGCGGGTCAGGGCCAGGAAGCGTTCGGTCATGCGCGGTGTCAGCTGCCCGGCCGCGGCCAGGTCCTCGGCCAGCGAGGTGTCGAGCAGGCTGACCGCCCGGGCCTCGGGCCAGAGCGCCGCCATCACCGCCTCGACCGGCGGCGGCGAATGGCGCAGCGCGTGGATCAGCGCGATGCGCATCGGCGTCAGCGGCAGCGCTTGAGCGCTGCGGGGAATTCCGAGCAGTTGGGGAAGATGATCTCATCCTCGCCCCGGCGTTCGACTCGCAGCGCATTGGGGTTGGCGCAGCCGAAGGCCGAGTCGCGGCCCGGCGGTTGTGCGCCAAAGGCGCTGAGGGTGGGGCTGGCGGGGGTGAAGCGGAACTCGACCCCGTCGGGCTGGCTGGCGACGGTCTCGATCATGCGCTGGCGGAAGGGGATGTCGATCGGGGACGAGCGCATCACGACATCGCGGGTGAAGATGACAGTCGGCGCGCCGGCGCAGGTCGGACCATCGGTGTCGCCGGGCGGAAACAGCCCGCCGGTCCAGACGCCAAAAAGCCAGGCGTGCGGCGGGCCGCTGGGGGGAGGCGCGGCGGCCGGTGGTGTGGCGGCGGGCGGCCGCGGCTGGGCCTGGGCGGGCGTGGCCAACAGGGCAGCCGCGAGCAGCAGCAGGCAGGTCCGGGCAAGCGGCATCGGCAGCATCGTGGCGCAATCCATCTCAACGGTCGGCTGACTGTTTAGCCCGCGCGCGGCCCATGGCCAAACCGGCGTGGCGGCAAGGCGGCGGTAACCTTTTTCAGGTCATTCAATGGACGGCACCGCGGCGGTCGTGGGCCGGTTCCGGAGTGCCACAATGGTTCAGCCACCTTCGTTTTCACCTTCGGTCAGGAACGGCCGGCGAGGCGTTGTGTGACGATGCCCCCCGCCGGCCCTTTCGCCGCTGACACCCTTGCCCACGCCCCGCTTGCTGCGGCCCGGCCTGCAGTGGACCCGCCTGCCAGTACCAGTTCCGGTGCCGGTGCCCGTGCCAGTGCTGGTGCCAGTGCCAGTGCCGTGGCTGCTGGCGGCCTGGCTGATGCAGATCGCATCGCCATCACAGCCAATGCGGCGCTGGACAGTCTGCGCCGCTTCCACCTGGCATCGACGCCGGAACACTTCGCCGTGTGGTACGATTACCACGCGCAGGCGAACCACCTGGTGCGCCGCCTGATCGACACCTACCTCACCAATCGCCGCCCGATCGATGCGGCGATGATGCGAGTGCTGCACGATCGCTTCTACAGCCCGCGGTCCGAAGCCGCGGCGCTGCTGGAAACCGGCCAGCGTTTGCAGATGGCGCTGCGCGATGCTTTGGCGACGGTTGGCGAGGCCGGGCAGGACGCGCGCCGCTTTGACGCGACCCTGACCGGGATCAGCCAGTCGATGGAATTCATGCCGGCCGGGGTTTCGGCGGTGCTGCTGCGCCTGGCCGAGGAAACCCGCGCGGTCGCCGCCCGCAGCGAGGCGGTGGGCCGCCACCTGGAACACACCGTTGCCCGGGTCGCCGACCTGGAGGTGACGCTGGCCGACGCCCGGCGGGAGGCCACGACCGACCCGCTGACGGGCCTGGCCAACCGTCGCGCCTTCGACGACCTGCTGCACCGCAAGGCGGGACTTGCCCAGCAAAGCGGCCAGAACCTGGCGCTGATGATCGCTGACATCGACCGCTTCAAGTCGATCAACGACACCTGGGGCCATCCGGTTGGCGATGCGGTGCTGCGCCGGGTGGCGATGACGCTGCGCGACACGCTGGATGAGAACGCCCACGCCAGCCGCTTCGGCGGCGAGGAGTTCTGCGTCGTGGTGCCCGGTGCCGCGACCCTGGCCGCGATCGGCATTGCCGAACGCCTGCGAGAGGCGGTGGCGCAGCAGAACTTCCAGGTCCGTGCCTCCGGTCAGGCGCTGGGCCGGGTGACGGTGTCGATCGGGGTTGCGGGCTATGTGCCGGGCGAGCCGCTGGAGGCCTTTCTGGGCCGGGCGGATACGGCGCTGTACCGCGCCAAGCAGGGTGGTCGGAACCGGGTCGAGCACGGCTAGGCACAGCCCAGGCTGGACGCGGCCCCGCGGCCTGTGCTGCCCTGCGGCTGCAGGGGGGCCGTGCCATGCCGATACGCCAGGTTTTCTTTGCCACCAACCGGATCTTCGACCCCCTGACCCCCGCTTTCGGGTCCGTCGCCACCGATCCGCCGGGCCGGCTTTGGGCCGGGGTGGTGGATTGCAAGGCCGCGGCCGATCCGGCCCAGGAACCCAGCGCCGGCATCCCCGAGATCATGGACAAGGACGATCCGGACAGCGGCCTCGTGCGCGTGCTGAAGGAATGGCTGGCCGAAGCCGAGGCCACCGGCGCCGTCCCGCTGCTGTTCGTGCATGGCTTCAATTATAGCTTCGCCGACGCGGTCGGCCGCACCGCCGCCCTGTGCCTGTGGCTGGAGGATGGCGGGGCGGCGCCGCTGCTCCCGCTCTCCTTCTCCTGGCCGAGCAATGGCATGGGCAGCCCGGATGCGTATCTCAACGACCAGCAGGATTCCGCCGGCGCCGGGCTGGCGCTGGCGCGGCTGGTGCTGGCCATCGCGCGGCTGAAGCCGAATGTGCGCCCGGTGTACCTGGCCCATTCCATGGGCGCGCGGGCGACGCGCTGCGGCATGCAGGCGCTGGCGGCGGCGGTGTCCCCGCTGCCGATCGGCGTGTTCCGTCAGGCCGTGATCATGGCTGGGGACGATGTGTCGGATGTGCTGGACGATGCGGGGCCGGCGCTGCGGCCCGGGGCTTCGGCGGGCGGATTGCGGCCATTGGCCGTGATCGCCGATTGGGTGACGATCGGGGTGAACCGCGATGACGGTACAGTCTGGCTGATTTCGGGCGCGCTGAACCAGGGCGACCGGCTCGGCACCGCGGGCCCGGCACGGCCGGGCGACCTGCCGGATAATGTGAAGGTGGTGGACTACAGCCAGGTGGTGGAGGGGGCGGAGATCAAGCCCGTGCCGCAGACGCAGGTCGAGATGAACTGGATCGGCCACCAGTATTTCCGCAACGACCGCCGCGTGCGGCAGGACCTGCTGGCCCTGCTGGCCGAGGACACCGCGCCGGAAAAGGTCAGCGGCCGGCGCTGGGGGGTGAAGGTTGCGGCGGCGATAAGCGAAATGCCCTGGCGGCTCTACCCGGTCTGATCAGCGCTTGGGGTGCAGTGCCCGGGCGGTGACAGCGCCGATATGCATGGAAGACATGGCCGAGGCATCGGCCCCCACCGCGACGCCGGCGCCGGCCTGTTCGTTGAACACCCGCCCGCCGACCACCACGACCAGGGCCGGGTTCAGCGAGGCATGGCGCACCATGGCGATGGTGCGCGCCATGCGGGGCAGGCTGTCCTCGCGCAGGTGCGCGTTGCTCAGCGACAGGTCCAGCGCGTCGAACCAGCTGCCGGCGACCAGGTCCTGCAGCGCGCGGTCGGTGGTGGGGAATTCGGCATGTGCGTCCCAGCCGGCCTGCCAGAGCATCTCGGCATCCATCGCCGCCCCCAGCATGTGCTGTTCGCCCGGCTGCGGGGCGACCAGCACGACGGGCAGTGCGGC
>JBBQHE010000259.1:0-5168 GCA_038323655.1 Acetobacterales bacterium | reverse complement strand
CCTGCGCCGGGACGACCAGGGCCGTGGCGGGCGCGGCGACCTGCACCGTCAGCAGGGCGGTCGTTTCCGCGACGCTGCTCGTCGCAGGTGCGAAGGTCACGGTGAAAGGCTGCGCGAAAGGGTCGGCCGTTTCGATGGTGGCCGACGTGGTTTTCGTCATCCACATCTCGGCAAGGCTTTCGGCGACGGGGCGCTCCTGACGTACAGGAGTAAAAAGACGAAGAACCTTGGTCATGCTGCGAAAGCTCCACGAACAAGCCTCATCTTCGTCAATGAAAATGAATGTTCTGCTAACGCACGCACCGTTTCGTGGTGCTTCGTTTCGTTACCTCCGTTTATTACTGGCCGGATGACGCGAAAAAAGGTCAGGTATGGCCGCTGGATCGTTCATTCTTTGTTGATGAATGAGCGACGCGAAGGAAGCACGCCGACAGGCAATACAGACAAAGACAGGGTGGCCGGACCCGCCACAGCGCGGGTCAAGCAGGCCCTCGGCGGCCAGGGGGCGCAGCGCCGGCAAACGAGGTTCGCGCCATGGCGCGAGGCTGGGGGATCAGCCGGCGCTGGTCACGTCGCGCGGGGGCGCGCGGTACCTGATTTCAGAACGACCGAAGATGCCTGCTCGGGGCATGGGCCTGCGACGTGCGGTCGTCACGCCGCCACGGCCGGCGGCTCGCTCAACTGTCCAGGCGGATGCCCAACTCGCGGATCAGCGGGCGCCACAGCGCGTTCTCGGCCGCGACAAAGGCGTTGAACTCCGGCGCCGACAGCGCCGAAGCCTCGATGCCCAGGTCGCGCATCCGCCGCGCGATATCCGCCGACGCCACGGCCGCGCGCATCGTCTCCGAAAGCCGCGCGACAATCGCGGTCGGGGTCGCTGCCGGCACCGACATGCCCTGCCAGCCGTAGGCCACGGCATCCGGGCCCAGTTCCTTCACCGTCGGCACATCGGGCACCGCGGGGCTGCGCGTGTCGGACAGCACGACCAACGCCCGCACCCTTCCGTCGCGAATGAAGGGCAGGCCGGTCGCGGTGTCGATCACCACGCAATCCACCTGGCCGCCCAGCAGGTCCTGCATCGCCGCCGGCCCGCCGCGATAGGGCACGTGCTCGGCGGCAAGGTTCGACCGGCGCTTGACCAGTTCCATCGCCAGGTGGTGCGGCGAGGCGACAGCCGGGGTGCCGTAGGTGACGGGCCGCACCCGCCCCGCCGCCAGCAGCCCGGCGAAGTCCCGCACCGCGCTGTCCGGCCGCACCACGATGTACAGTGGAAACCGCCCGATGAAGCCGATGCCCGTAAAATCCCGGTCGGGGTCATAGGGCAGCCGGGCATAGAGCGCCGGGTTGTAGACCAGGATGCCGTTGTCCACGTGCAGCCAGGTATTGCCGTCGGCCTGGCTGCGCGCGACCGAATCCGAGGCCAGCACCGCGCCGCCGCCGGGCCGGTTCTCCACCACCACCGACTGCCCAAGCGCCGGCGCCATCTGGGCTGCGATCAGCCGGGCGAAGGTGTCGGACGCGCCGCCGGGCGGGTAGCCGACGATCCAGCGCATCGGCCGGTCGGGCCAGGCGCTGGGCGACTGGGCCCTTGTCAACCGGGCCAGGGCCGGCGTGGCTGCCAGGCCCAACAGCGCCGCGCGTCGGCCGATCCTGAATTGCTGCACTGAACCCTCCGCGCCGATCACCGGTACAGGATGGGCAAAGCCAGCCGCGCGGGGAAGGGGGCTAGACAACCTCCACCAGCCCCAGCGCGTGCAGCCTTGCCAGAAAAGGCAGCGCCTCGCCCTGCAGATCGCCCGCCGCCGCGCCATCCTCCAGCGCCAGCAGCCAGTCCAGTTCCACCGCGGTCAGCCCCAGGCTGCCCCCGGCGTAGCGCAAGGTCGCCCCGCCGTCCGGCAGCGGCACCACGGTGGTGTGCATCCCATCCGACAGGCGCAGCCGGGTGGCGGGCCCGGGCGGCGGGGCGACCAGGCCGCGGGCCGGCATCTGCAAACGGTCCTGGGCCAGGGTGTCGAGCAGCTTCAGCGTCAGGCCTTCCACCAGGCTCGGCGAAGCCAGACGGCCCACCATCTCGGCCAGCCCCGCAGAAAAACCCTCGGCGCCGATGCGCCAGGTCGGCACCGCGGCGCGGAAGGCGGCGTCCTGCGTCTCGGCGATCTCGAGCATCCGGCGCAGCGCATCGGCCCAGCAGGGTTCCAGCAGCCCGATCGTGGCGTGCAGGCTGGGCGCGCCACCCGGCTGGGTGGCTGCGTCATGCATCACGCCGCGCGGCAGGTACAGGATGTCGCCGGGGCGCATGGGCACCGCGATCGCCTCGCCCAGCGGCGCCACCTGGCTGTCCCAGCCGGTGCGGCGGGTGGGGTCGGGCAGCGGCTGGCCGTGCCAGACGCGCCAGTCCTTCCGCCCCTCGATCTGCATCACCAGCACATCGTGCGTGTCGAAATGCGGCCGGAAGCCCTGCGCCCCGGGCGGCGTCAAATAGATGTTCGACTGCACCGCATGCAGGAAGAGTTTTTCCAAGCCCCGGCAGAAGCGGGCCAGCGGCGGGTGGTGTTCGTGCATCTGGCTGACGACCAGCGTGGCACCGCGGTCGAAGCGGGTGAACAGCCGTGGCAGGTCGACATGCCCGTCCGGGAAAGCCCATTCCTCCTCGGGCACCGCCGCACTGCCCTGGCGGCTGCTGTCGGCCATGGCGATGCGCCCGGCGCGGGCGGCATCGGTCCGCAGCAGGGCGTCGATGTCGGCGATCGACAGCAGCCCCGCCAGGCGCTGCGGGTCGGCCGCAGCCGGCATGTGCCGCCAGTCGCGCCCCTCGCGCAGCGCGAAGGCGCCAGCCTCGCCCAGGGCCGGGAAGGCAAGGGCGGCGGCTTCCTCGGCCAGGGTCATGCTCATGCTCAGCGCCGACCCCGGCCCGCGGCGTCATAGGGGTCGCTGTCCGAGGTGCGACGCACATTGCCGCGGCCGCGCCCGGGGGCGTCGTTCGGGTCGCTGTCGCTGCGCCCGGTGCCGGCCGGCGCGTAGGATCCGCCCCGGCCGGCGCCGGGCGCGTCGTTCGGGTCCGAATCCGACCGCCCCGTCGCCCGCCGCCCGCCGCGCCCATTGCCCGGGCCGTCGTTCGGATCGGCATCGGTGATGCCCGTCCCGCGCTGCTGGTACCCACGATTGCCGCGCCCCTGGCCCGGCCCGTCCGAAGGGTCGCTGTCGTTGATCCCGGTGCGATAGCCGCCGCCCGCGGGCACCGTGACGCAGCCCGCGACCCCGAGCGCCCCCAGCAGGCCCGTGCCGCGCAACACCAGCAGCCGGCGGCCCGAGCGCGGCGGGGGGGGGTCATGCTCCTCGGCCATGGCCGCTGTCCTTCCCTGTCTGCCCCGTGGCCTGGTGCGCGCGGACCGCGGGCGCCCCGCCCGGGGGTCTGTTGCAGTCTCGGGCCGAAGGCCTGGGTGGCGCAAGGCGAGGGCCAGGCGGGCGGGCCGCGCCATGGCCGTCCATGGCGTGGAGGCAGGCTTCATCGCAGCCGACCGGCGTCCCGCATCGCCGGCGGCGCCCGTCCTGGCCGCGTGCCGAAGTGCGTTGCCGCCGTCGGGGCAGCCGCCTAGCCTGCGGTGCAACCAGGGAGACGGAACCATGACCCGCAAAGGGCTTCTGGTGGCTTGGGCCTTGCTGCTGCCCATCACCGCCCGGGCGCAACTGCCCGACCGGCCGATACGCATCATCATCCCCTTCACCCCGGGTGGGACCAGCGACATCGTGGCGCGCGTGCTGGCCGAAGCCGCTTCGGCCCGGTTGCCGCGCGGGGCGGTGGTGGAAAACCGCTCCGGCGCCGGCGGCAACATCGGCATGGCCGAAGCCGCCCGCGCCGCCCCGGACGGCACGACGCTGGTGCAATGCGCCTTCGGCCCCTGCGGCGCCAATCCCGCGCTGTACAGCCAGCCCGGCTATGCGCTGGCCGATTTCACCGGCGTGATCCTGACCGGCGCGGTGCGCAACGTGATGACCGTGCGGCGCGACCTGCCGGCGACCACGCTGGCCGAGGTCGTCGCCTTCGGCCGCAGCACCCCGGGTGGGTTGAGCTTCGCCTCCTCGGGCGTGGGGGCTTCCAATCATCTCGGCCCCGAATGGCTGCGGTCCAGGCTCGGCATCGCCTGGACGCATGTGCCGTATCGCGGCAGCGGCCCCGCCATCACCGACCTGGTCGGCGGCCGTGTGGATGAGTTCTTCGACAACCTGCCCTCCATCCTGCCGCATATCCGTGCCGGCGCCGTACGCGCCATCGCGGTGCCGGCGGCCGCCCGGTTGCCCGAATTGCCCGAGGTGCCGACCTTCGCCGAGGCGGGGGTGGACGGGATCGTGATCGACAGCTGGTTCGGCTTCATGGCGCCGGCCCGCACGCCGGCGCCGGTGGTCGCGGCCCTCAACGCCGCCTTCGCCGCGGCGCTGGCCGAACCCGCGGTGCAAGACCGGCTGCGGGGGCTTGGCGTGATCCCGCTCGGCGGCAGCCCGGAGGCGATGAACCGCTTCGTCGCCTCCGAAGTCCTTCGCTGGGCCGAGGTCGTGCGCGTCGCGGGGATCCGCGCCGAATGACCGCCGGCGGCGTCACCGGCTCCAGGATCATCGGCCTGCGCACCATACGCATCGCCGAACGCGCCAACCTGCTGTGGCTGGAAATCACCACGGACGACGGGCGCGTGGGCCTGGGCGAAGCCTTTCGCGGTGCCGCGGCCGTGGAGGCGGTGATCCACGAGAGCATCGCCCCCTATCTGCTCGGCCGCGACGCGCGGGCGATCGAGCCCGTCTCCCGCGCCCTGCTGCACCCCTATGTCGGCTTCGGCGGGTCGAGTGCGGAGGTCCGCGCCGCTTCCGCCGTCGATCTCGCGCTGTGGGATCTTGCGGGCCAGCGCGCCGGGGTGCCGATCCACGAGGCCCTGGGCGGCGCCTGCCGCGCCTCGGTCCGCGCCTACAACACCTGCGCGGGCTATGACTACAACAGCCGTCAACATGCCGGGGGCCTCGCCGGGCGGCGGGAAGCCTCGGCCGACGAGGCAGCCGCCGGCCCATACGACGACCAGATCGCCTTTACCCGCGACGCGGGCGCCCTGGCCCGGTCGCTCGCGGCGGAAGGGTTTTCCGCCATGAAGATCTGGCCCTTCGACCCCTTCGCCGCCCGCGAC
>JBBQHE010000258.1:0-5230 GCA_038323655.1 Acetobacterales bacterium | reverse complement strand
CTGCTCAAGCCCGGACACCTCCGCGTCAAAACGACACGCCGCGCCGGCAGCCAGGGCCGCCGCCAGCAGCGCGGGCGTGATCTTGGCCTGTTCAAGATGGAACCGATGCGGAAATGGTGTGTCCCGGGCGAGCACCGACATGTGGAGTTCGGCACGCAGCGGTTCGTGCAACCTCACCCAGGCCAAGCGCTCCACCACAATACCGCGTGCCCATAGCGGGCCCAGCACCCCCAGCCCGTCCAGCACCTCCAGCGTTGGCGGATGGATCGTGCTGGCGCGGGATGCGGCGGACAGGCCGCGGCGCTTTTCCAGAACTGTCACCGCGACGCCGCGCTTTGCGAGGCCGGTCGCCAGCGTCAGCCCAACCGGACCCGCGCCCGCGATCAGAACCGCCACATGCTCAGCCGCGCCCGACAAACGGCATCTTCGATGCCATGATCGTCATGGTGAAGATGTTCGACTCCAGCGGAAGCGAGGCCATCTGAAGAATGGCCTGACCGACGTGGTCCACATCCATGCGCGGTTCCACCATCGTGCCGCCCTGCGGCTGGGGAACGCCCTTGGTCATGCGTTCGGTCATCGGCGTTGCCGCGTTGCCGATGTCGATCTGCCCCGCGACGATGTCATAGGGCCGACCATCCAGGAAGATCGACTTGGTCAGCCCGGTGATCGCATGCTTGGTCGCTGTGTAGGGTGCGCTGCGCGGCCGCGGCACATGGGCGCTGATCGAGCCATTGTTGATGATCCGCCCGCCCTGCGGTGACTGCCGCTTCATGATGCCGAAGGCGGCACGGGCGCAAAGGAAGGCGCCCGAAAGATTGGCTGCCACCGTGCCGAACCAGTCCTCGTCCGTGATCTCGTCAAACTCCACCGCGGGCGCGCCGCGGCCCGCATTGTTGAACAACATGTCCAACCGGCCGTATCGGGCTTCGACCGCGGCGAACAGCGCCTTTACGCTGGTCGGGTCGCCGACGTCGGCGGTGAAGGGCGTGGCCCGGACGCCGTCGGCGCCCGCAAGCGTGACGGTCTCGGCCAAGGGTTCTTCGCGCCGGCCGACCAACCCCACGGTCCAACCCGCCCCCAGCAGTGCCAGGGCCGCGGCCCGGCCGACACCTGTGCCGGCGCCAGTGACCACGGCATGGCCCACGATCATTCCGTTCATGACCCGTCGTTCCCCCTCAGGACGTCTGCAGGCGCGTATCGTGCTGTCAGCCGGGCAGGCTGTCCATCACCGGGGGGCTATTCGGCGGCGCCGACCCGGCGAACCACACTTTCGCCTTCCAGAGACGCTTGGCCAGTCCGCTGCCGCACCCAGGCGTCCAGCAGCGGCAGGGTCGTGGCGGAAACCTCCATCACCCGGACCACGACAGTGCCGGGTTCGAGTCCATTGCGCTGCGCCGACTGCAAGCGTTCCGCCGCCGAGGCAAGGCGCCGCGCCCCCAGGGTGCGGGACGCCCCGACCAGCCGATGCGCCAGGGCGCGCAGGTCGTCGGGTTCCGGTGCTCGACGCAGAAGCCCAGTCACCTCGTGCAGCTCGGCCACGAACTCTGCGATGATGCTGGTCCCCGCGCTGCCCAGGTCGGCGGAAAGCGCCGTCAGCACCGTGTCGTCCAGCAGAAGTGGTTCGCTGTTTGGCAGGGCGTGGCTGGCACGCTGCTCCAGCAACCTTGCCACCTCGGCCAGCAATCCCTCACGATCGACAGGCTTGGACAGATGCCCGTCCATACCCGCCTCCCTGCAGGCCGAAACCTGTTCGGGCAGCGCCGAGGCGGTGACGGCCAGGACCGGGATCGCATTCTTCCCTGGCTGCAGTGCGCGGATCCGCCGGGTTGCTTCCAGCCCGTCCATGACGGGCATCTGAAGGTCCATCAGCACCAGGTCGAAGGTCTCGGCCTCCACCATCGCCAGCGCCTCGGCGCCGTCGGCGGCGCAGCTGACGCGATGCCCGGCACCTTGCAGCATGGCCTGGGCAACCAGGCGATTGGCCGATAGGTCGTCCACGACCAGAATCCGGGCGCGCGCGGGGCCTGCCTGCGTGCCGGCCGAAAGTCCGGACTGCGCCCTGCCGCCGTGCGGACTGGGCAGCGCGGGCTGCATCAGATCTCGCGCCGGAAGCTGGTCGGTCGCGGCCGCGGGCAGGGACAGTTCCACCCAGAAGAGCGCGCCGCCACCGGGTGCCGCATCGCAACCGATTCGACCTCCCATCAATGTGGCCAGCCGCGCTGAGATCGACAGGCCGAGCCCCGTCCCCGCCGCTTCGGCGGAGCGATCGGCGAGTTGGACAAAATCGCTGAACAACAAATGGCGCTTGTCGGCGGGCACGCCCGGACCGCTGTCCTGCACTTCGAACCTTACGGCACCGGCGCGCGGAAGGGCGCGCAGGGTGATCAATCCACCCTCCGGCGTGAACTTCACGGCATTCGCCAGGAGATTGAGGAGCAGTTGCCGAACCCGCGTCGCATCGGCGAGAATCGCAACCGGCAGAGCCGCGCCGATGTCCAGGCGGAAGGTCTGCCGCTTGCGGTCCAGTTCCGGCGAAAGCAGCGCGGCGCAACCTTCCAGAAGTCCACGGAGCAGAGTCGGCCGCGCCGTCAGCTGTAGTTTTCCTGCGTCAATCTTGGACAGGTCGAGCAGCCCGTTCACCAGTTCCAGCAGGTGGCGCCCCGCGGTTTCGATGGTGGCGATCTGCCTTCGATGATCTGCGGCCAGGTTCGGATCAGCCAGCAGAATCTGGGCAAAGCCCAGGATGCCGTTCAGCGGTGTGCGCAGTTCATGCGACATGCGTGACAGGAAGCGGCCCTTGGCCTCGGCAGCTTCCGCCACCTCGGCCATCGCAGCCTTCAGCGCCGTGATGTCGGTCCGCACGCCAACCACCCCACCGTCGGGCGTCGTGCGTTCGGTGATCAACACCCAACGGCCGTCCGGCAACAGGCGTTCCAGCGGCGGGTGATTGCCGCGGTGCCAGGCCTTCATGTCGGCCACGAAGGCATCGATATCGGCACCCGCCTGGGGATACTGCCCGGCCTTGGTGCCTTCGCGCATAATGTCTTCGAACACCGCGCCGGTGACGATGAAAGGAGCCGAAAGCGAGTACATGCCACGGTAGCGGCTGTTACAAGCAACCAGGCGGTCGTCGGCATCCCAGATGACGAAGCCGCCCTCCATGCTCTCCAGCGCGTTCTCCAGCATGGCGCGCCAGCGCAGTCGTTCGGCATCGGCGCGATCGCGTTGCCGCAAACCGATCAGGACGGCGCCGGCAAGCGCTACGACCAGCAGCGCGAAGCCGCCGGAAACGATGACCGCACGCCGTGCGTCCTGCCGCCACGGGCCAAGCGCCACTTCTTCCCGCAACGAGGCGCCGACCAGCATCGCGGGGTACAGTGTTGGTCGGATCGAAAGCATGACTTCCTGCGTGGCATCGAACCGGCCTGCGACGCGCAGCAAACCCCCTTCGAAGCGACGCTCACCTGCCGCTGCGTCCGGACCCGCGTCGCTGCGCGCGGCGCCCGTGGCTTCGGCTTCCGCCCTCGTCATCAATTCTGGTGCGCTGGGCGCCAGGCGGCGGGCGATACGCGTCTCATCATGCGGCACCGATGCCAGCAAGGTGCCGTCGTTGCGTTCGAGAGTGACACGGAAGCCCGCGGCGTCACCGCCGGAACTGGCCAGCAAGGTCAGCAGGCCGGGAACGGGCAATTCGGCTGCCGCCAACAGCGGGCCGAAGCCCGGCAGGCTGATCCGCCGCGCCAGGAACAGCGCCCATTCACCGGTCGCGGGGTTGCGAACCGGCCCGCCGATCAGCACCGCGCCCGATCGTGGGCCGCTTTCGAAGAACGCGCTGTCGATTGACAGCGGCAGAGGGCGCCGACGCGAAACGGGCAAAGCGCTGGCAACAGGCATGCCGTCCGTGCCGACCAGGATGATGTCGCGATAGACGAAGTTCTGGTTGTTCAACTCGCGCAGGACCCGGGAGAGCGTCGGGCCGTCCATGCGACCATCGCGCGCCAGTGGCGCCAGCACGGATGGTAGCCCGGCCAGCATGGCATCCACCTGCACGAAAGTGCGGTTGACCGCGGCTTCGACCGAACGCGACACGCGCTGCACCGCGTCGTTCGACGCGGTGATCGCAGCCTCCCGCGACTGGCGCATCAGCACTGCGGTCCCGATCGCCTGTGCCAACAGCAACAGGGCGGCCGCGGCCACAACCATCAGTTGTACGCGGCGCGATTGACTGACCATGTAGATCAATCGCGCGCCGTGATGCCGAGCGAGGGCGCCATGGTGCGGTTCCAGGCTTCGACACAGTCAGGCCCGCAGCGGCCGATCCAGCCAGGCAAAACGGTGTCCGTGAGCAAAGTCCGCCGCCGTGCTTCATCCCGCGGTGTGGCGGGCACCAGTGACAGGCGGCCGCGCTGGTTGCCCTGGCAGGACACCTGGCCCGTGGCGCAGGCAATGCCTTCGATCGTATCGCGGCCGGCGGCCTCCCAGATCAAGGCTTCCAGGTCGGCCAGGCCGGCGCGGATCACGCCACGGTCCTGCTCCGGCAGAGCCTCCCACGCGGTCATGTTGGCGGCAAAGACCGAAACGCCCCAGGTGATGGCGATGGGCGAAATATGGGTCGTCACTTCCTGCAGCCCGATCGACAGGCCGGAGAGTGTGCCGGTCACAGCGCATTCGACCACGCCAGAGCGCATCGACGCCACGATCTCACCGAACGGGATCACCACAGGCACCGCCCCCAAGGCGGATAGTACCTCCGACATGCCGACCGAGGAAACCCGAACCCGCCGTCCGGCCAGATCCGACAACTCGGTGAAAGCGCGGTTGCACCAGACGACCTGCGCCGGATAAGTGTAAACGGCAAGTAATTCGATGTTGTAATTTGCCATCAACAGTTCGCGCAGCCGCGGCCGAAACAGCTCCATGGTCGTGCGCATGGTGGCGATATCGGGGTTCATCGCCGGCAGGTCTGCCAGGTTGAACTCGGGTTCGTCGGTCGCGACGATGCCAAGGAGCGCGGTCCCGAAGGGCACCACCCCCAGTCGCATCAATTGCAGCATTTCCTGCCCTCGGAAGCCGGCCCGGTCGAAAGGCAGGATTTCGGCCTGGACGCGGCCGCCCGTCAGCTCCGGAATGCGGCGCCGCCAAAACGGTTCCTCGAAGCGTGTGTACTGCGCGACATCGGCCAGGCCGCCGAGAATTCGCAGCCGCGTGACCTCGTCGGCACGCGAAG
>JBBQHE010000257.1:0-5299 GCA_038323655.1 Acetobacterales bacterium | reverse complement strand
GGTCTGTTGAGATTTGGGATTCTCCATCGGGGCGTGATGTGATTCAAGCTCTGGATGGATCGATTCGTTTTGAGCGACGCCCAGTGGGCAAAGATGGAACCGCACTGTCTGGGGAAGGCGGCCGACCCCGGACGCAGCGGAGCGGACAACCGGTTGTTCGTCGAGGCAGTGCTATGGATCGCCCGCACAGTTAGCCCCTGGCGGGACCTGCCGTCGTCATTCGGCAACTGGAACTCCGTCTACGTCCGTTTCCGGGACTGGGTGAGAACCGATGTTTTCAAACGGCTTTTCGACGCTTGCACCGATGAGCCCGACATGGAGTACGCCGTGGTCGACGCCACAATAGTTAAGGTTCATCGCCGCGGGCAGGGCGCAAAAGGGGGACTTCGAGCCAGGCCATTGGCCGCTCAAAAGGCGGCATGACCACGAAAATCCTGGCCCTTACCGACGCGCTCGGGAACCTGGTCCGGTTCGTGCTGCTGCCCGGTCAGCGCTTCGACACCGTCGGCGTCACCCCACTTATCCAAGATGTCGAGTTCGGCGGTCTGATTGCCGACAAAGCCTTCGACGCCAACCTCATCATCGCCGAACTCGACAAACGCGGCGCCAAGGTCGTGATCTCGCAGCACCCTCGCCGAGCCGCCCCGCTCTGCATCGACACCGAAGTCTACAAGTGGCGACACTTGATCGAGAGCTATTTCTGCAAGCTCAAGGAGTTCAAACGCATCGCCATGCGCAGTGACAAGACCGACACCAGCTTCTCAGCTATGATCCACCTCGCCGCCGCCGTGATCCACTCGCGTTGATTCTCAACAGACCCTAAACGGTCCCGAAGGTCACTTCGCGGTTCTCGCCGCCCTGCAGCGGCTGGCCGGTGACCAGCGCCTTGGCATAGCCGTAGGCGAAGAGCACGGAAGACGCCGGGCTGTCCCAATATTCGGCGCCGGTCATGCGCACCGCGACCAGGGCCAGTTCTTCGCTTTCGGGGCCTTTGGGGAACCAGACGCGGGCGGGCTCGCTCCACAGCGCCTTCTGGCGTTCGACGTCGCGCAGGGTGCGGGCGACGCCGTGGACCACGACGTAATCCTGCCGGCGTGGGTCGCTGTAGCAGAGCAGCACGCGGGATTCCGCATCGATCGCCGCGACCTTGCCGCTGTGGCGATTGGTGAAGAACCAGAGTGTCACCCCGTCCTCATCCTGCGCCATCGCATGCATCGGCCGGGCGTCGAGCGCGCCATCGGACCCTTGGGTCACCATCATCGCCGTGCCGATGTCCTTGATCAGCCCACGCACCTTGATGCGGGCTTCGTCGTCATTGTGGGCTTCGGTCATGGGCTTGTCTCCGATTGCTTGCGGGCAGGTGTTGGGGGCGATTGAGGCGGGGCACGGTTTGGCCACCGGCTGCGGGCGGGGTGTCGCCCACTGCGGGCGCGCCTTGGCCAGCCGGGGTGCCCCGAAAGCGGCCCGGGGCTTGGGCGCACCGCGTCAACGCACCGTGGAGGGCGCATTGGGCTGCGGCGGCTGGTCGCCCATGCCGGGCCGGCCCATCTGCTGCGGCACGGGGCCGGCGCCCGGGCGTGCGGTTTCGGCGGCCTGGCGCTGGCGCTCTGCCGCGGCGGGGTCGGGCAGGTCGATCAGCCGACGATCCACCGGCACGGCCGGTGCCGCGCCAGGCACGATGGGCGAGGTCCCGGGGGTCATGGAGGTTGCGGCAGGGACCCCAGGCGTGACCCCGGGAACAACCGGGTTCACGCCCGGCACGGCGGCGACGGGCGAACCCGGCGCGGCCGCCTGGGGCGTGCCAGCCTGGGGTGTGCCAGCCTGGGGCATGCCAGCCTGGGGCATGCCAGCGCCGGGCAAGACCGCGGCTGCCGTCGGGGCATGCGGCGTCGCGCCCATGCCAGGCGCCGTATTGGCGACGCTGCCCGGGGGCATCGGGGTTGGGTTGATCGCCTGGGCGGTGCCGGCGCGCCCGGTCGGCGTGGACGTGGCCTGCATGGGCGTCATCTGCGTGGGTGTCATCTGGGCGGCGGCGACCTGCATGCCCGCAAGCAAAAGCGTGGTCGCCAAGCCCAGGCGCGTGGTGCTGCGTGTCATCGGGGTTCCTCCGGTCCGGCGCATGGCCATGCAGTTGGAACCACCGAGGCTGGCAAAGGTTTCCTCTGTCTGGTCCCCGGCGGCAGCCGGCGGCGGTCCCCGGCGGCAGCCGGCAGCGGTCCCCGGTGTCAGCCGGCGGCAGCGGCCCAGGCGGCGGCGATGCCGGCCAGTACATCCTCGGCAATCACGCCCGGCCCGCGGGGCGCGGCCGCGCCATGCAGCCAGGCGGCGCCGGCGGCGGCCTCGAAGGCCGGCATGCCCTGCGCCAGCAGCCCGGCGATCAGCCCCGCCAACACATCCCCCGCCCCGGCCGTGGCCAGCGATGGCGGGGCGTTGTCGTTGATCACGGCGCGGCCATCGGCTGCGGCGATCACCGTGTCGGCGCCCTTGAGCAGCACGGTCGCGCCGGTCGCCGCCGCCGCGGCGCGCACCGCGGCGACCTTGTCCGGCCCCGGGTCGCCGAAGACCCGGGCGAACTCACCGGCGTGCGGGGTCAAAACGGCCAGGCCCGCCAGGGCCGCGGGCTGGCCGGCGGCCGCGCCGAACAGCCCGGCATCCCCCACCACCTGGCACCCACGGACGGCCAGCGCCACGGCGCGTGCCAGCGTGGCGGGCGTAGGCGGCAGCCCCGGACCCACCACCCAGACGCGGTGGCGCGGATCGGCCGAGGCTGCGTCGGTGACCAGCACTCCCGGCTCCGCGCCGCGCAGCAGGGTGGCGGTCGTGGCGTCCGGCGCCTCGATCGCGACCAGCCCGGCACCGGCCCGGCGCGCGGCGGCGGCGGCCAGCCGGGCCGCACCGGGCATGGCGGCGCCGGCCAGGATCGTAACATGGCCACGGCTGTACTTGTGGCTGCCGGCCTCCGGCCGGGGCAGCCGCCACAGTGCCGGCGTGTTGCGCCAGAGCCGCGCGCCCACCGCCGGCAGCACCGCCGCCGGCAGCCCGATATCGGCCAGCAGCACCTCGCCGCAGAAGGCGCGACCCGGCAGCAGCAGGTGCCCCGGCTTGCGGCGAAAGAAGGTCACGGTCAGCGCCGCCGCGCGCACCGCCCCGAGCGCCTGGCCCGTCGCGCCGCAAAGGCCTGAGGGCACATCGACCGCGACCACCTGGCCTGCCGCGGCCAGCACCGCCGCGACCTCGGGCGACAGGCTGCGGGCAAGACCGGCGCCGAAGACAGCATCGATGACCAGGCCCGCACGGGCCGCCTCGGCCGCGGCAAAGGGCAGCACGGGGCCCTGGAAGCGGGCGGCGGCTTCGGCGGCGGCGGTGCCGGGGGCGGGCCAGGCCAGCGGTGCGACGGCGACCGGCCAGCCAGCCCGGTCCAGCAGCCGTGCGGCGACCCAGCCATCACCGCCGTTGTTGCCGGGCCCCGCCAGCACGAGGGTCCGCACCGGGCGAAAACGGGCGCGCACCGCCTGCGCCACGGCGCGGCCGGCTGCGGCCATCAGGGTTTCGACCGGCACGCCGGCGGCGCCGGCCAAGGCATCGGCGCGGGCCATCTCGGCCGGGGTCAGCAGGGCTTCGCGGTCCATGCGTCAACATACCCGGCCTTGCTGCTTTCCGCGCGGGGCGCCCTCGGTCTAGGCTCAGTCAACGAAGCGGAGAACACGCCATGACCCAGGAACGCAGCCTGCCCGAACTCTACAGCGACGATCCGGCGCGGGCCGATGCCATCGCTTTCGGCCGGCGCGGTGCGCTGACCGGCACCGCCCTGGCCGCGATGGGCACGGCGGTGGGCGCGGCCATTCCCTTCAGCGCCAGCATGCCCCCCGGCCTGCTGCCCGCGGCGCTGGCCCAGACGTCCGGCCCCACGCCTGGCCCCGCGCCCGCGGTGTTGTCGATGGAGGGCAAGGCGCCGCTGCTGATCCTGGGCGAGCGCCCGCTGGTCGCCGAAACGCCCGAAACCCTGCTGGACGACGCGGTCACCCCGACCGACAAGTTCTTCATCCGCAACAACGGCCAGGTCCCGGCGCCCTTTGCCGGCGATCCGAAGACCTGGCGGCTGCGGATCGACGGCGAGGTGAACACGCCGCTCGACCTCTCCGTCGGCGATCTCGAATCCCGCTTCCCGCTGGTGACGCGGCAGTTGCAGATGGAATGCGGCGGCAATGGCCGCGCGGCCTTTGTGCCGCAGACCCGCGGCAACCAGTGGGGCAATGGCGCGATCAGCAACTGCGCCTGGACGGGCGTGCGGCTGCGCGACGTGCTGGCCGCCGCGGGGCTGAAGGACACGGCCCGCTTCACCGGGCACTTTGGCGCCGATCCGCATTTGTCGGGCGCGACCGACCGCGCCGCGATCAGCCGCGGCATGCCCATCGCGAAGGCCATGGACGAAGACACGCTGATCTGCACGCAAGTGAACGGCGCGGCCATCCCGAACATCCATGGCGCGCCGCTGCGGCTGATCGTGCCGGGCTGGCCGGGTAGCCTCAGCCAGAAATGGTTCAACCGGATGGTGCTGCGCGCGACCCCGCATGACGGCCAGGGCATGGGCGGCACGTCGTACCGGATGCCGGTGCGGCCGATCGTGCCGGGGGCCAACGACAATGGCGCATCCTTCGCCGACATGATGTCGATGCCGGTGCGGTCCGTGTTGACCAATGTGGCGCATGGCGCGCGCCTGCCGGCGGGGACGCGCAGCCTCGACCTGCGGGGCGCGGCCTGGGCCGGCGACCTGACGGTGCGTGCGGTCCATGCCTCGGTTGATTTCGGCGCGACCTGGACGGCGATGGAGGTCGCGGCCCCCGCGAACCGCCACGCCTGGCAGCGCTGGACGGGCCGCGTCAGCCTGCCGTCGGACGGGTATTTCGAGGTCTGGTACCGCGCCACCGACAGCGAGGGCCGGATGCAGCCGCATGCCGCGGCAAACTGGAACCCGCAGGGCTATGGCGCCAACCCGGTCAACCGGGCCGCGGTGCTGGTGGGCTGACCGGCGTGACCCTGCCGAATGTGGTGATCGCCTTCCTGGTGGTGACGGTGCTGGCGCTGTTTGGCCAGAAGGCGGGTTTTTGGGCGCAGCCGCGGTCGGCGGTGGTGGCGGTGGCCCCTGCCCCGGCGGTGGTGGTCGCGTCCCCCGCGGTGGTCTCACCGCTGGCTGCGGTCGGACCGCCCGCCGCGGTCGCACCGCCCACGGCCATGGCCACCCCCGCTGCGGTTGTACCATCCGCCGGGGTTGCACCGCCCGCCGCGGTCGCACCGCCCC
>JBBQHE010000256.1:0-5399 GCA_038323655.1 Acetobacterales bacterium | reverse complement strand
AGGGGAGGGGCATGGCGCGCCTTCGATGCCCCTCCCCTGGATTGGCCAAACGAGGCGGGTGCAGGGGACACTGTCCCCTGGTGGGGGGGGTTTGAGGGGGGGCAAAGCCCCTCTCAAGGCGCCGCCCGTGCCAATCAATCGGCCGTTGCCCCGGATGTCCGCACGACGTCGGCCCATCGCGCCGCTTCGGCCCGGATGAAGGCGGTGGTTTCGGCGGGCGGCATGGGTTGTGCGGCGAAGGCCTGGGCGTTCAGCACGGTGTTCATTTCCGGGCTCGCCAGGGCTTCCAGCAGCGCTGCGTTGAAGGTGTCGATGATCGCGGGCGGCGTCCGGGCGGGGGCCAGGATGGCGAACCAGGTGCTCGCGGCGAAGCCCGGGAAGCCTTGTTCGGCGACGGTCGGCAGGTCCGGCAGGGCGGGGTGGCGTTGCGGGGCGGCCAGTGCAATGCCCCGCACCGTGCCGGCGCGGATCAGTTGCAGTGCGGGCGGCAGGCTGGTGGAGCCGATCGGCACCTGGTTGGACACCACAGCCGTGACAGCCTGGGCCGGGCCGAAGGCGACGTGCAGGATATCGACCCCGGCCAGCGCGCGGAACAGTTGCTCGGCGCCAAGATGCGGTGTCGTGCCGGTGCCGGAGGAGCCGTATTCCATCCGCCGTGTCCGCGACAGGGCAAGCAGTTCGGTCAGATTGTTGGCTGGCACCGAGGGATGGACGAAGAAGACATTGGGCGTGATCGCCAGCATGCCGACGGCGGCGAAATCACGTTCGACGTCATAACCCGCGCGTTCGCGGTAGAGTGAAGGGTTCACTGCATAGGCAGTGGAATGGACCAGGAAGTTGTAGCCATCGGCCGGGCCGCGCAGCACCGCCGCGGTACCGATATTGCCGCCCGCGCCGGGGCGGTTTTCCACCACGAAGGGCTGGCCGAGTTTTTCCGACAGGCGTTGCGCCACGGCGCGTGTCAGCACATCGGTGCTGCTGCCAGGCGGGAAGGCGACGGTCAGCCGGACAGGCCGCTCAGGCCAAGCGGCCCAGGCGGGAAGGGACAAGCCGGCCGCCAGGGCCAGTCCGAGAAGCAGGTGTCGTTTCAGTGCCATGGGGACGCCCTCGACCCGGCGTGAGCCGCCGGTTGTCCAGAGTTTTTATCGACAAAAGTAAAAACACAAGAGGCTTGTCGTCGCGGATCGACCTCGCCACCTTGTCACTATGGCTCCGCCTCCGCCCGACACACTTGCGACCCAGACCCATCGCCGATTGCGCCAGGACCTGCTGGACGGGGTGATCGCGCCGGGTGCCAAGCTGAAGGTGCATGACCTGGCGGCGCGCTATGGGGCCGGGCCGTCACCGGTGCGCGAGGCCCTGGCCAGCCTGTCCTCGGAAGGGCTGGTCGAGCGGCTGGACCAGCGCGGGTTCCGCGCGGCCCCGGCCAGTGTGGAGGATTTCGACGAGTTGGTGCGGGCGCGTTGCTGGGTCGAGGAGGTGGCCTTGCGCGAAAGCATCGCGGCCGGCGGTGCCGCCTGGGAAGAAGGGGTGGTGGTGGCCCGCTTCCGCCTGGAACGCGCCGCGCGGGGCGAGGCAGGCTGGGAGGCGCTGCATGGCGCCTTTCACACCGCGCTGCTGTCGGCCTGCCCTTCGCCGACGTTGCTCGCTTTCTGCGAAACGCTGCGCGAACGCGCGGCCCGGTATCGCGCGCTGGCAAGCGCCGTCGCCTATCCCGGCCGCGATGTCGCGGCCGAACATGCGGTGATTGCCCAGGCGGCGCTGACCGGGCAGGCGGTGGCGGCGGGTGCCCTGCTGGCTGAGCACTACCGCCAGACGGCGGGCTGGCTGCGCGAGGCGCTGGCGCGGCTCAGGGCAGCCTAGCGCCAGGCCAGTCCGGCGGGTTGTAGAGCCAATCCATCCCGGCCCAGGCCGCTTGCGCACTGCGCCCGGCCAGCATCGTATCGCGCAGCTCCGCCTTCACCCCGCCCGCGTGGTAGATCTCGCCATAGAAGCGCGCGGTCAGTTGCACGCGGCCGGTCCGCAGCACGCGCAGCGATTCGTAGGCCGCCAAGGCTTGCGGCAGGTCGAGGCGGTCAAGTTGGTCGGCCAGGCACACCGCATCCTCCAGCGCCATGTTCGCGCCCTGCGCCAGGTATTGCAGCATCGGGTGCGCCGCGTCGCCCAGCAGCGCCACGCGGCCCTGCACCCAGCCGCGCGTGGGTTCGCGATCGCACAGGACCCAGTATCTCCAGGTCTCGATCTTTTCCAACATGCTGCGGACTTCTGGCCTGGCGCCGGCAAAGTGCCGCCACAGCAGCGCCGTGTCGCCGGCGGAATCCCAACCTTCGCTGTATTCGTCGGAATGGAACACGGCGACGAGGTTCATGAGTTCTCCGCGCCGGAGCGGATAATGCACCAGGTGCATTTTTGGGCCGCCCCAGAGCAGCACCTCGTCACGCGGCACGCCGGCGGGAACATCCTCCATCGGCAGCACGGCGCGATAGGCGATGTGGCCGGAGGCAACGGGCCTGCCATCGCCGATCACCTGCCCGCGGATGCGCGACCACAGCCCGTCGCAGCCCAGCAGCAGGTCGCCTGTCGCACTGCCGCCATCCTCGAACCGCAGGGTCGCGCTGGCTGCGTCCTGCTCGAAGCCAGCCGCCGCGCGGCCGGTGTGCAGGGTGATGTTCGGCATCGCCGCACAGGCCGCCAGCAGCACGCCATGCATGTCGCCGCGATGGATCACAGCATGGGGATTGCCGAAGTGGGCGGCGAAGTCCGCGCCCAGCGGCACGCGCGTCACCTCGTGCCCATGCACGGCGCAACGCATCACCAGCGCCTGAGGCCGGGCGCAGATGTCCAGCATCGCCTGCTTCACGCCCAGGCGTTCGAACATGCGAAACACATTGGGGCCGAGCTGGATGCCGGCGCCGATTTCCTTCAGTGCGGCCGCCTTCTCGAAGACCTCCACATCATGCCCCGCGCGGGCCAGCGCCAATGCGGCGCCGAGCCCGCCAATCCCGCCGCCGGCGACCAGCGCTTTCATAGTGCACCAAAGCCGGCGCGGGCGCGGCGATAGGCCCAGGCGCGGCTGAGCGGCCTTTCGCCAAGTTGCATCTTGCGGGTTTTCTCGATCTCGCCGGGGGTGAGGAACATCGGCGTCCCGCGGGCTTCGGCCGCCATCTGCACGGCGGCGTTGTCTTGCATGGTGATGGCGCAGAAACAGACCTCGGGGATCGATGCGCCGACGCAGATCGCGCCATGTCGCGCCAGCAGCGCGGTCGTGTTTGCGCCCAGGGCCCGCGCCAGGCTGTCGGCCATGTCCTTGGTGTCGATGATCATCGCCGTATCGCCGAACTCATCCTGGCTGTCCCAGAAGGGCACAGTCGGGCCGATTACCGCGCCGAGGTGAAACACCGGCCGCAGCGGGCGCGACGGGTCGAGCGTGAACGGCAGCACAGGGCGGCTGTGGTGATGGACGGTCGCCATCACATCAGGCCGCGCCGCGAACAGCCGCGCGTGCAGGATGGTTTCCAGATACGGGCGCAGGTGACCCGGGTTCTCCGGGTTCGCGTCCAGGTCGAAGCGGATCATGTCCTCCCGCGTCACGACCTCGGGGCTGCGGGAGCGGGAAAGCCAGAAGCGCGACGGGTCATGAGGATCGCGCGCGGCGACATGGCCGAAGTCATCGACCACGCCTTCGCGCGCCAGCACCCGGTTGGCGATGACCAGTTCCGTCAGTAGCGCCTCTGTGACAGAATCAGCCATCGGTGATGCTCCCCTCAAGCATTGATCGTCACCATACTGATGATCCATGCCATTTCAATCATGGGCCGCCTGCGGACCGGCCCGAGGCGCCCGGACATGATCGAAGCCCCGCTTGCGCATGACGCGCTGCCAAGGATCGTTTGCTTCTCTGAAATGGGGCACTGCGTTGGTGCGACGCAGCCGTCACGCCAAGGCAGGGCAGCAGGCCGTCAGCACCGGCGCCGGCGGGACTCCAAGCCGCGAACACAACGACCAGGCAATCGCGAGGTTGGACGACACCAAGGCCGCACCCTCGCCGCCGCATGCCAGCATCGCATCTATGGTCGGCATGCCGGTCCCGGACAGCAGAACGGCTGCATCGGGTTCGGGCGCGCATCGCCGCAGCGCATCGATCACCTCTTCCGGCGTCATGTCGTAGGCGCGGAAAACCTCTGAAACCTTGAAGGACCTGGTCAACGGCAGTCCACATGCGCGCCAGTACGTTTCCGCCTGCTCGGTGAGCCATCCTGGGTAAGGGCTGAACAGGATGAGCTTCGGCCGTGCGAGCCTGGCCAGCACCTCGGCGATCGCCCGGCTGGCCAGCACCGTCGGCCTCAAGGCGGACAATCGTACCTGGAGTGCCGAATCATCCCCCGGTGACAACGCGTAGGACGGCCCGGTCACGGCCACTGCCGCGGCATCCAGTGCCAGGGTCCCAAAGGCCTCGCCCAAAAGCGCCTCGGATTGCGGAATATAGCGCGCGTTGCGTTGGTCCAACGTGCTGTTCGGCTTCGCTGGCAGTCGTGCGACGTGCAAGGCAACCTGCGGCGGCAGGAGATGCCGCAATTCAGGCTCCACCGCGGGATTTGCCGAGGGCACGATGACGCCGACGCGCTTCTGGGGCTGGTATCTCACGCGGGCCCTCCAAGGCGGGCGATGTCGATCATCGAGGCTTCCAGCGCCCACTGGCGGGCCGCCAAGGGATCGGCGCAGACCTTTGCCATAAGCGCCGTCTCGTCTCCCGAAGTCGCGCGCGCGTCGCTGCGTGGGAGCAACGCATTTTCGGCTGCCGCTTTACGCATCGAGGCCCAGCCCCCGAGCGCCGCGTCGCAGCCCCAGGCCGCGGCCAGCGTCGCGGCGTCATGGATGCCCTGGTTCATGTTCATGCCCCCGCGGGTGTTGGTCAGATGCGCCGCATCCCCAGCGACAAGCACCCGGCCGGCGCGATAGCGCTCGGCCATGGCCATGGCGACGCCGTAGACATCCCGCGAGACGAGTGGCGCCTCGGCGATGGCGGGCAGGAAGCGGCGCAGCAGCGGCCGCACATGCGCCTCATCCATCGCCACCTCATCGGCCATTTCCGGCGGAATGCGCGTGACGATCCGCCAGATGTCGGGGCCGCCGGGCCGCAGCGGCGGCATGCACAAAATCGAACAGCCACCGGTGGCGTCGGCGAGATAGGTGACCGGCGCGGCTCCGCCGGGAACGGCGCCCGAGACATCCGCCTCTGTCATCAGGCGAAGAACCCGGTGCCCATAGGGCCGTCGCCGAACCGTAATTCCGGCCAGGTCCCGCAGGACCCCGCCGGCACCGTCGCAGGCAATCGCATGGCTGCCGGCAAGGCGCGTCCCATCCACCAGGCACAGCGTCACGCCATCAGCCGACTGCTC
>JBBQHE010000255.1:0-5408 GCA_038323655.1 Acetobacterales bacterium | reverse complement strand
GAAAGCCTGCTGCGGGACGCGGGCTGCGGCTATTGAGGACGGCGCCGCTGGATGGGGCTTTGCCCCCTCCAGCCCTCCCCCCGCAGGGGACACTGTCCCCTGGTGGGGGGAGTTTGAGGGGGGCAAAGCCCCTCTCAACAGCGCGCCCTCACGTCGCGTAGGACGGATCCGCGCGGTCCAGTTGGCGCAGCAGGGCTGGCCATTCCATGACGCCGTAGGGGCGGCGGGTGCCGGGTTGGTAGTTCTTCCAGGTTGCTTCGACCACATCGGGCGCCGCGTGTCGGATCGGTGCGTTGCAGGCCATGGCGGCGAGTTGTGCTTTGCAGGACAGTTCCAGCCGGTGCATCGCGTTGAAGGCTTCGGCGATGGTGTGTCCGACCGTCAGCAGGCCGTGGTTGTACATGATCATGGCGTTGCAGTCGCCGAGGTCGCGGACCAGTTCTGCCTGCAGCGCGAGGTCCAGCACCACGCCCTTGTAGTGGTGGTAGGCGATCTGGGCGAAGCGCATCGCCGTCTGTGTCAGCGGCAGCAGCCCGCATTCCAGCGAGGACACGGCCATGCCCGGCCAGGTGTGCGTATGGATGACGCAGCCGATCTCGTGCTTGGCCTGGTGGATCGCGCTGTGGATCACGAAACCCGCGCGGTTGATGCCAAAGTCGAAGCCGCCGAAGTCGGTCTTGGCCAGGATATTTCCGGCATGGTCGATCTTGATGAGGGAGGAGGCGGTGATCTCCTCATACATCATGCCGTATGGGTTGATGAGGAAGGTGTCTTCGCCGGGGACGCGGACCGAGACGTGGTTGGCGCCCATGTCGGCCATGCCATAGGCCGCCATCAGCCGGTAGCAGGCGGCGAGGTCCACGCGCGCCTGCCATTCGGCGGGGGTCACGCGGTCGCGCATCGAGGCTATGGCAAGGACGGGGGTCGGGCGGTCGAGCATCGGCGTGTCTCCCTTTGCCAAGACAATGCCATGACAGCGCCCCGGCGGCCAAGCCTTGGCGAGGGCGCGCGCTATGCCCATCATGGCGGCATGAATGCGATGGTTGCGACGGACAGGGTCTATGACGTGCTGGTGGTGGGGGGCGGCAATGCTGCGCTCTCGGCCGCCATCACCGCCCGCCAGGCGGGGGCCAGCGTGCTGCTGCTGGAACATGCCCCAAAACACATGCGCGGCGGCAACAGCCGCCACACGCGCAACCTGCGCGCCCTGCATCCGGGGCCGACGCATGTGCTGACGGATGCCTATCTGGAGGAGGAATACTGGGACGACCTGCTGCGCGTCACCGGCGGCCACACCGACGAGGCCATGGCGCGCATGTGCATACGCGCCAGCGAACACGCGCCGGGGTTCCTGGCGTCCTGCGGGGTGACCTTCCAGCCGTCGCTGTCGGGCACGCTGTCGCTGTCGCGCACCAACGCCTTCTTCCTGGGGGGCGGCAAGGCGCTGGTGAATGCGATGTACCGCACCGCTGAAACGCTCGGCATCGAGGTCTTCTACGACACCGAGGTCCGGTCGCTGCTGCTGGAAGACGGCTTTGTGCGTGGCGCCGAGATCACCTGCCGCGGCTGGCCGCTGACGATCAATGCCAAGGCTGTCGTGGTTTCCGCCGGCGGCTTCCAGGCCAATGTCGAATGGCTGCGGGAAACCTGGGGCGATGCGGTCGATAATTTCCAGATACGCGGCACGCCCTATGCGCAAGGCAATGTGCTGAAGGATTTGTTGGCGCGCGGTGCGGCCCCCGTCGGCGATCCGTCGCAGTTTCATGCGGTCGCCAACGACGCCCGTGCGCCGAAAAGCGACGGTGGACTGGCGATGCGGCTGGACTGCGTGCCCTTCAGCATCGTCGTCGATCGCGAATGTCGGCGTTTCTACGACGAGGGCGAGGACGTCTGGCCCAAGCGCTATGCCATCTGGGGCCGGCTGATCGCGCAGCAGCCTGGCCAGATCGCCTATGCGGTCACCGACAGCAAGGCGGCGCGCGACTTCATGCCATCGGTCTTCCCCGCGATTCGCGCCGATACGATCGAGGGCCTGGCCGTTGCCATGGGCCTCGACCCCGCGGCTCTTGCCGCGCGTGTCGCCGAATACAACGCCGCGGTGCGCCCCGGCACCTTCAAGGGTATGGCGCTGGACGATTGCCGGACGGAGGGGCTGGAGCCGCCAAAAACCCATTGGGCGCGGCTGATCGATACGCCGCCCTTCGTCGGCTACCCGATGCGCCCGGGCATCACCTTCACCTATCTGGGGCTGAAGGTGGACCATCAGGCGCGGGTGCAGATGGCCGATGGGCGGCCTTCGGCCAACCTGTTCGCATCCGGCGAGATCATGGCCGGCAATATCTTGGGGCGCGGCTATCTCGCCGGCTTCGGCATGACCATCGGCACGGTGTTTGGCCGCCTGGCCGGGGCAGGGGCAGCAAAACATGCGCGAAACTGAAGCGGTCGGCGAAGCGCGGCGGCAGATGGAGGTCTGCAACGCTTGCCGCTACTGCGAAGGCTATTGCGCGGTGTTCCCGGCGATGGCGCTGCGGCGCGAGTTTTCTTCCGGCGACCTGTCGTATCTCGCCAACCTCTGCCACGGCTGCAAGGGCTGCTACCACGCCTGCCAATACGCCCCGCCGCATGCCTTTGGCATTAACGTGCCCGCGACATTCTCGGCGCTGCGGCAGGATTCCTATGAGGCGTATGCCTGGCCCGAGGCGATGGGCACGGCCTTCCGCCGCAGCGGCACGATCGTGGCACTCGTCTCGATCCTGGCCACCGTGCTGGTTACGCTCGCGACCATGGCCTGGCGCGATCCCGCCGTGTTCTGGGGCGCACATACCGGGCCGGGCGCGTTCTACCGCGTCATCCCCTGGGGGCTGATGGCGGGGATCGCGGGGGCCACCTTCGTCTATGCGCTGGTGGCCATGGCGATGGGGGTCGTGAATTTCTGGCGCGATACCGGGGGCGGGGCCGCGCGACCGGCGCCGCTGGCGGAAGGTGCGATCGATATCCTGACGCTCGCCAATCTTGGCGGTGGCGGGCATGGCTGCAATGACCTCGACGACCGTTTTACCGGCGCCAAGCGGCATCTGCATCACGCGCTGTTCTACGGCTTTGCGCTGTGCTTCGCCTCGACCAGCGTGGCCACCGTCTATGATCATTTCCTCGGGTTGCAGGCGCCCTATGCCTTTTTCTCCCTGCCGGTGCTTCTGGGCACGGTCGGCGGCATCGGCATGACCATCGGTGCGACGGGGCTGATCTGGCTGAAGATCGTGACCGACCCCGTGCCCGTGGCGCGCGCTGTCCTCGGCGGCGAATACGCCATGCTGGGGCTGCTGTGGCTGGTCGCTGTCACCGGGCTTGTGCTGCTGGCCGCCCGGCATACGGGCGCCATGGGGCTGCTTCTGGTGCTGCATCTCGGCACGGTGCTCGCCTTCTTCCTGCTGCTGCCCTACTCGAAGATGGTGCATGGCGCCTATCGCGGTGCCGCGCTGGTGCGCAACCGCACGGAAAAAAAGCGGACGTGAGCAACAGCGCCGCCCCCTTCGCCGCCCCGCGTCCGGCCCGTCCGCCACGGCGCCTACGCGACATGCTCAGCCTGGACGATTTCGAGGGCGCGGCACGGCGCCATTTGCCGCGGCCGATTTTTGGCTATGTCGAGGGCGCCACCGAATCCAACAGCGCGCTGCGCCACAGCCGAAGCGCCTTCGCCGCCCACGCTTTTGTCCCCCGTGTGCTGGTCGATACCGGCGAACGCCATGCCCGCACGCGCGTCATGGGCCTGGACTTCGCCCAGCCCTTCGGCATCGCCCCCATGGGCGGCAGCGCGCTTGCGGCCTATCGCGGCGACATCGCCCTCGCCCGCGGGGCCGAGGCCGCGGGCATCCCGGCCATCCTCTCCGGCGCCTCGCTGATCGCGATGGAGGATGTCGCCCGCGCGGCCCCCTCCGCCTGGTTCCAGGCCTATCTGCCTGGCGAGGAAGCCCGCATCGTCCCGCTCGTGGAACGCGCGGCACGCGCGGGCTTCGGCACGCTGGTGCTGACCGTCGATGTCGCCGTGCTGCCCAACCGCGAAAACAACGTCCGCACGGGCTTCTCCATGCCGCTGAACCCGACGCCGCGTCTCGCCTGGGACTGCGCGATCCGCCCGCGCTGGCTGCTCGGCACCTTTGGCCGCACGTTGCTGAACCACGGCATGCCGCATATCGAGAACATGGACGCCGTCCGCGGTGTGCCCATCGTCTCGCGCAATTTCGTCCGGCAACTGGGCGCGCGCGACCGCCTCACCTGGGCACATGTCACGCTGATGCGCCGCCTCTGGCCGGGCAAGCTGGTGATCAAGGGCATCCTGGCCGCCGAGGATGCGCGCCTGGCCGCCGAGCATGGGGCCGATGGCATCATCGTCTCCAACCACGGCGGCCGGCAACTCGACTTCGCCGTGGCCCCCTTGCAGGTGCTGCCCGGCATCGTGGCGGCCGCGGGGGACATGCCGGTGATGCTGGATGGCGGCATACGCCGTGGCACCGATGTGCTGAAGTCGCTCGCCCTGGGTGCCGCTTTCGTCTGGGTCGGGCGGCCGATGCTCTACGCCGCCTCGATCGCCGGCGAGCCAGGCGTGGCCCATGCCATCGGCCTGCTGGCCGAGGAAATCCGCCGCGGCATGGCGCTGCTCGGCACGCCACGCCTGGCCGACCTCCGGCCGGAGATGCTGGTCCGCCCCGCCTGAGGCGCCCCGTTCAGTCCAGCCGCGCGCCCGACACGCGCACGACCTCGCGCCACTTCACATCCTCGGCAGCGATCCAGCGGGCAAAGGCTTCGGGGCCGAGCGGCATCGGCTCGGCGCCCAGTTCGCGGAAGCGCGCGGTGACCGCGGGCTCGGCGCAGATCTCGGTCACGAGGGCGCCGAGGCGCTCCACGATCGGGCGCGGCGTGCGGCCGGGCGCCTGCACGCCGAACCAGGCCACGGCTTCGAATTCCGGCACGCCGCTTTCGATCAGGGTCGGCGTCTCCGGTACCGCGAACCAGCGGTTGCGGCTGGTCACCGCCAGGATCTTCACCCGCCCTTCGCGGATATGGGGCAGGTAGGCGGGCAGGTTGTCCACCGCCACTTCCACCCGGCCGGCCAGCAGGTCGGCCATGATGGCGCCGGTGCCGCGATAGGGCACGTGGCCCATCTCGATGCCGGTGCGAACCTTGAGCAACTCGCCGCACATGTGGCCCGAGGTGCCATTGCCCGGGGTCGCGAAGTTGAAGGCGCCGGGGCGCGACCGCGCGAGTGCGAGGAAGCCCTGGAAATCCGCGACCGGCACCGCCTGCGGATTGACGAAGATGCCGTTGGCGACGGCATTGGCATTGGCGACGGGGGTCAGGTCCCGATCGGGGTCGAATGGCAGGCGCGCATAGAGGAAGCGGTTGATGCTGGC
>JBBQHE010000254.1:0-5464 GCA_038323655.1 Acetobacterales bacterium | reverse complement strand
GGCGGAGGCTGGCGAGCGACACGTCCCGAACGTCGTGGCCGTCCACGCGAATGGCCCCGGTGGTCACGTCGTACAGGCGCGTGACCAGGGCTGACATGGTGGTCTTGCCGGCGCCCGATGGCCCGACCAGCGCGATGGTCTGCCCCGGCTCCACCGCCAGGTCCACGCCGCGCAGCACCGGTCGGCCGGGGGTGTAGCCGAAGGTCACACCCTCGAACCGCACCTCCCCGCGCAGCGGGCCGACGGCCTGGGCGGCGGGGCGATCTTCGATTTCCGGCGCCGTCGCCAGCAGGTTGAGAAAACTGCGGAAGCCGGCAATGCCCTTGGGATAGGTCTCGATCACCTGGCCGAGCTTTTCCAGCGGCCGGTAGAAGACGCCGACCAGCAGCAGGAAGGCCACGAAGTCGCCAACCGACAGTTGGGCGCGCAGGATCATCACCGCCCCCGCCAACATGACCAGCACCTGCACCAGGCGCAGGCCGAGGTAGTTCAGCGTATTGCCCGCGGCCATCAGCCGGTAGGCGTCGAGCTTGGTGCTGCGGTAGACGGCATTGTCGGCGGCAAACAGCCGCTGCTCATGCGCCTCGTTGCCAAAGGCCTTGACCACGCGGATGCCGCCGACCGCTTCCTCGATACGGGCGTTGAAGGCACCGACCCGGCCGAATTGCGCCTGCCAGTTCGCCGTCATCCGCCCGCCGTAATGCGCCACGACCCAGGCGACGATGGGCAGGATCACGGCGGTGACCAGCGCCAGCATGGGGCTGATCAGCACCATCAGGGCCAGCGCGCCGGCGAAGGTGAGCAGGGCAATCAGCAGATCCTCGGGGCCGTGGTGGGCCACCTCGCCGATGTCCTCCAGGTCCTTGGTCACCCGCCCGACCAGGTGCCCGGTCTTCTGGCTGTCATAGAAACGGAAGGAGAGCGTCATCAGGTGGTCGAAGGCGCGGCGGCGCAACTCGGTCTCGATGGCGATGCCGAGGACATGGCCCCAATAGGTCACGACCGCCATCAGCCCGGCATTGGCGACATAGATCGCGAGCAGCCCCACCACGGCCAGCACGATCAACTGCATGTCGGCCTGCGGCAGCAGATGGTCGATGAAGGCCCGCACCGCCATCGGGAAGCCCAGTTCCAGCATGCCGGACAGGGCGGCGCAGCCGAAATCCAACAGCAGCAGTTTCTTGTGCGGGCGGTAGCAGGCGAGGAACTGACGGATCATGCGCCCGGCCAGTAGCCCGCATGCGGGATGGCGCCCTCATCTTCCAGGCAAGGCCCGACCACGGCGACGGGCTCGGCCGCCGTCGCCAGCACCGCCTGGCAGGACAGGTTCAGCCCCGCGGTATGCGGCTGGGCATTGCGCACGTGCAGGATGGCGGCCGCCGACAGGCCAAAAACCACGCGGCCGAGGCCGGTGTAGAAAATGGCCGAGGCGCACATCGCACAGGGTTCGCCAGACGAATAAATGGTGCCCGCGCGCAAAACTTCGCGCGGGATGCCGGCGCTTATGGCGCCCTGGCAGGCGTTCATCTCCGAATGCGCCAGCGTGCCGTCGCCGGAAGCCCCTTGGGTCGAACCGGCCTCGACCAGCACTCGGCCCGTCGCATCGGCGATGACGACGCCGAAGGGCCGGTCGCCGCGGGCGCGGGCTTCGGCGGCGAGCGTGAAGGCGCGGCGCAGCAGGGTGGCGTCCTGGTCGGAGAGATCGTCGGTCACGGCATCCGGCTCCTGACGCCGCACCGCGCGGCTACTCGTTGCGCAACAAGGGCGCCGCCCGCGCCCGCAGCGCCAGCGCCGTCCCCACATAGCCGAAGCCAAGCGTCAGCGCGATGCAGCCACCCACGACACCAACCAGCGTCCAGGGCAAAAACACCCATTCCCCCTGCATCACATAGCGCACCACGCCCCAGGCTGCCGCCGACCCGGCGGCCGCGGCCAGCAGCCCCGATGCCAGGCCCAGCACGCCGAATTCCACGAGATACGCGGCCCTGATCTGCGACCGCGTGGCCCCCACGGTCTTCAGCACCACCGCATCGCGCACCCGCCGCTGCTGCCCGGCCGCGACCGCGCCCGCGAGCACCAGCATGCCCGCAAGCAGGGTGACGGATGCCGTGGAGGAGAGCGCCAGCGACAGCCGCCCGAGCAGCGCCGTCACCGCCTCCAGCGCATCGCGCACCCGGATGCCCGAGATATTGGGAAAGGCATCGGTCAGCGCCCGCAGCACCGCGACATCGCGATCGGGATCGTTGCGAACGGTCGCAATATGCGTATGCGGCGCCGATTCCAGCAGGCCCGGCGAGCCAATGAGCGTGAAATTCATCCCCAGGGTGCGCCAGGCCACGTCGCGCAGGTTGGCGATGGTCAGGTCCACATCCCGGCCCATGACATTGACCGTGATGGTGCTGCCAAGCCCGATGCCCCAGCCGGCCGCAAGCGCCGCATCGAAGGACACCAGCGGCGGCCCCGCGTAATCCACAGGCCACCAGCGCCCGGCCACGATCCTGGTATTGGCCGGCGGGGTTGCGGCATAGGTCAGGCCGCGGTCGCCCCGCAGCGCCCAGGCGGTTTCGGGCGTCACCTGCATCCGGTCCACCGGCACGCCATCCACCGATACCACGCGGGCCCGCAGGCTGGGCACGCGCGCGACCTCATTCACCCCGGCCAGGGCACGGGCGGCGGCATCGAAGGGCAGGGCCTGGTCCGATTGGATATCGATGAAGAAGAAGGACGGCGCAGCGGTCGGCATCTGTTCGCCGATCTGGCGCCGCAGATTGCCCTCGATCAGCGCCACCGCCGCCAGCGTGGTCAAACCGATGCCGAGCGAAACCAGCATGATCGGCGTCGCCGCCCCCGGCCGGTACAGATTGGCCAGCCCCAGCCGCAGCGCCGGTCGCCGCACCCGCCCGACCGCCCGCGCGCCGGCCATCACCAGCGTGGCACCGACCCGGAACAGCGCGAGCGTCGCCAGCGCCCCGGCACAGAAGGCCGCGGCAAAGCCGGGCTGCTCCGCCGTGCCCACCACCAGCACGATCAGCGCCGCCACGGCCACGACATTGGCCACCACCAGCGACCAGCGCGGCCGCCCGCCCTGGTCCACCACCCCGTCACGGAACAGCGCAGCCCCCGGCACCTCGCGCGCCCGGCCCAGCGGCCAGAGCGAAAAGGCCAGGGCCGTCAGCAGCCCATACAGCGCCGCCAGCGCCAGCGGGGCGGGGTAGAAGCCCAGGCGCGGCGGCACCGGCAGCGCATCGCCGATGGCGACGGCGGCCACCGCGGTCAGCCCGGCCCCGGCCAGCAGCCCAATGGCGATGCCGATCGCGGCCAGGACCAGCACCTGCATCAGATACGTCGCAAAGATCAGGTCGGCCGGCGCGCCGAGGCAGCGCAGCGTCGCGATGGTGCGCGACCGCGCCGTAAGCCAGGCCCGCACGCCGGTCGCGACGCCGATGCCGCCGACCAGCAGCGCCGTCAGCCCGGCCAAGGTGAGGAAGGATGCGGCCCGGTCCACGAAACGCGAGACCTGCGGCGCCGCCCCGTCCGCCAGCCGGACGCGCCAGCCACCATCGGCAAAGGGCTGCGCCCGCAGCCCCGCAGCAAAGGCGCGCGCATCGACGGTCGGCGGCAAGGCCACCCGATACTGGTAATAGACCAGGCTGCCGGGCTGGATCAGCCCGGTCGCCGGTATGGCCGCAAGCGGGATCATCGCCCGCGGCCCCAGGATCATGGGCGAGGCGACCTTGTCCGGCTCGGCGGTGATCACGCCATCGACAACGAAAGCCGCGTCACCGATGCGAATTCTGTCGCCGACCGCAACACCCAGCCGCTCGGCCGTGGCGCGTTCCAGGGCGACGCCGAAGGTCCCGCCCGGCCTTGGGCCGGCGGCGATGCCACCGGGCGGGTCCAGCACCAGCGCGCCATAGAGCGGGTAGGCGCCGTCCACGGCCTTGAGCTCGACCAGCGTCCGCTCGCCCGAGGGAGCCACGGCCATGGCGCGCATCTGGATCACATCGGAAATCCGCCCGCCTGCAGCGGCGACCCAGGCACGCGCCTCGGGGGGCAGGGTGCGGTAGGAGACCTGGATTTCGACATCGCCGCCCAACAGCTTGGTTGCATCCTGCGCCAGCCCCGATTCTGTCGCCGCCCGCAGCGAGCCGACCGCGGCGATGGCGGCGACCCCGAGTGCCAGGCAGGCGATGACGATCCGCAGCCCCTTCAGCCCGCCGCGCAATTCGCGGCCGGCATAGCGCGCGGCCAGGCGCAGCGTGGCGCCGCGACCCAGAACCAAGCCGGGGGTCACGCGGGCAGGCCGCTGTCCGAGACGATCAGCCCGTCCTCGATCCGCACCTGGCGGGAACAGCGCGCGGCCAGCGCCGGGTCATGGGTGATCAGGATCAACGTGGTCCCCGCCCGGGCCTGCAACCGAAACAGCAAATCCATCACCGCAGCCCCGTTGGCGCGGTCGAGGTTGCCGGTCGGCTCATCGGCCAGGATCAGCGCGGGGTCGCCGACCACGGCGCGGGCGAGCGCCACGCGCTGCTGCTCGCCGCCCGACAACTGCCCGGGGTAGTGTTCGAGCCGGTGGCCGAGGCCGACCTCACGCAGCGAAGCCTCGGCCAGATCAAAGGCGTCCCGCCGTCCGGCGAATTCCAGCGGCACGGCGACATTCTCCAGCGCCGTCATGGTCGGGATCAGGTGGAAGGCCTGGAAGACGATGCCGAGCGCATCACGCCGAAAGCGCGCCAGCGCATCCTCGTCCAGCGCCGTCAGATCCTGCCCTGCGACCACAAGCCGCCCGGCATTGGCGCGTTCCAGCCCGGCCAGCAGCATCAGCAGCGACGTCTTGCCCGAACCCGAGGGCCCAACGATGCCGACCGACTCGCCGGGCCGGACGGAGAGGTCGACTCCACGAAGGATGTTGACCGGCCCGCCCGCCGTCCCCACCGTAAAGATCAGGCCTTTGGCCGAAATCAGCGGGACAACGGAGTCGCCGCGCGCTTCAAGAGGGGCTGTCATGTCGAGGGTCTGGGTCATCTCGACGCAATATGGTCGTCGCGCCGCTCTGGCAAAGGCGTTGCTTGGTTTCGCAGTGTTTCCGGGCGCGGCTCTGGCCCAGGGGCGTGAACTGCGCATCGCCATGCTGGGCGACAGCATCACCGCGGGCTACGGCCTGGCGCGGGGAGAGGGGCCGCCAGCCCGCCTGGAAGCCATGCTGCGCGCCGCGGGTCGCCCGGTGCGGATCATCGATGCCGGCGTGTCAGGCGACACCACCGCCGGCGGCCGGTCGCGACTGGACTGGACACTGGCCGACCGGCCCGATGCGGTGATCGTGGCGCTCGGCGGCAATGACGGGCTGCGCGGCATCGCGCCCGCGATCGTGGCGGCAAACCTGGCCGGTATCCTGGACCGCCTGGCCGAACGCCGGGTGCCGGTGCTGCTGGCCGGCATGATCGCCCCACCCAACATGGGC
>JBBQHE010000253.1:0-5466 GCA_038323655.1 Acetobacterales bacterium | reverse complement strand
GCCGAGGACCAGCCCCAAGAACAAGGAGCGATGTCGGCGCCGGGCCATGGGGCAGAGTGCGCGCATGGCCAGCGTGCGTTAACGAGGCGCTAACGGCCGACGCAAGATAAATCTGCGGGACGAATCCCTGTTTTTTCGACGGTTTATGTTAAATCAGAAGCTTGCAGGACGCTGTTGATGCAGAAATCCTTCACCCGGCCTGGTCCAGACGGCGCCGCAGCATGACCAGATCGGCCCAGGCCTCGCGCTTCGCGGCCGGGCTTCGCAGCAGATAGGCCGGGTGCAGGGTCGGCAGCACCGGCAGCGGGCCCAGCCCTTCCAACGTCAATTCATGCCAGCGGCCGCGCATCCGCATGATCCCGTCGCGGCCGCGTAGCAGTGCCTTGGCCGCGGTCCCGCCAAGAAGCAGCAGGACACGGGGCCGGGCCAGCGCGATGTGTCGCAGTACGAAGGGCAGGAACAGCGCGATTTCGGCATCGGTCGGCGTGCGGTTGCCGGGAGGGCGCCAGGGCAGGATGTTGGTGACATAGACATCCTCGGCCCGGCGCAGCCCGGCCGAGGCCAGCATCCGGTCCAGCAACTGGCCGGACACGCCGACGAAGGGCAGCCCTTCGCGGTCCTCATCCGCGCCCGGCGCCTCGCCCACCAGCATCACGCCCGAGGCCGGGTTGCCATCGGCGAAAACCAGGCTGGTCGCGGTGTCACGCAGCGCCGAGCCGTCGAAGGTCGCGATCGCCGCCCGCAACGCGCCCAGCGTTTCGGCGCCTGCGGCCAGGGCGGCGGCCGCCGCAGGGGCCGGGGCGAAGTTTTGGCTGACGGCGGTGGGGTTGCCAGGCCGCTGCGCGGCGGTGGGGTTGCCAAGCCGCTGCGCGGCGGTGGGCACCAGCCGCTGCGCGGTGGGGCCGTCGGGCGGCGCCCCGGGGGGAACCGCCGCGATGGCGGTGCCCGCCCCCAGCCATCGTGCGATCGGCGGTGGCAGACGCTCACCGAGCGGCGCGGGTGTCGGTTCTGTCGGCTCGTCCGCCCCCCATTCCATCTGCATGCGCAGGGCGGCAAGAAGGGTCGCGTGCTCCATCTGCGTGGATGTAGCAGGACAGGACTGCTTCGCCAGATGTCTTCCGCAAGTGCCCCCCCGGGGCTACATGCCGGTGGCCGCCCAGGGGAGACAGCAGCGCATGGCCGACCGCGAAAGCATGAGTTTTGACGTGCTGATCGTCGGCGCCGGTCCCGCCGGCCTCGCGGCCGCCATCCGGCTCAAGCAACTCTCACCCGATGCCGCAGTCTGCGTAGTGGAGAAGGGCAGCGAGGTCGGCGCCCATATCCTGTCCGGCGCGGTGCTGGAACCGCGGGCGCTGGACGAACTCATCCCCGACTGGCGCGACGACCCGCCGGCGCTGGCGACTCTGGCCGGGGAGGACCGTTTCGTCTTCCTCACGCAGACCCGCGCGATCAGCCTGCCCACCCCGCCCGCCATGCACAACCACGGCAACTACATCGTCAGCCTGGGCAATGTCTGCCGCTGGCTGGCGGCGAAGGCCGAGGCGCTGGGGGTCGAGATCTACGCCGGCTTCGCCGCCAGCGAGACGATCATCGAGGACGGGCGCGTGCAGGGCATCGTCGCAGGCGTCATGGGAATCGAGAAAAGCGGCGCGGAAGGTCCGAACTTCCAGCCCGGTATGGAATTGCGCGCGACCTACACGCTCTTTGCCGAAGGCTGCCGCGGGTCGTTGACCAAGGCACTGGAGACGCGGTTCGCCCTGCGCGACAAGGCAGCCCCACAGACCTATGGGCTCGGCATCAAGGAACTCTGGGAAATCCCCAAGGCCCAGCACAAGCCGGGGTTCATCTGGCATTCGGTGGGCTGGCCGATGACGACCGACACCTATGGCGGCGCCTGGGTCTATATGTTCGGTGAAAACTTGGTCAGCATCGGCTTCGTGGTCGGGCTGGACTACGCCAACCCCTGGCTGTCGCCCTTCGAGGAGATGCAGCGCTTCAAGACCCACCCGGCCGTCGCACCCATGCTGGCCGGCGGCAAGCGCATCGCCTACGGCGCCCGCGCACTGAACGAGGGCGGGATGCAGGCGATCCCGGAACTGGCATTTCCCGGCGGCGTGCTGATCGGCTGCACCGCGGGTTTTCTGAATGTCGCGAAGATCAAGGGCACGCATACCGCGATGAAGAGCGGCATGCTGGCGGCTGAAGCCGCTGCGGCCGGGCTGGCGGCTGGCCAGGCTGCGCCCCCGGTGCTGAACGAATACCCGATCGCGCTGAAAAACTCCTGGGTCTGGGAGGAGCTGAACGCGATCCGCAACATCCGGCCCGGCTTCGCGAAATTCGGTTTCTGGGGCGGCATGGTGAATGCGGCGCTGGAAACCTACATCACCCGCGGCAAATCGCCCTGGACGCTGACGCACCACGCCGACCACACGGCCACCAGGCCCGCCGCCGACAGCCCGCGCATCGCCTATCCCAAGCCTGATGGTGTGCTGACCTTTGACCGGCTTTCTTCCGTGTACCTGTCCAACACCAATCACGAGGAAGACCAGCCGGCGCATCTGAAGCTGCGCGATCCGTCAGCCTGGGCGCCGGTGAACTGGGCCCGCTTCGCCAGTCCCGAAAGTCGCTACTGCCCGGCCGGCGTGTATGAGGCCGTTGGCACCGACACCGACAACCCGACTCTGGTGATCAACGCGCAGAACTGCGTCCACTGCAAAACCTGCGACATCAAGGACCCCGACCAGAACATCGACTGGTGCACGCCGGAAGGCGGCGGCGGGCCGAACTATATCGGCGGCATGTGAGCGAGATCGGCCGCGGTATCGACATCGCGCAGCCTGCGTAAAAGCGCGACCCTGCGCCCAGAAAAATTGGCGAGCGTATCGCCAAGGGCGTGGTCGGTGCTCCAACGCACCTCGGCAAATGGTTTTGCCGGGCGCCGGGGGCCGAGGCCGACCAGCCAATAGCCGCCATCCTCGGCCGGGCCAAAGACCGCGTCGGCGCGGCCGAGGGCGCGGAAGGCCGCCGCGATATCGGCGGCGACGATGCCCGGGGTGTCGCAGCCGATGAGCACGGCGCGGCGGTCGGGCATCGCGTCAGCCGTACCAGCGCGCCAGCCGCGTCGTCGAGACGCCGAGGAACCACAGCGTGAGCAACGACAGGTTCCGCAACGGCCGCGCCCACCAACCGCCACGGTGATACCGCGCGGCCGAGGTGACGGCGGCGACCGGCAGCGCCACGATCCGATGGCGGCCGAGGCGGCGGACCAGGTCCACATCCTCCATCAAGGGCAGGGGCGCAACGCCGCCGATGGCCTCCAGCGTGCTGCGCGCGACCAAAAGCCCCTGGTCGCCATAGGGTAGGCGGAAGGTGCGGCAGCGCCAGGCGACCAGCGCCTCGATCCGCCGGGCCTGGGGCGAAGGGTCATCCAGCACCAGGCGGAAATACGCGGCGCGGCCGGCATTGGCGGGGTCGGCGATGAAGGCGGTGGCGGCCTTGGCCCAGCCTGGGGCCAGGCGCGTGTCGGCATGCAGCAAAAGCAGCCAGGGCGCGGTGGTGGCGGCGATGCCGGCGGCCAGTTGCTGGCCGCGCCCGCGCGGGGAGGAGATCATGCGCGGCGCCGCGGTGCCGTCGGTGCTGCCTCCGTCCACCACAAGCACTTCGCCCGGGGCGGCGTCCGCCAGCGCGGCAAGCACGGCGGGCAGCGTCGCGGCGGCGTTCAGGGCCGGGATGACCACCGCCAGTGTTCCCATATTGTTCTTGACGGGTGGGCCGGCCATATGGTCCTGTGATCTGAACGAAAGGAGAACGCAGCCATGCCCGACGGCGGCCTGCACGAACCTATCCTGGTCCCGCCGGGTGCCCGCAAGGGGCGTGGCGCGCTGTCCAACCCGGCCAACCGGTACGAACGCCAGTCGGCGGTTGCCTGGGACGACGGCTGGGGCACGCTGGATGCCGCCTTTGTCGCCCCCGAACCCCTGGCGACGACCCTGACGCGGGACAGCAGCAAGTCGGCGCTGGCCTACAACACCTCGCCCGACATCGGTTTCGACCGCAGCGTGAACATGTATCGCGGCTGCGAACACGGCTGCATCTATTGCTACGCCCGGCCGTCGCATGCGCATCTGGGCCTGTCGCCGGGCCTGGATTTCGAAACCCGACTGCTCTTCAAGCCCGATGTGGCGGCGCTGCTGACCCGGGAAATACGTAAGCCTGGGTATGTCGCCAAGCCCATCGCATTGGGCGCGAATACCGATCCCTATCAGCCGGTGGAACGCACGCTCGGCCTGACCCGCCAGGTGCTGGAGGTGCTGGAAGCGCACAACCACCCCGTCACCATCGTCACCAAGTCAGCCGGCGTGCTGCGGGACCTGGATATTCTGGCCCGCATGGCGCGGCGCAATCTGGTCCACGTCTGCCTGTCGATCACCACGCTGGACGGCACGCTGGCGCGGGCGATGGAACCGCGCGCGGCCAGTCCCGCGCGGCGCCTGGCCGCCATAGGCGAACTGTCCCGCGCCGGCATCCCGGCCGGCATCCTGGCCGCGCCCATGATCCCCGGGCTCAATGATGCGGAGCTGGAAACCCTGATCGCCGCCGCCGTCCGCAATGGCGCGACGCGGGCGGGGTATGTGCTGCTGCGCCTGCCGCTGGAAATCGCGCAGATGTTTGAAGCCTGGCTGCACCAGCATTTCCCCGACCGCGCCGCAAAAGTCCTTTCGCTGATCCGGCAGACGCGCGGCGGCGCGCTGTATGACAGCCGCTTTGGCACCCGCCAGACCGGCACCGGGCCCTATGCGGAACTGCTGGCCAGCCGCTTCGCTCTGGCCCTGCGCAAGCATGGGCTTGACCGGACCAACCTGCGCCAGCAGGCGCTGGATTGCAGCGCCTTCCAGGTCCCGGCCGCAGCCACGCCGCAGCCGGCCCAGATGGCGCTGTTCTGACCCGTCAGGCGGCGCCGTCGCGCAGCATCCTGACGATGCCGGAAAAATCCGTGCCGCCGCCGCCTTCCGCGACGAACCGCCGGTACAGCGCCAGCGCCTGCGCCCCCAAGGGCGTCTGCGCCCCCGTCGCCTCGGCCGCCTGTTGCGCCAGGCCCAGGTCCTTCTCCATCAGCGCCGCCGCGAAGCCTGGTGCGTAGTCGCGATTCGCGGGGCTGCTCGGGACCGGCCCCGGCACCGGGCAATAGGTCGTGAGCGACCAGCACTGGCCGGAGGATTTCGACGCCACGTCGAACAGCGCCTGGTGCGACAGCCCCAGTTTCTCCGCCAACACGAAGGCTTCGGCGGTGCCGATCATGGAAATCGCCAGCAGCATGTTGTTGCAGGCCTTGGCCGCTTGGCCCGCGCCGGCTGCCCCGCAATACACCACGGTCCGGCCCATCGCCTGCAGCACGGGTTCGGCGGCGGCGAAATCGGCCGCATCCCCGCCAACCATGAAGGTCAGCGTCGCATTCTCCGCCCCCAT
>JBBQHE010000252.1:0-5555 GCA_038323655.1 Acetobacterales bacterium | reverse complement strand
GGCCACGCGACAGGTCGCGCGTGGCGAGCAACCCGCGCAGCCCATCCGCGGAATGTGGCGAGGCGCTGTTGTAGGCAAACAGGAAGGCCGAGAAGCGCTGGTCCGTTGCCTGCCCGATATAGACGTTGAAGGGCATGGTGGTGACGCCATTCACGCGGATGCCGCCGCGCGCCAGCATCTGGCCCAGCGCCTGGGCCATCGCCGCATCCTGCGGGAAGCGGTTGTTGGAGGAATGGATGGTCAGACCGAAGCCGTTTGCCCAGCCCGCTTCCGCCATCAATGCCCGCGCCCGCGGCAGGTCGAAGGGCGTCGGCATCAGGGCCGGATCGTAGCCGCCCTGGCCGACCGGCACGATCTGCCCTGCCGGCACGCCGCCGCCCGACAGCAGCGTGTTCACCAGCGCCTCGCGATTGATCATCATGGAGATCGCCTGGCGCACGCGGCTGTCCCGCAGCGGATTGCGCGCCATCGGCCGGCCTTCGGCATCGGTCACGAAGGGGCTTTCGTCGCGCGCGGAATCGAGCGCCATGTAGGCCATGCGGGGCGTGACGATGGATGTCACGCGGACGCCGCGCTCACGCTCCAGCCGTGCCACATCGCCCGGCGGCACGCCGTCGATCACGTCCACCCCGCCCGACAGCAACGTCGCCAGGCGCGCTGCCGGGTTGGTGATGAAGCGCACGGTCACACGCTCGAAGTCGCTGGGCCCGCGCCAATGCCCGTCGAAGCGGGCGAGGCGCATCTGGTCGCCCGGCGTCCAGGAAACGAAGCGCATCGGCCCGGTGCCGATCGCCGCGCGGCCCGCGTTGAAGTCGGACGTCGTCGCACCCTGCGCCGCGCGGCGCGAGGCGATGTAGACCTGCCCGATCTGCTCCAGCAGCAGCGGCGTGGCGACGGCGGAGGTCACGCGGATGGTCAGCGGATCGACGATCGTCATCGTCGCGATGTCGCCGACATTGCGCGCCCAGCTCGACGGGCTGTTCGGCACGTTCTTCGCGCGCTCCAGCGAGAACACCACATCCTCCGCCGTGAAGGGGGTGCCGTCGTGGAAGCGCACGCCCTCCCGCAGACGGATTTCCCAGGTCAGCGGATCAAGCACGCGCCAGGACGCCGCGAGTGAGGGGCCGATCGCCTGGTTGACGTCGAAGTTCAGCAGGCTGTCGTAGATGTTGCGCATCGTCGATGCGTCGTTGCCCGCATTGTTGAAATGAGGGTCGATCGCGGCGTGTTCCGCCACGCGGCCCATGGTCAGGTCCCGGGCGGGGGCGGGCAGCGGCGCCAGCACGGCCATGGTTGCGGCCGCCAGGAACTGCGCTGTGCGGAGGTGTGGTCTTGGCATCGTCATCCCTTTCATCCCCGGTTGCTCCGGGCTGTTATCTCGGTGCGCAGGGCGGCTATCCCGCCAGGCGTTGGGGTGGCTCACGCATGAGGGGCGAAAGGCCCCCCTCGCGCACAAGGTCGTGCATGGCATAGGCCAGCACGGCGCGCGGCTCGGTGCCGATGGCGGTGCGCAGGTAGCGTAACGCCACCGGCGCGGCTTCGCGCCCGCCGAATAGGCTCATGTCCATTCCTTCTGCCACAGCCGCGCGCAGCGTCTCGGGCAGCGCGGTCGGCCAGCCGGAGATCGCAACGAGCGAAACCGGCACGACATTCAGCGCATTGCCGATGGCAACGCCGACGCGCAGCAGCAACTCGCGAAGCGCAGTACGGCGCCTGGCGGTCATCTGCGTCAGGGATGGCCATTCATCGCCGGCCGCGATCAACTGCCGCTCCTCCACCCCGCACAGCGCGGCGAGTGCGCTGGTGGAGGCCAGGGCTTCGAGGCAGCCGCGATGGCCGCAGCGGCAGCGCGGGCCGGCGGGATCCAGCACCACATGGCCGATTTCGATGGGCTGTATCGGGCCGGCTGCGGCCACCGGCTCCACCCATGCCCCGCCGACACCATGACCGAGATGGATGAACAGATGCCGCTCCTCGATCGGCGCGTCACGCAGACCTTGCAGGTGCGCGGCGGCATGCGCGGCGATCGCGTTGGCGAAGACGATCGGCACGGCCGGGAAGGCACTCGAAAGCCGCTCGTCGAGCAAGGCGGCGTCGATCGCGATGATCGGGTTCGGCGGGCCGGTGAGGTCTCGAAAGCCGGGGATGGCGACAGCGACGCGCCACGGCACCACGCCATGTTGCGCGCACCACGCCGCCAGGGCCTCGATGCCGCCATCAAGCACCTTGGCGAGGCTCTCCTGCGCTGCGGCGGCCGGAAATTCGCGCCGCTCCAGGTAGCCGATCTCGCCGGTGAAGGTGCCTGCGCCGAGAGTCAGGCGATCATTGGCGATGTCGAGGCCGACGAGCCATTGATCCTTGCGCAGTGCAACAATTTGCGAAGGGCCGCCCGGATAGGGTGCTGGCCGGCGCACTTCTTCTATCAACGATTCGTCACGCAACTCCGCGACGATGCGAGAGATGCTCGCCTCTGACAGCCGACAATCCGCAGCCAGCCGCGGCCTGAACAGGCTGCCCGAGGACAGCAGGCGGCCTAAAACCATCGATCGAGTCTGCCTTCTGGTCAGCAGCCTTTCGGGCACCCTTAATGATCCTTGCACAGTGCAAGATGGCTACTGCCGGCCGCCCGATACTGTCAACAGATCCATCACCGGCAGCGCCGTCTGCATATTCTTCGCAAACGTGCGATCGCGCGATTGGCGAATGCAGCGTCATCCCCTCCGGCTGGCGCCCGTCCAGGATTGCCTCGACGATGTGGGGAGCGAGCTGCGCGAGCCGGAGCGGGCGGGAGACACAGGGCGAGTTGATCTTCGCAGCCGCAGCGAATTCGTCGATCGTGCTCTGGTGGCCCGCCTCCATCATCCGCCGCCGCCGGAACGCCCGGGCCACCTCCTTCACCAACGTGGTGTCCCCAGCCACGGCGCCGAGGGGTGCCATACCGCCCGGCGTCAGCACCAGCTTCCGCCCGCCCCGCTGCTTCCGAACTGCCAGCGGCACCCGCACGGTCTGCATCTGCGCGGCGCCGCTCACGCTGCTGCTTTCGCCGGTTCGGCGGGCGCTGCCAGGGCCCGCGCGAGGCTGGCCAGCCCCTCCAGCCTCAGCGGCCCCTCCGCCTCGTCTGCGGCCGCCTGGATGTGTTCGCAGCGAAGGCGTCAACCGTCGCTTCAGCGATGAGGTCGAACAAGGGGATGTTGGGCTGAGGTTCTCCGCTGGCGAGGTCGCGGGCGACCAGGGCGAAGTTCAGCCATTCCTCGCCATCGTCGGTGGCGCTGCCCTGTAGTGTCGCCGCCATCCAGGCGCAGCGCTCAGCCCAGAAGAGGCGGCGGTCCGGCAAATGCCGCGTCAGCACTGCCTCGATCCGCTTGCTGCGCGAAGGGATTGGCTTAAGTAGCGCCTCGACCGCCTCTCCGGCTTCAAACCAGGAGCCCACGGTCTCGAACAGCTCGGGCCAATCCGCCGCGTCCGCATGCGCAGCGCGCGTCGTATCGGGTCCGGTCTTGTCGGGCGGTAGGCCAGCAAGCAGCTGGGCTGCCAAAGCCATCGGCGAGATTTCGGCCGGCTGCAGCAGGCCCATGCCAAGCGCCTCGGTCACCTGCAGCAAGCCAAACGGCGGCGGGGTTCGCTGCGAGAGATTGATCGCCAGTGCGTGGGCAAGGCGAGCCTGGACGAAGTTGATCGGAACCGTGACCGCCTCGGTCGCGCCGGTGATCTGGGCGATAATGCCGTCGACCTCCCGCTTCGGCATGTCGTCGCGAACCCAGGCATCCGCCACGCCCGCATCCACCTTGATGAGCACGGACGCCAGGGCGAAGCGCCGTCCGGTCTTGAGCAGAGCGAACAGGCTTTGCGCCCCCGCCCCGTCGCACAAGGATGCAAGTAGCTTCGTGACTTCGATGCGGGGTGCGGGCACAGGGGCGGCCGCGTTGGCGCGGAGCGCTCGTATTGTGGCGTCCAGCTTGGCTTGGCGCGCCGACGGCAACCACGGACGAATGCTGATGAGTCGTTCGACCAGGCGGCTCGGCACGGGGTGGCGGCGCGCCTGCGCGACCAGCGCCTCCAGCACCGCGACGCCTAGTGCGGGATCGGCATCGAGCAGGAAGCCGAGCGCCGCGTCGCGCACAGCGGGGATCGTTGCGGTGGCAAGTTCCGCAGCCATGGCCGCGCGATGCTCGGACGGAAATGCCGCGCCCGTGGTGGCCAACTCTGCGTGGACGGCGAAGGGGTCCTGACCAAGCGCTTCAGCGAGGGGCGCAAGACTTCCTGCCAAGTCGCCGGGCCCCGGCGGCGTTGGGTCGTGAGGCAAGCCCGCCTCCATACCCAGGATAGTTGCCTCTTTCAGCGCGGGCCCAGGGTCGAGCCCAGCCTGCGCAAAGGCCCGCGCGATCAGCATGAGCACGTACGGGGCAAGGCTGTTGGCCGTGACCGCCGCCTCAACTGCCCCGCAGGCATCTGCAAGACCTGCTCGTGCCGTGGTGTCCCCGCCATTGCCGGCGATGCGCAAATCGGTGAGCGCCGCTTCCAGCAGAAAGCAGCAGGCTTGGACGATTCGATCTGCCGGCCGCTTCTTGGTGGCTTCAGACACCAAGCAGGCGACGAGATCTGGTGTGGCACCGGCCTGAGCCAGCATCGGACCGGCATCCATGGCTCCTCGACTTAGCGCACCGCGGGCCATGTCCTGACCGACCATCTTCGCAATCTGCAGGATCGCTCCTCGTGGCGTCACTGTGAGGTCCTCGTCCAGTCAGCCGCATGAGGCGCGGCCGTCACAGGGAGAGGCTACTTCACCCTGTCGTCACGCGCATCGCAACCTCTGCCTCGCGAAAAGCGCCAGTTGAATGATCCGGGGCGGGCTGGCCCGCATGATGCGGCAGGATGCTGCCTCTCCCACTCCACCGGACAGGCATCCATCAGCCCCGGCAGCGTCATCCTCTCAGGCTGCCGCCCGTCCAGGATCGCCTCGACGATCTCCGGCGCCAGCAGCGTCAGGCGGAGCAGCCGAGACACGTAGGATGAATTGATCTTCTCGGCCGCGGCCAGCTCGTTGATGGTGGCGACGGGCAAGACGCATCTGGCGATTGCCATTGCGCGGGCCTGCATCCGTGATGGCGCGCGCGGGCGGTTCTACACCGTGGTCGATCTGGTGAACCGGCTTGAGGCGGAAGCGCGTGCCGGCCGCCAGGGGCGGCTGGCCGACCAGCTCTGCCGCGTCCATCTCGTGGTGCTCGACGAACTCGGCTACCTGCCGCTCGCGCGGTCGGGTGGCAGTTGCTGTTCCACCTGGTCAGCCGGCTGTACGAGCAGACCTCGATCCTGGTGACAACGAACCTGGCCTTTGGCGAATGGCCGAGCGTGTTCGGCGACGCCAAGATGACGACCGCGCTGCTGGATCGCCTGACGCATCACTGCGACATCGTCGAGACCGGCAACGACAGCTGGCGGTTCAAGAACCGCGACTGATCCTCAGCAGACCACGGCGCCGCGCCCGGGTTGCCTGCCGCTGCGCCTACGGCTCCGCAGCAGCCAACCCGGGCGCGCGTATCTGCATCAAAAGGGGG
>JBBQHE010000251.1:0-5641 GCA_038323655.1 Acetobacterales bacterium | reverse complement strand
CCGGGGGGGCGGCTGTCTTGATCGGGCGGCTTCTGGCGGCGCATCTGCAGACCGTGCTTGGCCGGGCCGTCGTGGTGGATAACCGCGGTGGCGCCGGGTCCAGCATCGGGGTCGATGCCTTGGCCAAGGCGACCGATGGCGCGACGATCGGCCTGGGCAATATCGCCGCCAATGCCATCCTGCCGGCCCTGCAGCGGGGCCGCCTGCCCTATGACCCGGTGCGGGATTTCGCGCCCGTGACCAATCTGGCCGTCACCCCCTGCTATCTTGCCGTGAACCCGCAGAAACTACCGGTGGCCGATGTCGCGGCGCTGGTGGCCTATGCCCGGGCGAACCCGGACAAGCTGAACTATTCCAGCAGCGGCGTCGGCAGCAGCCTGCATTTGGCGATGGAATTGTTCTGCCAGAAGGCCGGCATCCGCATGACGCATGTGCCCTTCAGCGGCGGATCGCCGGCGTTACAGGCGCTGCTGGGCGGCCAGGTCGAGTTGATGATCGACACGGTCGCCACATCCTGGCCGCAAGTGCGCGAGGGCCGGTTGCGGGCGCTGGCCACCACCATGCCCGCCCGCATGGCGATCGCCCCCGACCTGCCTGCCCTGAACGAGATCTACCCAGGCACCGATATCGCGCCCTGGCACGGGTTGCTGGCGCCGGCGGGCACGCCGCCCGCGGTGGTGGAACGGCTATTTGCCGAAACAACCCGCTTCCTGGCGCTGCCCGCCACGCAGGAGCGCTTCGAAGGCGCGGCCCTGGTCCCGGCGCCGAGCGAAAGCCCCGCGGCCTTCGCTGCCTTCATCACGGCCGAGGGCCAGAAATTCGCCGCCGTGGTCGCCGCGGCGGGGATCAGGGTCGAATGACCGGCTACAGCGGGACGGTGGGCGCCTCGGGGCTGTAGGATCGGATATCGGGCGTGGTCGGCGCCGGGCGGGGCACCGGCGCCGGATCGGCCCAGACCGGCGCCGGCGGCGCTGCGGGGCCGGTGGCTGCGGGGCTTGCTGCCGCTGCCGCGGCGGGGGCCGCGGTGGGCACCGATGCCGCTGCCGCGGCAGGCACCGATGCCGCTGGCGCGGCGGGGGCCTCTTCCTCGGTGTAATCGATCACCACCCGCGCCTGGGTGCCGGCGATGACCAGCACCCGCATGCCGACGCGCAGCGGTTCCACCTCGTGCTGGGTCACCGCCACCAGGTCGCCGTTGGCCTTGCGGATGATGTATTCGTAGGCCGTGGTATTGCCGCCCGCCCGTTCCACCGCCGAGCCGACCAGCCCGCCGAAGACGGCCCCGCCGAGCGCGCCCACGGCAGCGCCCAGGCCGCCGCCCGGCGTCTGCGACCCGACCAGCCCGCCGGCCGCAGCGCCGGTCGCGGCCCCGGTCGCGCCATCGGCCACCACCCTTACCGACCGCACGCCGGCGATGGTGCCGCGGTCGGCCGGATTGGCCTGCTGCACCGCGCGGGTGGCATAGGTGTCGGGGTTGAAGCTGGGCGCGCAGGCGGTCAGCACGACCGCGAGCGTCAGGGAAACTGTCAGGCGTGTCATCTCACGGCATGGGCTACAGCGCCCGTCCGGCCAAGTCACGCGCGACCTGAACACCCCTGCCCCAACATGCCACTTTGCCGCGCCAGCGTGGCGGGACTAAACCCGCAGCATGATCCCGACCCGCCGCGCCCAGATCGCCCGCACGACGACCGAGACGGATATCCGTGTCGCCATCGACCTGGATGGCACCGGCCGGGCCGAAATCGCCACCGGCATCGGCTTCCTGGACCACATGCTGACCGCGCTGGCCCGGCATTCGCTGATCGACATGACCATCGCCGCGACCGGCGACCTGCACATCGACTTCCACCACACGACCGAGGATGTGGGCATCGTGCTGGGCCAGGCGATCCGCGAGGCGTTGGGCGACAAGCGCGGCATCCGCCGCTACGGCCAGGCCACCATCCCGATGGATGAGGCGCTGGTGGCAGCCGCGATCGACCTGTCCGGCCGCCCCTTCCTCGCGTTCAACGCCACCTTCGGCCGCGACAAGGTGGGCGAGATGGATACCGAGTTGTTCGAGGAGTTTTTTCGCGCGCTGGCCTTCAACGCCGGCGCGACCCTGCACGTGACGCAAGGCGCCGGCAGCAACGCCCACCACATTGCCGAAGCCTGTTTCAAGGCGGTGGCCCGCGCGCTACGCGCGGCGGTGGAGCCGGACCCGCGCAGCCCCGGCAGCATCCCCTCGACGAAGGGGGCCCTGGCGGGCTGATGCGGCTCTACACTGTCCATGCCACGCCCGACGACCTGATCCTGGTGCGGGAGAAGGTGTCGCTCGTCGCCATGATCGCACCGCTTCCCTGGTTGCTCTGGCACCGCTGCTGGATCGCGGCCCTGGCCTATCTCGGCCTGCTGGTGGTTGTCGGGCTGCTTGCCCCGGCGGCCGCGGGGGCCTGGATCGGGCTTGGGGTGCATTTGTTGATCGGCGTCTCGGCCCAGGACATCCGGCGCTGGACCTTGGCGCGCCAGGGCCGTCCCATCGTCGCCGTGGTCGCCGGAAGCGACCGGGAAACCGCGCTGTTTCGCCTGCTGTCGGCGCGGCCCGACCTTGCCCGAGGCCTCCGCTGATGCGGGTCGCCATCATCGACCCCGGCTCGGGCAACCTCGCCAGCGTGCTGCGCGCGCTGGAAACCGTGGCCGCCGAGGCCGGGATCGCCGCCACCATACGCGTCACCACCCATCCGCAGGACCTGGACATCGCCGACCGGATCGTACTGCCGGGCCAGGGTGCTTTCGCCGCCTGCCGCGCCGGGCTGGGCGCGATACCGGGCATGGTGGAAGGGCTGGAACGTGCCGTGCGCTTCGACCGCAAGCCTTTCCTTGGCATCTGCGTCGGCATGCAGTTGCTCTGCGACCGCGGGCTGGAACATGGGGTGACGCCGGGCCTGGGCTGGCTGCCGGGCGACATGGCGCCGATGGACCCGCATGATGCCGATGGCCAGCCGATGGCGCTGCCGCAGATGGGCTGGAACCAGCTGGATTTTACGGCCGAGGCCCATCCGCTGCTGGATGGGGTCAAGCCCGGCGCCCATGCCTATTTCGTCCATTCCTACGCCTGGGTGGGCGCCGACCCCGACGACGTGCTGGCCACCACCGACTACGGCGGACCGGTCGTCGCCATGGTCGGCCGCGGCAATATCGCCGGCACGCAGTTCCATGTGGAGAAATCGGGCCCCGTCGGCCTGCGGATCCTGACCAACTTCCTGGAATGGAACCCGTGATGGATGCCGTTGCGCGCCAGATGTCGGTCGAGCGGGTCGAGGCGCTGTTGGACATCGACCTGGCCGACCTGGCGGAGGCGACCGACGCCGCGATTGCCGAGGGCGGCGGCTTCGGCTGGGTGACGCCGCAGGGACGCGAGGCGTTGATCCGCCATTTCCGCGGCCTGCTGCTGGTGCCGGAACGGGAATTGTTCGTGGCGCGGCTGGATGGCGTCTGCGTCGGTTCCGCCCTGCTGGTGCGCCCGGCCCGGCACAACGAAGCCCAGGCCTGGGCCGCCACGCTGAACCACGCCTTCATCGCCCCCTATGCCCGCGGCCACGGATTGGCGCGGCTGCTGGTGGCGCGGGTGGAGGAACGGGCCGCGGCGCTCGGCCACCGGGTGCTCAACCTGGATGTGCGCGAGACGCAGACCGTCGCTATCACCCTGTTCGAACACCTGGGCTACCAGCGCTGGGGCACGCACCCGGCCTATGCCCGGGTGCAGGGGCAGACGGTGGCGGGGCACCACTATTTCAAGCTGCTCGACCCCGGGCGCGGACGGGCCACGGGGGCCTTGGTGTCGTGAGTTTCGACCTTTACCCCGCCATCGACCTCAAGGCCGGCCAGGTGGTGCGGCTGCAACGCGGCGACATGGCGCGGGCCACCGTCTATGCCGAAGACCCCGCGGCCCAGGCCGCGGCTTTTTGGGCCGCGGGTTTTGGCTGGCTGCATGTGGTGGACCTGGACGGCGCCTTTGCCGGGCGCCCGGCCAATGCCGCGGCGGTGCGCGCGATCCTGGCCGCGACCGCGGCCCCGGTGCAGCTGGGCGGCGGGGTTCGTGACATGGCGACGCTGGAAGCCTGGCTGGAAGCGGGGGTCGCGCGGGTGATCATCGGTTCGGCCGCGGTGAAGGACCCGGCCTTCGTCCGCGCCGCCTGCGCCCGGCACCCGGGGCGGGTCGCGCTCGGCATCGATGCGCGGGACGGGATGGTGGCCACCGAAGGCTGGGCCGAGACGTCGGACATGACGGCATTGGACCTGGCCCGCGCCTTTGCCGACAGCGGGGCGGCGGCGATTGTTTTCACCGATATCGCGCGGGACGGCATGTTGGGCGGCGTGAATGTCGAAGCGACGGCCGCCCTGGCCCGCGCGGTGCCGGTGCCGGTGATTGCCAGCGGTGGCGTGGCCGGGGCGGGCGATATCGCCGCCCTGCGCGCGGCCGGCGCGGCCATTGCTGGCTGCATCATCGGACGCGCGCTGTACGATGGCCGGGTGACGGCGGGGGAGGCCCTGGCCGCGGCCGCATGATCGGGGTGCCGGGTGCTGCGATGACGCCGGACGACGTCGCGTTTCTTTCCCTGCGCATCGCACGCGCCTTGCTGTGCCTCGACGCGGCTTGGCCGGGGCGTCGCTGCTGATCCTGACCGGCGTCCTGTGCCTGGGCACCGGCATCGCTGAAGGGCTGGGCCGTGCGGCAAAGCCCATCCGCACGCTGGCCTGGGTCTGGCTTTGCATCGACCTGCTGGTGCCGCTGTTCTTCCTGCGGATGTCCGCGGCGCTGCGCCAACGCGACGCCCTGGAACTGGAACTGGTCGCCGCCGCCATGCGGGACCCGCTGACCGGATTGCACAACCGCGCCGGCTTTGCCGAGGCCGCGGCCGGGCTGCTAGAGCCTAATCCCACCAGTCTGGATCATATCCTGCTGCGGCGAACATGTTCTGGCACTCTCGCGGCGTGACGAGATCGAGGATGCGGCCGATGGCGGCCCATAGCGTGTCTATGGTGCGCGCGGCCTCTTTTCGGAGCAGCGCCTTGATCTTGGCGAACAGGTTTTCGATCGGGTTGAAGTCGGGACTGTAGGGCGGGAGATACAGCAGGTGCGCGCCCGCGCCTTCGATCAGCGCCTGGACGGCGGGGCCTTTGTGGCTGCTTAGGTTGTCCATCACCACGATGTCGCCGGGGCGCAGCTCCGGCACCAAAGCTTGTTCTACCCAGGCCTCGAAGATGACGCGGTTGACCGGGCAGTCGATGACGAAGGGGGCCACGACGCCGCTGCTGCGCATGCCCGCGATCAGCGTGGTGGTCTTTCAGTGGCCATGCGGCACCGCCATGCGCAGTCGCTCGCCGCGAGGGCAGCGGCCGTAGCGCCGCGCCATGTTGGTGCTGGCCCAGCTTTCATCGACGAAGACTAGGCGGTCAGGATCGAGATCGAGTTGACCGTCGAACCAAGCCTCGCGCCGGATCAGGACATCCGGGCGCTGCTGCTCGGCCGCGTGCGCGGTCTTTTTTTGCGCGTGTAGCCACGCCGGTCGAAGAACCGCCACAGCGTGCCATACCCAAAGCGCAGGCCGCGTTCGGCGAGCTCGGTTTGCAACGCCGCGAGCGCCATGTCGCGCCGGGC
>JBBQHE010000250.1:0-5691 GCA_038323655.1 Acetobacterales bacterium | reverse complement strand
CATGCGCGTCAGCCCCTGATGGTCGAAGTGGGACGGCGCATGGCGGTCAGAGGCTGAACCGCTCGCCGAGATAGACCCGGCGCACCTTTTCGTCCGCCACGATTTCGGCCGGGCTGCCTTCCTTGATGACCTGGCCGTCGTGCAGGATATAGGCGCGGTCGATGATCTCCAGCGTCTCGCGCACATTGTGGTCGGTGATCAGCACGCCGATGCCGCGGTCCTTCAGATGCTTGACCAGGTCACGGATCTCGCCGACCGCGATGGGGTCGATGCCGGCCAGCGGTTCGTCCAGCAGGATGTAGGCGGGGTGGGTGGCCAGCGCGCGGGCGATTTCGCAACGCCGACGCTCGCCGCCCGACAGCGCCAGGGCGGGCGCGCGGCGCAGATGGGAGATGCCGAATTCCGCCAGCAGCGAATCCAGCATCTGATGGCGCCGGTCGCGGTCGGGTTCGACCACCTCCAATGCGGCCATGATGTTCTGTTCGACCGACAGGCCGCGGAAGATCGAAGCCTCCTGCGGCAGGTAGCCGAGGCCCAGGCGCGCGCGGCGATACATCGGCAAGCGGGTCACATCATGCCCGTCCATCAGCACCTGGCCGGCGTCGGGCTGCACCAGGCCGGTCATCATGTAGAAGGTGGTGGTCTTGCCGGCACCGTTCGGGCCGAGCAGGCCCACAGCCTCGCCACGCTTGAGGTTCAGTGACACGCCACGCACCACGGGGCGCTTCTTGTACCGCTTGCCCAGGCCGATCGCGACCAGCCCGCCCTGTGGTGCTGCCAGCCCGCCCTGGACCACCCGCAGCGGTGGTTCGCCCAACCGGGCCTGATCCTGGCGGGCCTGATCCTGGCGGCCCTGATCCAGGCGGGGAGGGTCCTGGCGGTTCATCGCGGCGTGCCAGGGCGCGGCTGCGGCCGCCCCGCCGGACGGGGCTCGCCGGTTGGCTCGGCGCCGCTCTGGGGGGAAATCAGCCCCTGCACCCGTGCGCCGGGTGAGGCGATCAGCCGTGCGGTATTGGCGCGAAGGTCGACCAGGGCTTCCTGGCCGTTCAACTGGTTCTCGCCACGGGTGATGCGCACATTGCCGAGCACGCGGGCCAGGCCGGTGACGGGCGAATACACCGCGCGGTCACCGCGCACGGTCTCCGTGGTGGTGCGGATTTCGATATTGCCAAAGGCTTCGACGCGATCGAGCTTGCTGCCGGCCCCCGGCACCCCGGCGGGCCCCGGCTGCGTGGCACCGGCCAGGGATGCCGATTGACTGCCGGGGGTGGGCGCCAAGGCGCGTGCGGGCGGTGCCGCGGCGCGACCCGCAGCGCCCCGGGGCGCGGGTTCAGGGACGTTTTCCAGGAAATAGCCGACGATGGTGTCGCCCTGGATGCGGCGCCCGTCCTCGGTCGTCACGACCGCCGCACCCCGGGCCACGGCCATGCGCCGCGGCGTCCAATATTCCAGGCTGTCGCGCGCGGTGATCCGGCTGTCCTGCGTCGTCAGCCACAGGTCGCTGCCGGTCAGCACCATCACCGCCTGGTCGATGTCATAGATCGCGCGGTCGCCGGCGGCACGGTCTGTCGCGGTGGAGATCTGCACCCGGCCATCGGCCTCGAACCGCCAGATTTCGGAGGAGGAACTGGGATTTTCGCCCGGTGCCACGGGGGCGCCGCCGCCGCGCGGGCGATACCGTGCGAGCAGGCGCTGCGCATCCACCGTCACCCCGTCGCGCACCGCGCGGGCATTGCCGCGGGCGATCACGACCTGGTCCTGCTGGCGCCATTCGATGCCGTCGGTCGCGGTCACTTCGGTCGGCCCGCCGCGCGACAGGTCCAGCGCCTGGCCGAAGGCGAGGCCCGGCGCCAGCGCCAGCAGAAGAAGCGCGCACTTCACCGGCCGCCCTCCAGCATCGCGCGGGCCTGGCCGGTGAAGATCACCACCGCGCCGCGATCGGTCAGCCGGAAGCCTTCGGAGACGAGGGTGCCGAAGGGCCCTTGTGCAGCGACCGCTGCATCGCCTTCGGCCGTACCGGGGTTGAGTTCGATATGCGCGCGCTCGGTCGTCATGGTGGTGCCATTGTCGTGGAACAGTGTCACCCGGCCCCAAAGATCCAGGATGTTGGTGTTGCGGAAGAAGCGGCCGTCGTCGCTTTCCAGGAAGACCCAGTCGCCGCCGCTGAGCGCGAGGTCGGCGCGCGGCGCGGTCAGCGCCACGATGTTCGGGTCGGCCCCCTGCTGCGCGGCGACCGAAGCCGTGACGGTGTAGGGCCGCTGCAACTCATCCACCCCGTCGTAGCGCGGGTTCACTACTCGCATCGCATCGGGCAAGGCCGACGTCAGCCGCCGGAAGGACAGCCGCCCGCGATCCTCGGCACGGTCGAATTCGGGCCAGAGCGCGACCGCAGCCAGCAGCACGACGGCGGCCCCGGGCAGCAGCCATTTCAGGCCCACCACGGCCAGGCGCCGGCGCAGCAACTGACCCTTGGTGGGCGTCAGGCGCTGGCGGCTGAGGGCCGGCATGCCGCGGCTGGCCGCGCGGTCGGGGACCGGGAGCGGCACGGGGGCTTTGGGGGCCGTGGTCATGCGAGGCGGAGGGGAACGGTGGTCACCGATCTGATATGCGGCCGGGGGCAGTAAGGGTCAACGGCGGAGACGTCGGTTCCGCCATGCCGGACAAGAAACGTGCCAGGAGTGACGATTGCGTTAAGCCCTTGGATGGAACGACTTGCGCTCAGTGGTGGAAGATGTCGGGGTCCTCATAGCCGAGCAGATCGAGCGCCCCGCGCGCCGGCAGGAAGGAGAAACAGGCCTCGGCCAGCGCCAGGCGCCCTTCGCGCCGCAGCAGCGCCTCAAGCTTCGCCCAGAGCGCGTGCAGGTGCAGCACGTCGGAGGCCGCGTAGGTCAATTGCTCGGGGCTCAGTTCAACGGCACCCCAGTCGGAGGTCTGCTGCTGCTTGGAAATCTCGACCCCGAGCAATTCCCGGCAGAGGTCCTTCAGCCCATGCCGATCGGTGAAGGTGCGGACCAGCTTGGCCGCGATCTTGGTGCATTTGGCGGGGGCGACGGTGACGCCGAGCGCCTGGTGCAGGGCCGCGACGTCGAAGCGCGCGAAATGGAACAGCTTGGTCACCGCCGGATCCTCCAGCAGCCGCTTGAGGTTGGGGCAGTCAGCACCCCGACCGCCAAGCGCTTCGGGGATGATCTGCACGCAATGGGCTTGGCCGTCGCCGGCCGACAGTTGCACCAGGCACAGCCGGTCGCGCCGGGGGTCGAGGCCCATCGTCTCGGTATCGATGGCAACCATGGGGCCAAAGTCGAGGCCCTCGGGCAGGTCGTGGCGATGCAGGCGAATCTGCCCGCCGGCGGTGAACAGCGTGGTCATGGGGCGATGTCCTGGGGGAAGATGAGTTGGCGCCGGATACGCGCCGCTATCCGCCGCACCCGTTGTTTCGGCAAGGGACTGCCTTGGGCGGGGTACCGTTGCGGACCAGCACAGCCAGGCTTCGTAGCGCCGCCCCCCACTTGGTTCAGCGCGGGAAGCACCCTGCCCCGAACGGAACGGGAATAGCGCGAGGCGCCTCGTCATCGCCACTGTGGAAAGAAAAGTGGTGCCCAGGAAAGGACTCGAACCTTCACAACCTTGCGATCGCTGGCACCTGAAGCCAGTGCGTCTACCAATTCCGCCACCTGGGCAGTGGGGTGTGGCCGGGCGTTTATGGGCTGCCCGCCCCGGCGTCAAGCGGGGGGTGCGCTTGGCGACCGTCGTCACGCGCCCTAGGTAATGAGCCTCAGCAAGGGATCATGGTCATGCGCCGCATCGCGACTGTCTTCGGGGGCGCCGGCTTCATTGGCCGCCAAGTCGTCATGCGCCTGGCGCGAGCCGATTACGTGGTCCGCATCGTCACCCGCCATGCCGACTCGGTCCGCGTCCTGGCCACCCAGGGGCGGGTGGGGCAGATCGTGCCGGTCAACGCCGACCCGAACGATGATGCGGCGGTGGCGCGCGCCGTCACCGGCGCCTCGGTCGTGGTCAATCTGCTGGGCATTCTGTTCGAACGTCGGCCGGGCGATTTCCAGCGCATCCAGGCCGAAGCCCCCGGGCGCATTGCCCAGGCCGCCACGCGTGCCGGTGTCGCGCACATGATCCATGTTTCGGCGATCGGGGCGGATGCCGGCAGCGACAGCCTGTATGCACGCAGCAAGGCTGCCGGTGAGGACGCGGTGCGCCAAGGCTTCCCGGCGGCCGTGATCCTGCGGCCTTCCATCGTGTTCGGGCCGGAGGATGCCTTCTTCAACCGATTTGCCGGCCTGGCGCGGCTTCTGCCATTCATGCCGGTCATCCATGGGGCGACAAGGTTCCAGCCGGTCTATGTCGGCGATGTCGCCGATGCCGTGATCGCTGCGGTCGACCAGCCCGGAGCGGCCGGGCGGGTTTTCGAACTCGGCGGGCCGCGGGTGGCGAGCTTTCGCGACCTGCTGGCCTTTATCCTGACCACGACGCGCCGGCGGAACCGGATGATCGAACTGCCCATGGCCCTTGTGCGATTCCAGGCGGCGGTCGGTGACCGCCTGCCCAACCCGCCGCTGACGTCGGACCAGTTGAAGCTGCTGGCGCGTGACAACGTCGTGGCCGATGGCGCCGCAGGCTTGGCCGACCTTGGCATTGCCGCCACGCCGATGGAGGCGATCGTGCCTGGATATCTGGCGCGCTTTCGTCCGGGCGGTGGCCGGCGGGATGCCGTTGCCGCATGATGGAGCCGAATCGGCCCTAGTTTCCTGGCAAGATGGGACAGTTCCGTACCGATCGAAAACGCATGGCAGATATTATGTCAGGATGACTGCCATATAACCGGAAATCCACTTTGGTGCGGGCCGCAACCATGCCATTGCTTCGGTCAGGGTGTTGGCTGCGGGGTCGTACGCAGCCGCCGGGTGGAGATGTGCCGATGGCTGACCGCATGCTGCAATTCGTCTCGACCCCGCAGCGCACGCCGGAAAAGCGGCGCCCCGATCTGCGCCGCGAGGATTTCGACGAAATCTACGCCCGCTTCACCGCCGATCGCGCCGCCGAACAGTCGAGCCGCTGCAGCCAGTGCGGCGTGCCCTTCTGCCAGGTGCATTGCCCGCTGAACAACAACATCCCCGACTGGCTGAAGCTGACCGCCGAAGGCCGGTTGGAGGAAGCCTATGAGGTCGTCTCGGCCACCAACACCTTCCCCGAGGTCTGCGGCCGCGTCTGCCCGCAGGACCGGCTCTGCGAAGGCAATTGCGTGATCGAGAAGGGGTTTGACAGCGTCACCATCGGCGCAGTCGAAAAGTACATCACCGATACCGCCTGGGAACGCGGTTGGATCAAGCCGCCCAAGCCCAAGCACGAGCGCCCGGAAAGTGTCGGTATTATCGGCGCCGGCCCGGCGGGCCTGGCCTGTGCCGAGGTGCTGCGCAAGCGCGGCTGGCAGGTCACGGTGTATGACCGGTACGACCGGGTGGGCGGGCTGATGATCTACGGCATCCCGAACTTCAAGCTGGAAAAGGACGTCGTGCTGCGCCGGCACGAACAATACGCCGCCGCCGATCACGACCACGTCGCGATCCTTGGCGTCGAGCGCGCCGCTGTCGAAGGCGGCGACGGCGTCGCCGAGGCCCTTGCGGTTGCTCGCGGTCAGGAAGTCCAACGCCGGGACGATGCCGGATAGCCCGCTGC
>JBBQHE010000249.1:0-5716 GCA_038323655.1 Acetobacterales bacterium | reverse complement strand
GGTCGGCCCCTCGGGCGCGGGCAAGACCACCATCTGTTCGCTGCTGCCGCGATTCTATGATGTGCAGGGCGGCCGCATCACCATCGACGGCATCGACATCCGCGACATGACCCAGGCGTCGCTGCGCGCCCAGATCGGCATCGTGCAGCAGGATGTCTTCCTCTTCGCCGGCAGCATCCGCGACAACATCGCCTATGGCCGACTCGGGGCCTCGGAGGCCGAGATCCGCGATGCCGCCCGCCGCGCCAGGCTGGACGGGGTGATCGCCGACCTGCCCAAGGGGCTGGACACGCTGATCGGCGAACGGGGGGTGAAGCTTTCGGGCGGCCAGAAGCAGCGCCTGGCCATCGCGCGCATGTTCCTGCGCAATCCGCCCATCCTGATCCTGGACGAGGCGACCTCGGCACTCGACACCGAGACGGAGCGCGCCATTCAGGCGTCGCTGGCCGAGCTCGCAGCCGGGCGGACCAGCCTTGTGATCGCGCATCGCCTGGCCACGATTCGCGATGCCGACCGGATCATGGTGGTGACCGACGCGGGCATCGTGGAACAGGGCACCCATCGTGACCTGCTGGCCCGCGGCGGCGCCTATGGCCGGCTGCATGCCGCGCAATTCGCCGATGGGGCCGCGGCGGAATAGGGCACGATCCGACCCGCGGGGCTTGATATGGATTACCGTGTGTCCATATACTCGCGGCATTGGCGGGCTCATCCGCCAGCAGGAGAGAGCTCCAACATGTCCTGGTCCAACAACCGACCGCAGGCGCCGATGGCCGGATGGGGCCGTACCGCCAGCGTTGACCAAGCCGCGATCGACGCCGGCCTGCGCACATACATGCTGCGGGTCTACAACTGGATGGCCTCGGGCCTCCTGCTGACGGGCTTCGTCGCGTATTTCATCGCGCACAACCCGGCCGTGGCGTCACTGTTCTATGAGGTCGTCCGCACCTCGCGCGGCATGTCCGTGGCCCCGACGATCCTCGGCTACATCACCATGTTCGCGCCGCTGGCCTTCATCCTGGTGCTGTCCTTCGGCATCAACCGGCTGAGCACGACCGCGACCCAGGCGCTGTTCTGGATCTTCTGCGCGACGATGGGCGCCAGCATGGCGAACATCTTCGTGATCTACACCGGCGCCAGCATCGCCAGCACCTTCTTCATCACGGCCGGCATGTTCGCCGCGACCAGCCTGTACGGCTACACGACGAAGGCCGACCTGACGAAGCTGGGCAGCTTCATGATGATGGGGCTGATCGGCATCATCATCGCCAGCCTGGTGAACATCGTCATGCAGTCCGCGATGATGGCCTTCGTCATCAGCGTGATCGGGGTGGTCGTGTTCGTCGGCCTGACCGCCTATGACACGCAGCGGATCAAGGCCGACTACATCGAGCATTCCTACGCCGAGGGCACGGAATTGGCCGGCAAGCGCAGCGTGATGGACGCACTGGGCCTGTACCTGAACTTCGTGAACCTGTTCCAGATGCTGCTGTCCCTGCTGGGCAACCGCAACCAGGGCTGATCCCGCCCGGAAATTGACGCCAGGGGGCCCCGCGGAGCAATCCGCGGGGCCCTTCGCGTTTTGGCGCCAGCCCGTCTAGGCTTCCTGAAAATGGAGGAAACCTGGATGCGCCGTTCCGCCGCCGCGCTGGCCTTGCTGCTGGCAACCCCTGCCGTGGCCGAGGTCACACGCCTCGACCTGTCGCCCCCGAGCACCGCCTTCGGCGGCGCCGCCTTCGGCAGCACAGGCGCATATGAACGCCTGGCCGGGCGCGCGACCCTCAGCCTCGACCCGGCCGATCCGCGCAATGCCATCATCGCCGATATCGCTCTGGCCCCGCGCAATGCGCAGGGGCGGGTCGAGGCGGTGGCCGAGGTCGTCATCCTGCGCCCCGCCCGGGCCTTCGCCGGCAATGGCAGCCTGCTGGTCGAAGTGCCCAACCGTGGGCGCGAACTCGCCGGGCAATTGTACCACGACGTGGTGGCCAACGACCTGATGCTGGGCCGCAGCGCGGGCAACGGCTTCCTGCTGCGCCAGGGCTACACGCTGGTCTGGGTCGGCTGGCAGGCCGACATCCCGCCGGGCGAGGGCCGCGGCGCCGGGCTGCGCCTGGAGGCCCCGATCGTGCCGAATGTCACCGGCCTGTCGCGTGAGGAATTCCTGTTCGACAACACGACGAGCCCGGTCACCGTCCCCCTCACCTACCCCGCCGCCAGCCGGGAGGGTGCGAGCCTGACCGCGCGCGTGCAGGCCGATGACCCGCGCGGCACCCCGGCCGGCCTGTCCTTCCGCTTCATCGACGACCGCCAGATCGAGATCACGCGCCCCCCCGGCTTCGACGCCGGGGCGCTGTATGAGTTCATCTACACGGCGAAGGACCCCGCGGTGCAGGGGATCGCCTTCGCCGCCCTGCGCGATGTCGCGACCTTCCTGCGGCGCGACCGCAGCCCCGCCAACCCTTTGGCCAGCGACGGGCGGCCCACCGTCGATCGCGCCATCCTGCATGGCGTGTCGCAGTCCGGGCGCGTGGTGCGCGACTACCTCTACCTTGGCTTCAACGAGGATGAGGCCGGGCGCCAGGTCTATGACGCCATGCTGCCGCATATCCCGGGCACGCGGCGCAGCTTCACCAATGCCCGCTTCGCCCAGCCCGGGCGCAACCCGACGCCACATGCCGACCGGCATTACCCGGCCGACCAGTTTCCCTTCACCTATGGCGTGACGCAGGACCACCTGACCGGGGCGCGCGACGGGCTGCTGCTGCGCTGCCGCCTGAGCAACACCTGCCCCCGGGTCATGCAGACCGACAGCGACTATGAGTTCTGGGGCGCCCGCGCCTCGCTGCTGGTGACCGACACCCAGGGCCGGCACATCGACCTGGCCCCCGAGGTCCGCGCCTATGCCTTGGTCGGCCATCCGCATTTCGCGACCGCCAGCGCGGTGGCCGCGCGGATCGACCGCTGCGCCCTGCCGGTGAACCCGTTGCAGGCCGGCGCCCCGGCCCGCGCCCTGCTGGTGGCGATGGAAGCCTGGCTGCGGGAAGGCGTGGAGCCGCCCAGCAGCCGCTACCCCATGGTCTCGCAGGGCACGCTGGTGTCGCCGGCGGGGCTGTATGCGGGCCTTGGGATGCTCGGCTACCGCGGCACCGTCGGACCGGCGCAGTTGGTGGACAACAGCCGGGTGCCGCCCGTCGTGCGCGGCGAATACGCGGTGCTGGTGCCGCGGGTGGAGGCGGATGGCAACGCCATCGGCGGGCTGCGCGCGCCGGTGACCGAGGTTACGCGCGCGACCTACACGGGCTGGAATCCGCGCAGTGCGGGCTTTGCCGAAGGGGCGCTGTGCTACAACACCGGGGGCGTGGTGCCGCTGGCGGCGACCCGGGCGGAGCGCGAGGCCGCCGGCGACCCACGCCCGTCGATTGCCGAACGCTATCCCACGCCCGCGGCCTATGTCGCTGCGGTGTCGGCGACGGCGCAGCGCATGGCGGCGGAGCGGCTGCTGCTGGCCGAGGATGTGGCGGCGATCACCGCCGCCGCACAGGGCGATACCCTGGCCCGCCTGCGGCGCTGAGGCGCCGCCCTGGCCGACCTGCGGCGCTGAGGCGCTGCCCTGGCCGACCTGCGGCGCTCAGGCGCCGCGGGCGCCAGGTCGCGCTTACTTCTTGGCCCGGCTTTCCAGCCAGTCGAGCACCCCCAGGATCAGCACGCCCATCAGGAAGGAGCCATGCAGCGCCAGCGCCAGCCAGACGTCGCGGTCGCTGTAGTCGCTCGGCTTCATCAGCATGGTCAGCAGGTGGATGCTGCTGATCGCCACGATCGAGGTGGCGAGTTTCAGCTTCAGGTTGCCCGGCGCCGTATCATCCACCCAGGCCGCCGCCTCGCCCCCGGTGCCGGCCGGCAACTGGCGGACCATGGCGTGGTAGGAAGCGATGGCGACGGTCGCGACCAGTGCCGCAACCAGCGCCGAATCGAGCATGTAGAGCATCTTCAGCAGCGCATCCTCGTCGGTCATGCTGAGGATCTCGGTGGCGAAGGCCCAGAGCTTGAGCAGAAAGCGCGCGGCATAGAGCACCAGGGCCGCCATCAGCCCCAGGAAAAAGACGCTCAGGATGTGACGGCTCGCGAGCACGAACTTGTCGAGCATACTGGCCATGGGTGACCCTCCGGCTGCACAGATGGCCGGACAAATGGAACAGGGCAACAGGGCATGACGATACGACGCCTGGCCGAGGAGAAGCGCCTGTCCGGGGCGGTGGTGGGGGCTGGGCTGATCTGGCTCGCCGGCCAGGTCGCCGATGATCCGTCGGCCGATGCCGCGGGGCAGACCGCCGATATCCTGGCCCAGATCGACGCGCTGCTGGCCGAGGCCGGGACCGACAAGCGCGCGCTGCTGTCGGTCACCATCGTGCTGGCCGATATTGCCGACGCACCCTTGATGAACCGCGCCTGGGACGCCTGGCTGGACCCCGCGCACAAGCCCGCGCGCATGACCATCCAGGCAGCGCTGGTCGATCCGGCCTGGCGGGTCGAAATCACGGGCGTGGCACTGGGGCCACCGCCGCCGGCGGACCAGGGGTCGCCGTGAACGCGCGTCCCCGCCGTGCCCGCCTGCTGAACCGCGCCTGGCTGCGATCCTCGTCGCTGACCTTCGGGCTGTCGCTGCTGGTTGCGGCCGGGGTCGGGGACTACGGCTGGGCGCTGCCGGTGGCGGTGCTGCTGGCGTCCGCCATCGGGCTGGGGCTGCTGCACCACCTGTTTCCGCGCGGCGTGCATTTCGCCTTCGGCACCGCCACGGGCCTCGCCCTCTATGCCAGCCTCTTCGCCGTGCTGGGGCGGGGCGCCTTCCCCGAGGCCTATCCGGCCATACGGGTGTTTGCCTTCTGCCTGCCGGTCGCGGCCTTCCTCGCCTTCATCTGGCTGCGCCAGGCCGAACTTGTGGAACTCGCCGAACAGCCCGGATCGCCCGATCTCGGCCATGTGCCCGGCATCCTGCGCTGGCTCGCGGGGCTTGCCCTCGTCGCCACCTGCTCCTTCGCCCTGCCGGTCAACCGATGGTCCGCCATGGGGCAGTCCTTCGCCCTGCTGGCCGCCATGGGCATCATCGCCATCGGCGTCGTGCTGACGGCGCGTAATGTGGTGCGCCTGCTGACCGACACGGCGATGATCCTGGAGGAGATGGGCGGCCGGGCGGCCCATCTGCTGGTGCCGGTGGTCGCCTTTCTGATCCTCTACGCGCTGCTGGTGATCGGCTTCGCCTCGGTCTATCGCGTCGCCGACGCGCTGTCGGTCGTGCCGATCTTCCATGGCGCCACGGACGGCGTGCGGCTGAGCTTTGCCGACGCATTGCATTTCTCCGTGGTCACGCTGTCGACCGTCGGCTACGGCGATATCCATCCCTCCGACGACGGGATACGCCTGCTGGCGGGGTTGCAGATGATCTCGGGCCAGGTGCTGCTGCTGTTCGGTTTTTCGGAAGTCATGCGCAGCCGCCGTGCCCAGGGCGTCTTTGGGCCCGAGACCAGGCGCCCGCCGGCTGAGGAGGCGCCGCGGCAGCCCGAACCGGCCGAGCCGCGTTGATCGGGCTCAGCGCGCGGCGTAATGCGGGTCTGGCGCCGTCGTGGGGCCGCAGCCTCGCCGTGCGGCCGCCGCAATCGCCCGACAGGTTATGCTCTCGATGCATGTGGACCCGATGATGCCGATTGCCGACGTGGAACCC
>JBBQHE010000248.1:0-5733 GCA_038323655.1 Acetobacterales bacterium | reverse complement strand
GCGGCCACCGAAGGCGACCCAGACCACGGCCTCGATCGAATTGCCCGGGCTGAATTCGCCCGGGTTGATGATGCCGACCTGCGGTACATACAGCGCGCCCGCCAGCCCCGCGAGCATGGCGGACAATACGAAGACGAAGAGTTTCTGATGCGTGGTGTTGTAGCCGAGGAACCGCACCCGGCTTTCGCCATCGCGGATCGCGGTCAACACGCGGCCGAATTTGGTTTGCGTCAAAGCGGAACAGAGCAGGAAGGACCCGATCAGCGCCACCAATGAGGCATAGAACAACACCGACCTGGTGGCCGAAGTGTTCAGCGGCATTCCCAACAGTTCCTTGAAATCCGTAAAACCGTTATTGCCGCCAAAGCCCATGTCGTTGCGGAAGAAAGCCAGCATCAGCGCATAGGTCATCGCCTGTGTGATGATCGACAGATAGACCCCGGTGATGCGGCTGCGGAAGGCGAGGTAGCCGACGACGCCCGCCAAAATCCCCGGCACGATCAGCGCCATGGCAAAGGCGAAGATGAACCAGTCGAAGCCGAGCCAGTACCAGGGCAATTCGGTGTAGCCGAGGAAGACCATGAAGTCCGGCAGCACCGGATGGCCATAGACCCCACGCGGGCCGATCAGCCGCATCAGATGCATGCCGATAGCGTAGCCGCCCAGCGCGAAGAAGGCGCCATGCCCCAGGGAGAGGATGCCTGCGTAGCCCCAGGCCAGGTCCAGCGCCAGCGCCAGTATCGCATAGCAGATCCACTTGCCCGTGATGCTGACAATGAAGTCGGAGACATGCAGCGGATTGTCCACCGGCAACCGGTTCAGCACCGGGATCATAGCGAGCAGCAGCACGCAGACGATCAGGACAAGCCGGGCCTTCATTGATCGGCGGCCCGGCCCTTCAGCGCAAACAGGCCTTTTGGCCGGCGCTGGATGAAGATCATGATGCCGACCAGCACGGCCACCTTGGCCAGCACGACGCCGACGTAGGGTTCCAGCAATTTGTTGAAGAGGCCGAGCGAAAAGCCGCCGATCAGCGTGCCCATCAGGCTGCCGACGCCGCCGAAGACGACAACCATGAAGCTGTCGATGATGTAGCCGGTGCCGAGGTTGGGCGAGACATTGTCGATCTGCGACAGCGCCACGCCCGCCAGCCCTGCAATGCCCGATCCAAACGCAAAAGTCATGGCATCGACCCGGCCGGTGCGTATGCCCATGGTCGCGGCGATGCGGCGGTTCTGTACCACCGCCCGCATTTCCAGCCCGAAGCGGGTCAGGCGAATGGCGGCGAAGGTCGCCAGCAGGACGAACAGCGCGAACAGGATGATCCAGGCGCGGTTCTGCGTGATCGCGATCTCGCCCGGCAGGATCAGCGTGCCCTGCATCCAGGACGGGCTGATGACTTCCCGGTTCTGCGCCCCGAACACCAGCCGCACCACCTGCTGCAGCACCATGCCGACACCAAAGGTCAGCAGAAGCGTTTCCAGCGGCCGGCCATAGAGGTGGCGTATCAAGCCGCGCTCCATGGCAGCCCCGATCGCCGCCGTGACCAGGAAGGCCGCCGGCACCGCCAGCGGCAGCGACCAGGGGGCGAGGGCCGGAATCCCGCGGCAGACTTCCTGCACCACGAAGGTGGTATAGGCGCCGAGCATCACGAATTCACCATGCGCCATGTTGATGATGCCCATGACCCCGAAGGTCACGGCCAGGCCCAGGGCGGCCAGCATCAGCACCGAGCCCAGCGACAGCCCCTGGAAGGCGGTTTCCGCCGCGCGGCGTATCGCCAGGCGCTGATCGATATCGGCGATGGCGGCCGCAATCTCCTCGGCGACATCCGGGTTGGCTGCACGCGATTCCAGCAGCAGCGACCGCGCCTCGGGCGAGGTGGAACGGCCAAGTGCGGCGATGCCGATGCGCTTCATGGCGGGGTCGCTGGCGGCCAGGCGCGCGCCGCCAAGCGCCAGCGCCATCCGGTCGCGGATGCGCGCGACATTCTCGCGCCCAAGCGCCGCCTCCAGCATCGGAATGTCATCGGCACTGCGGTTGCGCAGGATGGCCTCGGCCGCGACCAGGCGCTCGGCCGGGTCGGTGGAGGCCAGCTGCAACCGCCCCAGGGCGCCGCGCAGCGCGCCACGCACGCGGTTGTTGATGCGGACGACATCGCTACCCGCGGGCGGCTGGCCTTCGCTGACCACCACCGTGTTGTTCGGGCCGCGCAGCAGCCGCGTATCGCCCAGCGCCCGCAGGATCGGCAGGGCGCGCGGATCGCCGAGCGCGCCCAGTCGCTCGACAGCCTCGGCCTGCTGGGCGAAGCCGCCGGTCAGCCCGGGCAGAAGCGCCTCGAAGGCATCCTGCGCGCGGGCGGGAAGGACCGCGAGCAGGAGCAGCAGCAGCGCTGCCCCTGCCCGGTGAAGGAGGCTCAGGGCCGGCGCCGGTTCGCGTTCTCGGGGATGAACGGGGACCAATTTTCCGCCGGGATCGCGGTCGGCGTCTTGCTGATGATGTTGAACTGCCCGTCGGCCTGGATTTCGCCGATCATCACCGGCTTGGACAGGTGATGGTTGGCGAACATCTGCTCCTCATACCCGGCCGGCGCGTTCACCTTCTGGCCGATCATCGCGGTGCGGACGGCATCGACCGCGGTGGTGCCGGCCTGGGTCACGGCCTGGGACCACATCTTGAAGCCGGTGTAGGTCGCCTCCATCGGGTCGTTCGTGACGCGGCGCGGATTGCGGATATAGGCGCGCCAGAGGTTCAGGAATTCGGTGTTCGCCGGCGACTGCACCGACATGAAGTAGTTCCAGGCGGCCAGGTGGCCAACCAGCGGCCGCGCATCGATGCCGGCCAGTTCTTCCTCACCGACCGAAAAGGCGACCGAGGGAATGTCCTCGGCCTTGATTCCCTGGTTGCCGAGCTCGCGGTAGAAGGGAACGTTCGCATCGCCGTTGATGGTGGAGACGATGGCGGTCTTCTTGCCCTCGCCGGCGAAACGCTTCACGCGGGCGACGATGCCCTGCCAGTCGCTGTGGCCGAAGGGGGTGTATTCCTCGATGATGTCGGCGTCGGCGATGCCCTTGCTGTTCAGGTAGCCGCGCAGGATGCGGTTGGTCGTGCGCGGATAGACGTAGTCGGTGCCGAGGAGGGCCACGCGCTTGGCCGAACCGCCATCGGGCCCGAGCAGGTATTCGACCGCCGGGATCGCCTGCTGGTTCGGCGCCGCACCGGTGTAGAAGATATTGCGGGACTGCTCCTCGCCTTCGTACTGCACGGGATAGAACAGCAGGCCGTTCAGTTCCTCGAACACCGGCAGCACCGACTTGCGCGACACCGAGGTCCAGCAGCCATAGGTCACGTCCACGCGCGACACGGCGAGCAGTTCACGGGCCTTTTCGGCAAAGAGCGGCCAGTTGGACGCGGGGTCCACCACCACCGCCTCAAGCCTGCGGCCGAGCAGGCCACCGCGGCTGTTCTGCCATTCGATCATCATCAGCACGGTGTCGCGCAGCGCGGTTTCGCTGATCGCCATGGTGCCCGACAGCGAATGCAGCACGCCCACCCTGATCGGCGCAGCCTGCGCCATCGAAGGCTTGATGTACGGCATGGCCAAGGCGGCCCCGAGGCCGGCGATCGCCGTGCGGCGGGTGACGGGGAAGCGCGGTGTTGTCATGCGAGGAACCTTTTCGGGCTGGACGAGTGGCCACATGTCACGGGCTTGCGAGGCCCGTGCCAAGCCGTTGCGGCAGGCCTCGCCACCCCGCCACGCGCGCATTTGCCCAATGGCTATGCAGATCGAAGTCATGCCGCACAGGAAATGAACGCCGCCACCCCGGCTTTCCACCACCGCCGGCTGTGGCATGCTGCGCGCGTGCTTTCCCAGACCGCCCGACACCAGCGCGCCGATGGCGGCGTCACCGCGCGCTTCGTCGCCGCCCCGCGTGGTGCGGCGCCTGCCAGCCTGCATCAGTCGGCGCCGCTGCGCCTGCTGCTGCCCGACCCGGAACCCGATGAGGTGACGACCGCGGCGCTGCTGAACATCGGCGGCGGCCTGGCGGGCGGCGATGCGCTGCGGGTGGCGGTCGATGTCGGGGCCGGGGCGCGGCTGACGGTGGCGACGGCGGCGGCGGAAAAGATCTATCGCAGCCTCGGGGACGCGAGCCGCATCGATGTCGACCTGCGGCTGGGCGCGGGGGCGGCACTGGAATGGATCCCGCAGGAGGCAATCCTGTTCGACGGCGCGCACCTGGCCCGCCGCACGACGCTGCGCCTGGCGCCGGGGGCCCGTCTGCTGGCGGTGGATGCGCTGGTTTTTGGCCGCGCGGCGCGGCGGGAAGTGGTCTCGGCGCTGACGGTGCGGGACGCCTGGCGGCTGCATCTCGGCGACCGGCTGGCCTGGGCCGATGGCCTGCGCATCACCGACCCCGCCGTGTTGGCCGACCGGTTCCGCTTCGGGGCTGCGGGGGCGATGGCGAGCCTGCTGGCGGTCGGCCCCGACCCGCAGGCGCTGCTGGCCGCCTTGCGCGCGGCGGAGGTGCCCGCGACCATGCCTGCCCCCGGGGTGGTGCTCGCGCGAATCCTGGGCGATTCCACCGCCGTGCGGCGGCACCTGTCGGCGGCGATTCTGGCGCTGCGGCCCGTGCTGCTCGGCCTGCCGGCGCGGCTGCCCCGGCTGTGGACGAACTGAAGCAACCCGTATCATGATGGCGCCATGCACCTGACCCCCCGCGAGAAAGACAAGCTGCTGATCGCCATGGCCGCACAGGTCGCGCGCCGCCGGCTGGAACGCGGCCTGCGCCTGAACCACCCCGAGGCCGTGGCCCTGATCAGCGATTTCGTGGTCGAGGGCGCGCGCGATGGGCGCAGCGTCGCCGAACTCATGCGCGATGGCGGCACCGTGCTGAAAGCCGACCAGGTCATGGAGGGTATCCCCGAGATGATCCCCGACATCCAGGTGGAAGCGACCTTCCCCGACGGCACCAAGCTCGTCACCGTGCACAGGCCGATCCGATGATCCCGGGCGAGGTTTTTTGCGCCGCGGGCGAGATCGAATTGAACGCGGGCGCGCCGGTGACGGAAGTGACCGTCGCCAATACCGGCGACCGGCCGATCCAGGTCGGCAGCCACTACCATTTTGCGGAAACCAATCCAGCGCTGGAATTCGACCGCGCCGCCGCACGGGGTCAGCGGCTGGATATTGCCGCCGGCACCGCCGTGCGCTTCGAACCTGGCCAGACGCGTAGCATCCGCCTGGTGCCGATCGCGGGCGGGCGCGTCATCCACGGCTTCCGTGGCGAGACGGAGGGCGCGCTCTGATGCGGATATCCCGCCACGCCTATGCCGGCATGTATGGCCCGACCGCGGGCGACCGCGTGCGGCTCGCGGATACCGACCTGATCATCGAGGTCGAGCGCGACCTCACCACCTATGGCGAGGAGGTGAAGTTCGGCGGCGGCAAGGTGATCCGCGACGGCATGGGCCAATCCCAGCGCACCCGCGAACAGGGTGCCATGGACACCGTCATCACCAATGCGCTGATCGTGGATGCGACCGGCATCCTGAAGGCCGATGTGGGTCTGCGCGACGGGCGGATCGCTGCGATCGGCAAGGCGGGCAACCCCGATACGCAGCCTGGGGTCACCATCATCATCGGGCCGGGGATGGAAATCATCGCCGGCGAAGGCCGCATCCTGACCGCGGGCGGGATCGACCCGCATATCCATTTCATCTGCCCACAGCAGA
>JBBQHE010000247.1:0-5769 GCA_038323655.1 Acetobacterales bacterium | reverse complement strand
GGGCCAGATAATATGCCTGCCCCGCATATCTGCATTCATCAAGGTATCGCTGGACTCTTTGCTGGTTTCCGGCGATACGCCACCTCCTTCCCCGGACTTTCTCCTGCCGGTGACGACCGCGCTGGCCGACATCCCGGCACTGGCCGCAACCGCAGGGGAGGCCATGAGGCTCCAGCACGGCGAGGCCATGAGCCTCGTTGCGTTCATGGGCCGCATTCCGACCGATGCCAGCCCCGAAGGGGGCCTGGTCCACGTGATGGCGGGGGAGCGCTTGTTGGGCCTGTGCCGGCTTGAGGGGGGGATGTTGCTCCCCGAACGCTGGATGGGTGGCCAGGGCGACGCTTCACCCTGAACGCGAAGGATACCGCGATGTCGATGGATTTGGCCGCACGCTCGGCCGTCGTCAAAGAATTTCAGACCAAGGCGAATGACACCGGCAGCCCAGAGGTCCAGGTCGCCCTGCTCTCCGGCCGGATCACTTACCTGACCGAACACCTCAAGGCGCACCCCAAGGACTTCCACAGCCGCCGTGGCCTGTTGGTCCTGGTCGGCCAGCGCCGTGGGTTGCTCGATTACCTGAAGCGCAAGGACCACAAGCGCTACGAGAGCCTGATCGGGCGCCTCGGCATTCGCCGCTGAGATGAAAGGGCGGGGGGAAACCCCCGCCCTTTCTTTTTGTGGGGCGACGGATCGCGGCCCGTATTCGGCGACCCGCCCCGATCCACGTCAGTCCACGCGCATCTGGGCCGCCCGCACCACTTCGCCCCAACTCGGGCCGGCGCCGGCGATCCAGGCCTCGGCCGTCGCTGGGCCCCCGGCCTCGGGGGCAATTCCAAGACCTTCCAGCCGCGTTCGGACCGCTACCTGGGCAAACGTGTCGGCCACCAGCCGCGCCCAGCCCTCGCGCGCCGCCTCCGGCGTGCCGCGCGGAGCGAAGAGCATGAACGCGTAGCGGATCTCGAACCCCGTCAGCCCAAGTTCCTGCAAACTCGGCACGTCGGGCAGGGCGGGGTCGCGCCCGCTTCCCGAAGTGGCGATAGCGCGCAGCGACCCGTCGCGGACGAACTGCGGCCCGCCGCCGATGGCGATGAAGGCGAAGGGTACGCGCCCCGACAGGATCTCCGCGACCGCCTGGGCGTTGCCGCGCGTCGGCACTTGTTCCAGCGCCGTCGCTGGCAGGCCAAGCCGATGCCGAAGCGCCTCCATCGCCAGGTGCCCAGGCGAGCCTGGCCCTGCCGAAACATAAAGGGCGGGCCTCGACCGCACCGCCGCGACGAAGCCCGCGAAATCGGTGACCCCCGTGTTTGGATGCGCAAGCAGCGTGACCGGATAGACGCCGATGATTGCGACCGGCTCCAGTTCGCGCGGGTCGAAGCCGAGGTTCGGGTAGATATGCGGATTGACGGTGAAGGTTGTGTCGATGGCCGCCAGCAGGGTTCTGCCGTCCGGACGGGCACGGGCAACGTAAGCCGCGGCGACATTGCCGTTCGCCCCGGCGCGATTCTCGACCACGGTGGATCCCAACCCCGATCGGGGGGCAGCGTCGGCCAGCAGCCGGGATATGGCATCCAACGCCGCCCCCGGCGGGAAGGAGACGACGATCCGGCTCAGCTCGGCCGGTTGCGCCAGCGCGGGACTGGCCGCGACGGCTCCCAGCAGGCTTCGACGAAGCAGCGCCATGATGTTTCCCCCGTGTTGGCACCGGCCCGATGCAGTCCTAGCCTCGCCAGAACGGTGGGGCGGGGCAAGCGGAATGACCGTGAGGAACGTGCTCTTCGTGATGGCGGACCAGCTGCGCTGGGACCACCTGGGCTGCGCCGGGCATCCGCATATCGTGACCCCGCACCTGGATGCGCTGGCCGCGCGCGGCACGCGCTTTCCCAATGCCTTCGTGCAGTCGGGGATCTGCGGCCCGTCGCGCATGTCGACCTATACCGGGCGCTATGTCTCCTCCCACGGCGCCACGCATAACCGGGTGCCGCTGTCGGTCGGCGAGGTCACGCTGGGCTGGCATCTGCGGGAGGCCGGGCGGACCCTGGCGCTGGCCGGCAAGACGCATGTGGTGCCTGACAGGCGCGGGATGCAGCGCCTGGCCGCCGATGGGGCCAACGAATTGGCGGTGCTGCTGCACGAAGGCTGGTTCACCGTGGCCGACCGTCACGACGGCCATCATGCGGAACCCGACAGCGCCTATGCCGATTTTTTGCGCGCGCAAGGCTACAACAGCGCCGATCCCTGGACCGACCACGTCATCGCCGTGACCGATGACGCCGGCGAAACGCAATCGGGCTGGCACATGCGCAATGCGCGCTTCCCCGCCAAGGTTGCCGATGCGCACAGCGAGACCGCCTATACCTCCGACCAGGCGATCCGCTTCATGGAGGGCCAGGGCGACACCCCCTGGGTGCTGCACTTGTCCTACGTCAAGCCGCATTGGCCCTATGTCGCGCCCGCGCCATGGCATGCGATGTATGGGCCGGACCACTGCCTGCCGGTGTCGCGCCATCCGGATGAACGCACGGGCCATCCCGTACAGTGTGCATTCATGAATGAGGAAGTCAGCCGCGCCTTCCAGTCGGATGACTGCATCGCGACGGTGCGCCCGGCCTACCAGGGGCTGATCTCGCAGCTCGACCACCACATCGGCCGGGTCTGGGCGGCGATGGAACGGCTCGGGCGGTGGGAGGACACGCTGGTCGTCTTCTGCGCCGATCATGGCGACTACCTCGGCGATCACTGGCTGGGGGAGAAGGAGCTGTTCCACGACTGCATCCAGAAGATCCCCTTCCTGCTCTACGATCCCGGCGCCACTGGCCGCGGCGTCACCGATCCGCGGCTGGTGGAATCGATCGACATCGTGCCGACGATCCTCGATGCCCTCGGCCTCGACCCAGCGTTGCACTTGATGGAGGGCCGGTCGTTGCTCGCCGCCACGCGCGGCGTGGAAACCCCCTGGCGCGATGCGGTGTTTTCCGAACTGGACTGGACCTTTCGCGGCGCGCGCCGGCGGCTAGGCCTGCCGGTCGGTGAGCACCATGCCTGGATGGTACGCACCGATCACTGGAAATACGTCCACTGGTCCAGCGGCATGCCGCCGCAACTGTTTGATCTGATCGCGGACCCAGAGGAATACTTTGACCTCGGCACCGACGCCGCGCTGGAATCGGTGCGCGGACAAATGCGCGAAAAACTGTTGGCCTGGTTCGCCGGGCTAAAGCACCGCACCACCATCACCTGGCCAGAGGCCGAGCGCGTCACCGATGCACATAAGCGCGCAGGGGTGTTCTACGGCCAGTGGTAGGGCACAAGATTATACCCCCGATGGAGCAGACCCCGATGCCGATCCCCCGCCGTGCCGCTCTCACGCTCCTGGCAGCGCCTGCTGTGGCCCGCGCCCAGTCGCCATATCCCAACCGGCCGATCACCATGATCGTGCCCTGGGCGCCGGGGGGCACCACCGACATCCTGGCCCGGGTTCTGGCCGAGCCGATGCGCGTACGTCTGGGCCAGCCGATCGTGGTCGAAAACCGCTCCGGCGCCTCGGGCAATATCGGTTCGGCGGCGGTCGCCCGTGCCCAGCCCGACGGCTACACGCTGCTGTTCGGCGTGATGAGCACGCATGCGATGAACGAGGCCCTGTTCCGCAACATGCCGTTCCGCGGGGCTGAGGATTTCACCGCGATTTCGCTGCTGGCCTTCGTGCTGAACACCATGGTCGTGCATCCCTCCGTGCCGGCGAATACGCTGGCTGAGTTCATCGCCTATGGCCGCGCCAATCCCGGGCGCATCGCCTATGCCTCGGCCGGGCCGGGCTCCACCAACCACCTGTGCGCGGCGATGTTCGCGCGGATGACGGGGATCGAGATGGTGCATGTCTCCTACCGCGGCGGTGCGCCGGCGGTGCAGGACCTCGTGACCGGCCAGACGCAGTTGTTCTTCAGCGCCGGCACGCAGACCCTGCCGCATGTGCGTGAAGGCCGGCTGAGGCTGCTGGCGGTGACCGAGGCGCGGCGATCACGGCTGCTACCGGATGTGCCGACCGTGGGGGAACTGGTGCCGGGCTACGAGATGTCGGTCTGGTATGGCGCGCTCGGCCCACGCGGCATGGCGCCAGCACTGGTCGGTCAGTTGAACGGCGCGATCAATGCGTCCGCCGCGCTGCCCGAGGTGCGCGAACGCATGGGCGCAATCGGCGTGGAAATGGCCGATGAGTCACCCGCGACCTTCGCCGCGCTGATGCGCAGCGATGCCGAGAAATGGACCCGGCTGATCCGCGACCTGGGCATTGCGCAATCTGATGCCTGAGGTGGCTGATGCCTGAGGTGGCTGATGCCTGAACTCTCTGCAGCGCAGATCGCGCGGCTGGCCGAAGCCCCCGCCCTGCTGCCGGTTGTCGATGCGGTGGGGCGGGAGGCGACGGGCCACGCGCTCTGCACCGCCATGCGGTTCGAGGCCGCGACGATGCGCGTGCAGCGGCTCTACACCTCCGACGCTGCCGCCTATCCGCTCGGAGGCTGGAAGAACAAGCGCGACACCCCGTGGGGTCGCCATGTGCTGATCGAAGGCGGGGTCTTCGTGGCCGAAGGTGCGGCAGCGATCGCCGAGCATTTCGATGACCACGCCACCATCGCGCGGCTGGGGCTGCACAGCATCGTCAACGTGCCGGTGCGCCTCGGCGGGCAATGCGTGGGGACGGTGAATTTCCTGTGGGCCACGAAGTCGGTCAGCGCCGGGCACGTCGCGATGGCGCGGCTGCTCGGGCTTGTGGCGACGCCGGCCTGGGCTTGCGGGGGTTACAAGAACCCCACCGGGTCAACATCCACCTGAACCCGCACCACGTTGGGTACAGGCACCCGGGCCAGCCATGCGCGTAGGATCGGCTGTACCGCCACATCGCGCGCCGCCTTCAGCAACAGCCGCCGACGATGCCGCCCGCGCAGCAGGGCCAGCGGGGCCGGGGCCGGCCCCAGCACTTCCAACCCCGGCCCGCTGGGCGCTGCAAGCCCCAGGTCGCGCGCTGCGCGGTCAGCCAGGGCCTCGTCTTCGCTGGATACGATCAAGGCCGCGAGCCGCCCGAAGGGCGGCCAGTGCCCCGGCCGCCGCTGCTCTGCCTCCGCGCGCATAAAGCTGTCCAGGTCGCCGCCGACCAGCGCCTGCATGACGGGGTGTTCGGGGTTCCAGGTTTGCAACATCACCTCGCCAGGCGCATCGGCCCGCCCGGCGCGGCCGGCGACCTGGTGCAGCAACTGCACCGTGCGTTCGGCGGCCCGCAGGTCGCCACCGGCCAGACCGAGGTCGGCATCGACCACCCCGACCAAAGTCAGGTGCGGGAAGTTCCAGCCCTTGGCCACGATCTGCGTGCCGATGATCAGGTCCACCTCGCGGTCCAGGATTTTTCGCGCGGCCTCGGCGGCGGCGAGCGGCCCCGGCAACGTGTCGCTGGCCATGACGATGCGCCGCGCCTCGGGAAAGGCGACCACGGCTTCTTCCTGCAGGCGTTCCACGCCCGGGCCGACGGCGGCCAGCGTGCCCGCCGCGCCGCAGGCCGGGCAGGCGGGGGGCAGGGCTTCGGCGTGGCCGCAGTGGTGGCATTGCAGCCGCCGCTGCAGCCGGTGTTCCACCAGCCAGGCGGTACAGTTGGGGCAGCGCATGCGGTGGCCGCAGGCGCGGCACAGCGTCAGCGGGGCATAGCCGCGCCGATTCAGGAACAGCATCGCCTGTTCGCCGCGGGCGATCGCCGCCAGCGCCGCCGCAACCAATTTCGGTGAC
>JBBQHE010000246.1:0-5913 GCA_038323655.1 Acetobacterales bacterium | reverse complement strand
CCATCATGGGTCCAGAGTTTCCAGATCAGCCCCGGCTCATCCGCGATGCTTGTCGCCAGCGCCCGCATCGCCGCCCGGATTTCGGGCGTGGGTTCACCACGCCCGGGGAAATCCAGGATCAGCAGGCAGGGCTCAGGCGGAATAGGGCACCGTCCGCTGCGTCTGCGCGCCCAGACCCGCGATGCCCAGGTGCATCACCTGCCCGGCTTTCAGGAACACCGGCGGCTTCTTGCCCAGGCCCACGCCCGGCGGCGTGCCCGTGCTGATCACATCGCCCGGGTGCAGCGTGATGAAATGGCTGACGTAGGACACCAGCTTCTGCACGCCGAAGATCATGGTCCGCGTCGAGCCATCCTGCATACGCACGCCGTCCACGTCGCAAAACATCGCCAGGTCCTGCGGGTCCGGCACTTCATCGGCCGTGACGAGCCATGGCCCGAGCGGGCCGAAACTGTCGCAGCCCTTGCCCTTGTCCCAGGTGCCGCCGCGCTCGATCTGCCATTCGCGTTCCGAGACGTCGTTGCACACCGCATAGCCCGCGACATGGGCCATCGCCGTCTCCTCCGGCACGTTGCGCGCCAGATCGCCGATCACGATCGCAAGCTCCACTTCCCAGTCGGTCTTCACGCTGTTCAGCGGGATGGTCACGTCGTCATCCGGGCCGCAGAGCGCGCCGAGCGACTTCAGGAAGACGATCGGCTCCTTGGGGATCGGGCTGCCGGTCTCGGCCGCGTGGTCGGCGTAGTTCAGGCCGATGCAGACGAAGTTCCTCATGCCGGTGACCGGGGGCCCGAGGCGCGGATTGCCTTCCACCGCGGGCAGGGTCGCGGGGTCGATGGCCTTGATCTTTGCCAGACCCGCGGCCGAAAGCGCGGCGCCGGCGAGATCGGGGATGACGGAGGAGAGGTCGCGGATCGTGCCGGTGGAATCCAGCAAGCCCGGGCGTTCATGGCCGGTGTGGCCGTAGCGCAGCAGTTTCATGGGGTCTCCTCGATGTCCCGTCGCGGGAAGACCCTGTTTTATCGCGAAACGAGGGGCTTGGCGACGGCCCCGCCGCCGTTCAGACCATCTGCGGGTTCGCGGCCCGGCAACTCGCTTCGAACCCCGCCGAGATGAAATCGGGTCGCTTGTACAAGCCCTTCAGCCAGCTTGCGAGCATGCAGAGTTCCTCCAGCTTCAGCACCTCATCCAGCGTGCCCTCGGGGAAGCGGATGACAAAGCTCGGTTCGATGATGCCGAGCACTTCCTCGACCTGTTCGATCGACAGCCCGATCTCGGTTTCCAACGCGGCATGGCGGGTGAGCCGGGTTTCCTCGATGCCGTAGTCGTCGCGGATCAGCTTCACGATCCAGCGAAACATGGTCATCCAGTTGGTGACGTCGCCGGTCGGGCGGGACATGGGCATGGTGCCGGCGCTGTGGACGGCGCCAGTCTGCGGCGGCAATCACCAAGGAATGGTTACGCCTCAGAAGCCCCGGTTCAGCACCAGGGTCAGGCCAGGGGTCAGCAGGGATCCCGGCCCCGCCGCGGCGGTGACCGGGCCAGACGCATAGCCAAGTCGCGCGGCCCCCGCATCCTGCAAACCTGCATCAGGCAAACCGGCATCATGCGAACCGGCATCACGCAAAACCGTTGTCGTGCCGATGGTGAAGGTGACATCGGCAAGTGAGGCCGCATCGATGAAATAGGTGGCGCCTGCCAGCGGCATGCCGCCGCCGACCCGGTGCCCAATCGCCGCCAGGCCGTCCCGCGTGATGGACCATCCGGTGAGCCGATCGGGCGCAAGGTCGCCATGCCCCTGTGCCCAGGCCGGCATGAAGCCGCTGGCGGCGCCGAGATGGAAGGCACCACCCGGCACGCTGTCCACCGGCGCCAGGAAAGGCGCCGTGGCGATCAGCGCCAGGGCAAGAAAGCGGCCTGTCATGGGTGTTCCTTTTTGGAACGAATGCACGGGCACAGCATGTCCACGACGGGATGAAGAAAGCGTGCATGCGGGGCTTCACGATGCCTTCACGCGCAGGATGCAGGCTGCGGCCGTGCCTTCCCGCCCCTTGTCCGCGCTGCCGCCAGCGCTCGCCCTCCTGCTGGCCAGCACCGCTGCCCTGGCTGTTGCGCGCTGCTGGCCGATGGCCGCGGCGCCGGTGGCGATCCTCTGGCCGCCTGGCACGACCGAAGCCGAGGCCCTGGCAGACCTGTTTGCCGCTGATGATGGTTGGCGGCTGCTGGGCCTGCGTCCCGGCGCCTGGCCGGGGGTCTATGCGGTCAATGACGGCGCGCCGGTTCGCCCGGCGGGCGCCCTGGCGATGTTCGGCGTCGCGGTTGCCGTGGGCTGCGCGCCCGGCGGCTGACCGGACTGCCTTAGGCGACCAGGCTCGCCGCCAGGCTTTCGAACATCGGCAGCCCGTCGGTGCCACCCATCACGGGGTCCACATAATCCTCCGGGTGCGGCATCAGCCCCAGCACCCGCAGGTTGGGCGACAGCACGCCGGCGATGTCGCGTGCCGCGCCGTTGCGGTTCCGATCGGCGTAGCGGAAGGCGACCAGGCCCTCGCCCTCCAGCCGATCGAGGGTGGCATCATCGGCGAAGTAGTTGCCGTCGCCATGCGCCATCGGCGCGCGGAAGGTGGCCCCGCGCTGCCAGCGATGGGTGAAGGGCGTGTCGGCGCGTTCCACCCGCAGCACGCAATCCATCGACAGGAAGCGCAAGCCAGCGTTCTTCAGCAGCACGCCGGGCAGCAGCCCGGCCTCGCAGAGAATCTGGAAGCCGTTGCAGACGCCCAGCACATGCCCGCCTCGGTCGGCGAAATCGCGCACCGCGGCCATGATCGGCGACAGGGCGGCCATGGCGCCGCAGCGCAGGTAGTCGCCATGGCTGAAGCCGCCCGGCAGCACCACAAGGTCGGTGCCCGCGGGCAGCGCGGTGTCGCGGTGGAACACCATGGCCGGCGCCTGGCCGGTCGCGCGGCGCAGGGCGATCGCCATGTCACGTTCGCGGTTGGTGCCGGGGAACAGAATGATCGCGGCCTTCATGCTGCTCACCCCACCCAGATGTTCAGCCAGTGCACCCCGCCCAGGATCACTAGCGTCAGGACCACGGCCAATGTCGCCGCGGTCACCCAGCGGTTGGCCTTGTACTTCATGCCGGCGACGAGGCCGCGGCGCGGGGCCGATGCCATGCGTTCATCGCGCCAGCGCAGCCCCGTCGCGATCAGCACCGTGAGCACGGCCACGATCAGGACGGAAAACTTCATCATCGGATCAGCCCAGGTCCACCCGGAAGGATTCGATGACGGTATTGGCCAGCAGCCGCCGGGCCATCGCCTCGGCCGCCGCACGCGCGGCGGCGGGGTCGGTCTCGGCCAGGTCGAGTTCGATCACCTTGCCGGTCAGCACATCGCCGACGCCGGAAAAGCCAAGCTCGCCGAGGGCGTGGCCGATCGCCTTGCCCTGCGGGTCGAGCACGCCGGTCTTCGGCATCACCGTGACGCGGACCTTCATGCCTTCAAGGCTCCCATGAAATAGGCACCCATGCCGCACAGCGCGCCCATGCTGCTTGCAAACAGCATCGCCAGGTCCTTCTCGGCGCCCAGGTGCAGGATGCCGTAGGTGGTGCCGGCGAAGACCGCGGCCGGAACCGCCAGCGCCAGCAGGACCGTCACTGCATCAACTCCGGCCCCTTGAGGTCGCGCACCCCCGCTTCGGGCAGGATGCCGAGGCGGCGGGCGACTTCCTGGTAGCCTTCCTCGACCTTGCCGAGGTCGCGGCGGAAGCGGTCCTTGTCCATTTTCTCGCCGGTCTTGCTGTCCCACAGGCGGCAATTGTCGGGTGAGATTTCGTCGGCCAGGACGATGCGCATTTCCTCGTTCTCGTACAGCCGGCCGAACTCCACCTTGAAGTCCACCAGCACGATGCCGACGCCCAGGAACAGCCCGGTGAGGAAGTCATTCACCCGCAGGGTGAGGGCCACGATATCGTCCAGGTCCTGCGTGCTGGCCCAGCCGAAGCAGGTGACGTGTTCCTCGGACACCATCGGGTCGTTCAGCGCATCGTTCTTGTAGTAGTATTCGACGATGCTGCGCGGCAGGCGGGTGCCTTCCTGGATGCCGAGGCGCGTGGCCAGGCTGCCAGCGGCGACGTTGCGGACCACGATCTCCAGCGGAATGATCTCGACCTCGCGGATCAGTTGCTCGCGCATGTTCAGCCGGCGGATGAAATGCGTCGGCACGCCGATCTCGGCCAAGCGCACCATCAGATATTCGCTGATGCGATTGTTCAACACGCCCTTGCCGGTGATCGTGCCCTTCTTCTGGGCGTTGAAGGCGGTGGCGTCGTCCTTGAAGTACTGCACCAGGGTGCCGGGTTCCGGCCCCTCGAACAGAATTTTTGCCTTGCCTTCATAAACCTGCCGGCGGCGTGCCATGGCGCGCGAATCCTCGTTCCGGCCAAAGGAAGTCTTCAGCCAGCATCGCGCGCTATAGCAGCGAGGGTGCGGCTCCGCCACCGGGGGGCTGCGCAAGGCTGGACAGCGTCACCGCGGCCCAGGCGCCGCCCCTTTCGCGAAAGCGCCAGGCCGGTGCCGGGCCCAGCGCCAGCAGGCTTTGCGAGACGGTGCCGAAGCCGGCACGCGGGGCGATGAACAGCTGTTCGCCGGCCGCGCCCGCGCCGTCGGCCAGCAGGGCCTCCCAGGTGGTCCAGTCAGGCGGCGCCGGCGGTGCCGCCGCCCGGAACCCTGGCAAATGCCGGGCGATGCGCGGATGGGCCGGGTCGTTCGGCTGGGTCGTGGCGATCATCGAAAGCCCCTCGGGCAGGGGGGCGACCACCGGCGCGCCGACGCCCAGGCCCGCCACGAAGAAAGCAGCCCCGGCATCGGCCACGACGGCGTTGAACGGGCGGAAGGCAGCGGCGTCGAGCCCCGCCAGCAGCCCGGCCCCCTCGGCCGCATCGGCGGCGGCGGCGGCCAGCAGCGGCAGGGCGCCGCGCGACGCCTTGCCGGGCGCTGGGCCGAGGCTGCCTTCACGGTTCAGCACCGCGGCGACCACGCCGCCTGGCCCGAGCGCCATCCAGGTCCCGCCGCCCAACCTGTCCCGCCCGCCCAGCAGCGGCCCGCCGGGCCCCGGCCACCAGGGGCCGGGCGGGTCGGCCAAGCGGTCCAGCCGCTCGTCCCGGTTGGCGGCCAGCAGCAGCGGCCAGGCGGTGCCGGGGCGGCGCAGCAGGATCAGGGTGCACATGTCGATCAAGTCACCTTGGCAGGACGGCGGCGCCGCGCCCTAGCGACGGATCAGGGTGTAGCGCACCTCCAGATCCACCTCGACGCCACGCGGATCGGCGCCGGGTGGAAAGGGGGGGATCCGCACCCCCGGCCGGAAGGGCCGCTGCGTGCCCTGGTCCAGGTACAGCGAATTGCCGCTGCGCAGCAGCCGCACGCCGCGCACCGTGCCGTCGGGGTCGGCGATGATGCGCACGCGCACGTTGCCCTGCACCCCGTTCACGCGGGCATCCTCCGGGTAGCGCAGGTTCTGTTCCAGCCAAGCGCGGAAGGCGTTGCGCCAGTCGGGGCCGACCTGAGCGCCACGCACCTCCAACTGCGGGTCGGGGCTGAGGCGACCGAGTTGTTCCGGGCTGACCCGGGTGTCGAGCGGCGCGCCCGGTGCGCGCCGGGCCTGGGGCACCGCCGGGCGCGGGCGCTCCAGGCTCAGCCCGTCGGGGAAGTAGATCGGCGCATTGGGGTCCGGTCGCGGCGCCGGGGTCGGCGGGCGCGCGGGCCTGGCCGCCTCCGGCGGCGGGGTGGGCCTGGCGGCCTCGGGCGGCGGGGTGGGCCTGGCCGCCTCGGGCGGCGGAGTGGGGCGAGTCGGCAGGGTCAGTGGCGTCGGCGGCGGCAGGGTGAAAGTGATCGGTGGCACCTCGGGTACGAGC
>JBBQHE010000245.1:0-5916 GCA_038323655.1 Acetobacterales bacterium | reverse complement strand
GCAAGGTCGCCAGTCCAGCGCGTCTGACCGGGCAGAGCCAAGATCGGCTGTGCCCGCAACGCCGCCAAGACCCGCTCCGGCGTCACAGGCGTGGACAGGCTGACCGCCCCGGTCGCATCCGCCAGCGCATTCCACACCGCGGTCGCCAGCAGCAGCGGCGGCTCGCCCACCGCCTTGCTGCGAAAGATCGTCTCGGCCCGGGCCGGCGTACCCTCCAGGATTTTCGTCACGAACACCGGCGGCACGTCGCGGGAGCCGGGGATCTTGTAGGTACTGGGCCCCAAGGTCCGCAGCCGCCCGACAGAATCCCAGACCAGCTCCTCGCTGGTCAGCCAGCCCATGCCCTGGACGAAGGCGCCCTCGATCTGGCCGCGGTCCACCGCGGGGTTCAGGCTGCGGCCGCAATCCTGCACCAGCCAGGCGCCCAGGCAGCGGTGCTCGCCGGTCAGCCGGTCCACCACCACCTCGGCGACCGACGCACCGTAGCTGAAGTAGAAGAACGGCTTGCCGCGCATCACCACCGGGTCCCAGTGGATGTCGGGGGTCTTGTAGAAGCCCGTGGCCGACAACTGCACCCGGCGCAGGATGCAGGCATGGGCCAGGTCGGAAAACGCCATGACCCGGTTGCCGCCGGCGCGGACCATGGCGTCCTCGAAGACCACCTCCTCGGCCGAGACCCCCCAGATCTCGGCGGCGACCCCGGCCATGCGGTCGCGTATCGCGCTGGCGGCCAGGTGCGCCGCCCAGCCGTTCAGGTCGCTGCCGGTGCTGGCGGCGGTGGGCGCGGTGTTCGGCACCTCGGCCGTGCTGGTCGCGGTGATGCGGACCTGTTCGATCGGCACGCCGAAGGCCGAGGCGACCACCTGGGCGATCTTGATGAACAGCCCCTGCCCCATCTCGGTCCCGCCGTGGTTCAGCCGGATCGACCCGTCCTCATAGACATGCACCAGCGCGCCCGCCTGGTTCAGATGCATGATCCCGAAGGAGATGCCGAAGCAGAGCGCGAAACTGCCGAGGCCCCGGCGCAGCGTCGGGTGCTCGGCGTTGAAGGCGGCGATGGCAGCGCGGCGGGCGTCCCAGCCGGACAGTTCCCGCGCCTCGGCATAGACGCGGCGGATCAGCGCACCCTCGACCTCCTGGCCATAGGGGGTGTGGCTGCCGTTCGGCCCGCCAGCGAAGTTCTTCTGGCGGACGGTTTCCACATCAAGCCCGGTGGAAGCCGCGACCGCGCGCAAAACCTCCTCCATCGGCAGCACGCCCTGCGGGCCGCCAAATCCGCGGAAGGCGGTGTTGCTGACGGTATTGGTCTTGCAGCCCAGGCCCTCGATCCGCACGTCGGGCACGTCATAGGCATTCAGCGCGTGCGTGACGGCGCGGAACAGCACGCCTGGCGTCATGTCCAGCACATGCCCGCCATCGGCGGCCAGCAGCGCATCCAGCGCGGTGATGCGGCCGTCGGGCGAAAACCCGGCCTGCCAACGGAACAGGAAGGGATGGCGCTTGCCGGTCGCGGCCATGTCGGCGCGGCGGGACAGGCGCAGTTTTACCGGCCGGCCGGTGGCATGGGCGGCCAGGGCCGCGGCCGCGGCGATCCAGCTCGCATTGCTTTCCTTGCCGCCAAAGGCACCACCCATGCGGCGGCACTGCACGGTGATGCGGTTCTGCGCGCAGCCGAGGACGCGGGCGTTGATGTGCTGCGCCTCGGTCGGGTGCTGGGTGCTGGAATGGACGACCAGGTCGCCGTCCTCGCCCGGGACGGCGAGCGCCACCTGGCCTTCCAGATAGAAATGTTCCTGCCCACCGCAGCGGAATTCGCCGGTGGCGCGCAGGGCCGCTGCGGCCAGCGCCTCGGCGACGTTCCCGCGGGCAAGAATCTGGGCGGGCATCAGCAGGCTGCGGGCGGCGGCGGCCTCGGCCACGTCCAGCACCGCGGGCAGCGGCGTGATCTCGGGGCGGATGGCGGCGGCCCCGGCCAAGGCGGCATCGCGGTCGGTCGCGACCACCAGCGCCAGCGCCTGGCCCCAGTGTTCGGCGCGGTCGGTGGCGAAAAGAGGTTCCACCGCGCGCCCGCTGGGCGAGACGTCATTGGCGCCAGGAATCTCGCCCGGGCCAAACACCCCGACCACTCCTGACACCGCGCGCGCGGGGGAAAAATCCAGCGCGGTGATGCGGCCATGGGCGACGGGGCTCAGGACCAGCGCCGCATGCAGCAGCCCCGGCGGTTCGGGCAGGTCGTCGAGGAAGCGGGCCTCACCCGTCGTGTGGCGCATGGCGCTGTCGTGGCGCAGGGCGGCGCCCATGCCAGTCTCCCGGATGGCCGTATCGGGCGGCATCAGACGGTCTCCACGGCCAGGGTTTCCAGGTCTTGGGGTTCCACATCCTGGCGCTGGTCGCGCCACCACAGCCGTTCCAACAGCCCCGCGGCGGCCTGGCGGCGCCAATCTGCGCTGCCGCGGAAATCATCCATCGGGGCGATGTCGCTGGCCACGACGGCGGCGGCCGCCTGCACCGTCGCCAGCGACCAGGGCGCGCCCGCCAGCGCCGCCTCGGCCGAGCGCGCGCGCAGGATGGTCGGGCCGACGCCGCCGAAGGCGATCCGCGCCGCGGTGACCATCCCATCCCGCCGTTCGACCACCGCCGCCATGCCGACCGCCGTGATGTCCTGGTCATGCCGGCGGGAGAGTTTTTCCATCGCCACCCGCGCGCCGCCTGGCGGGCGGGGGATGGCGATCCGCAGCACGACCTCATCCGGCGCCAGGGCCGTGGTGCGGTAGCCGGTCAGGAAGGCCTCGACCGGCAGGCTTCGCTCACCCCGCAGCGAGGCCAGCGTCACCTCGGCCCCCAGCGCCACCAACGCCGGCAGGGCATCCCCGATGGGCGAGGCGGTGCCGAGATTGCCGCCAACCGTGCCGAGGCCGCGTATCTGCGCGCTGCCCAACCGCGCCAGCAGCCGGATGAACGGCGCGGCCAGCGCATCATCGGCCGGCAGCCCCCGCAAGGCCGCCAGCAGCCGGTGATAGGGCACGGCGGCGCCAAGGCTGATCGCGGCCTCGGTCACCGTCATCGCCTGCAGCTCGGGCACGGCCAGCAGGCAGATGACCGCGGGCGGCTTTTCCCGGTGGTCGGCGACGCGCAGGCCAAGGTCGGTGCCGCCCGCCAGCAACCAGGCGCCCGGGTGTTCTGCCCGCAGGGAGAGCAAGTCCGCAAGCGAGCCCGGCAGCCAAAAATCCTGACCGGGGGCGGCAAAATGCCCAGGCCCTGGCGAAGCCTCGGCCGGCGCCGCTTCGGGCAGCAGGCCGGCCATGGCTGCCATGGCCTCGGTGATCGGGCGATAGCCGGTGCAGCGGCACAGGTTGCCCGCCAGCGCCTCATGCGGATCGCCGCCCCCCGGCAGCGCCGCCCAGGCCGCCATCACGATGCCAGGGGTGCAGAAGCCGCATTGCGTGCCGTCATGCTCGGCCAGGATGCGGGCCACGGGATGCGCCGGCCCCAGCCCCTCGACGGTGCGGATCGCGCGGCCATGCACCTGGCCCAGCAGCGTCAGGCAGGCATTGACCGGCACGCGGGCGCCGGAGGCTTCCTCCAGCACCACGGTGCAGGCGCCGCAGTCACCCTCGGCGCAGCCTTCCTTGGTGCCGGTCAGCCCGGCGGGGCCGCGCAGCCAGTCGAGAAGGCTCATGCTGGGCGAGGTCGCGGCCGGCAAGGCGCGCGGCTGGCCGTTGAGGGTAAAGGCGATCCGGTCGGTCATGTCGCTGAGATAGGCCATGATCCTGCCCGCATCACCCCTGGGTCCAGCGCCTGGTCGCCCAAAGCGCGCGCAACTCCGCATCCGTCTCCATTGCCAGCGCACGGTAGGCCTCGCCCAGCACCGGGCGCAGCGGCATGGACAGGCGCGCGGCCTCGGCCTGGAAGGCGGGGTCGGCCAGCATGATGCGATAGGCGGCGACCAGGCGGGCGGTGATCTCCTGCGGCAGCCCGGCCGGGGCCACGAAACCGCGGCTGGCGCTGCCGATGACGTCAAAACCCTGTTCGCGATAGGTGGCCAGCTCCGGCATGTCCGCCCAGCGCGTGGGGCCCGCCTGGGCCAGGCCGCGCAGCCGCCCCTCACGCAGGAAGGGCAGGGCCTCGCTGACATTCATCGCCGCGATCTCGACCTGGCCGGACAACACCTGCGGCAGCATCTGGCCGATGCCCGGAAAGGGCACGGGGGTCAGCCGCGCGCCGGTCAGCGCCTCCAGCCGGAACATGGTGAGGTGGTCGTCGCTGCCGATGCCGGTCAGGCCATAGGTCAGGATTTCGGGCCGGGCGCGGCCCTCGCGCACCACATCGGCCAGGGTCCGCAGCGGGCTTTCCGGCCGCACGAACAGCGCGCAGGGGTCGTCCACGACATTCGCCAGAAAGGTGAGGTCGGCCAGGCGATAGCGCACCGGCCGTTCGATGGGGTGGGAGACGAGCCCGGGCATGGTGGTGGCACCGAGCGCATAGCCGTCGGCCGCCGCACTCGCCGCGGCCTCATGCCCCAATTGCCCGCCCGCACCGGGCCGATTGACGATCACGATGCGCGCCCCTGGCAAGATCGCGGTCAGGAAGGGCGCCACGGCGCGCGCCATGACATCGACGCCACCGCCCGGGGAAAAGCCCACGAAGACCTCGATGGGCCGGGCCGCGGGCCAGGCGCCCTGGGCCAGGGCGGGCCTGGCCAAGGCGGGGGCGAGCGGCAAGGCAGTCAGGGCAAGTGCGGCGCGGCGGGAGAGCACGGGGCAAAACCTTCCAAGACGTGACGCCGCAGTCATGCAATTTCTGTGCAGACCGGGATCAGCCCCGTCGGCCGGTGAACAGCACCGCCGCCAACATCCCGCAGATCGCCAGCCCCGCGCCCAGCAACTTCAACCCCGACAAGGGCTCGTCCAGCAACCAGGCCGCCGCGGCCAGCCCCGTCACCGGCACCATGACCGACAGGCTGGACGCCCGCGTGGCCCCCAGCAGCTCCACCGAGCGGCTGAACATGAACATCGCCGCCAGCCCCAGCACCAAGCCCTGCCCGAGCAGCTGGATCGCGAATGGCCCCGCCGGCAGATCCAAGGCGACCGGCCCCCGCACCACCAGCCAGATCGGCACCACGAGGCAGGCCGAGACGATGGCGATGATCGCCGTGGAGGGCACCGCCGGGATCTGCCAGCGCCGCAGCAGCAGCGAAAACACCCCCCAGGTGCCGCCCGCCAGCACCAGAAGCAGATCGCCCTTCCACGCCCCCGGATAAGGCCCCGCGACACCATCCCAGCCGATCAGCAGAACGCCGAGCGCCATGGTCGCCAAAGCCGCCGTGCGCCCCGCACTCGGCCACTCCCGCAACAACGGGATCGCCAGCAAGGCCCCGGCGATCGGCACGGTCATCGGCGCAATCGTGGCCCCGTGGCTGGCCGGCGCCCACTGCATGGCGACCACGAACAAGGCCAGGTTCGGCGCCCCCCCCGTCAGCGTCAGCAACAACATCCGCCGCAAGCCCAAGGCCCGCAGCACCTCCCGATGCCGCCAGGCCAAGGGCGCCAGCAGCAAGGCCGAAGGCGCATAGCGGCAGAACAGAAGGTCCAGCGGGTTCAACGCCACCCCGACCGCCGGCGTCGCCATCGCGATCCGCGCGAAGGTCGCATGCCCGCCCCAAATGGCCGAGGCCAGGAGGCCGATCACCAGCCCCCACAAGGTCGTGCGCGTCATGCAGCGACCCTAGACCATGACGACGCAGCCGCCCATCGCAGGTGGTGGTTGTTCAGGGGGGGTGGCGCCCTGGAGAGGGCTTTGCCCCCTCCAGACCTCCCCCACCAGGGGACCGTGTCCCCTGGACCCGCCGCATATTTGGCCAGGCCAAGGGAGGGGCCCGGACCGCTCTTGTCCACGGGCACGCCCTTTGGGCCCCTC
>JBBQHE010000244.1:0-5961 GCA_038323655.1 Acetobacterales bacterium | reverse complement strand
GCCCTTGATCAAGGGCACGCCCTTCGACGCCCCTCCCGCGCCTTGGGCAATGTACCAAGTGGGTCCAGGGGCCTCAGGCTCCTGGTGGGGGGAGTGTGAGGGGGGCAAAGCCCCTCTCAAGGCGCCGCCCCACGCTCGCGTCGCTTGGCCGCGGCCCAGGCTTCCTCCATCTCGGTCAGGCTGCTGTCGGCGGGTGATTTTCCTTTCTGGGCGAGGGTTTGCTCGACGGTGTTGAAGCGTCGCGCGAACTTGTCATTGGCGCCGCGCAGGCTGGCTTCCGGGTCGAGGCCGAGTTTTCGGGCGAGGTTGGCCAGGACGAAGAGCATGTCGCCCACTTCATCGGCCAGGCGGGCCGGGTCGGCAGCGGGCAGTTCGGCGCGGAGTTCGGCGGTTTCTTCGTCGAGTTTGTCCAGCACGGCGGCGGCGTCCGGCCAGTCGAAGCCGACGCGGGCGGCGCGCCTGGTGAGTTTGTCGGCCCGGGTCAGGGCGGGCAGGGCGAGCGGGATGCCGGCCAGCGTGCCGGTTTCGGCGCGGGATACGCGTTCGGCTGCCTTGATCGCGTCCCAGCCAGGCCCGGCGTCGGTGCCGAAGACATGGGGGTGGCGGCGGATCATCTTGTCGCAGATGGTTTGCGCCACGTCGGTGAAGCCGAACCAGCCAAGTTCCTCGGCCATGCGCGCGTGGTAGACGACCTGGAGCAGCAGGTCGCCGAGTTCGTCGAGCAAGGCCGCGCGATCGTCCCGGGCGATGGCGTCCGCGACCTCATGCGCTTCTTCGACCGTGTAGGGCGCGATCGAGGCGAAGTCCTGCACGCGGTCCCAGGGGCAGCCACCGGGCGCGCGTAGGCGGGCCATGATGTCGAGAAGGGCGATGAGGGCGGCGGCGGGGGCTGGTTGTTGGGTCATGAAAACACCGCATAATGTATATTATGGAAAATAGATCAGGCCTCGATGACCATCCCATCGAACCCTGCCTCGATCCCTGTCGGCAGGTTGGCCGCCATCCAGGCCCAATCCATGTCCTGGCTCATATGGGTCAGGATCGTGCGGCGCGGCTGCAGGCGCTCCACCCAGGCCAGCACCGCCTCCAGCCCCGCATGGACAGGATGCGGGCCGCGCTGGAAGCAATCGACCACCCAGGTGTCGATGCCGGCCAGCGCCGCCAGGCTCGCTTCCGGCAGCCGCACGACGTCGGTGCTATAGGCAAAGCCACCGGTCCGCAGGCCGAGGGTTTCCATCACCTGGTGGTCCTGGGCGAAGAGCCTGACCGGCATGCCGGCCAGTGTGACCTCGGTGCCGGCCGCGACCAGGTTCGGCACCAGGCAGGGCCGAAAAAAGCCATGCGGAACAGGCGGCAGGAAGGCGTAGTCGAAGCGCCGTTGCAGATCGTCCAGGGTCGCCCCCATGGCAAAGACCGGCAATGGCGCCCCTGTGGCCCGGTTCACGGCGCGTAGTTCATCCACCCCCATGATGTGGTCGGCATGGCTGTGCGTGAAAAGAACGGCGTCGAAGGCGCTGATATCATTGAACAGCATCTGCGCCCGCAGGTCCGGCCCGGCATCCACCAGCAACCGCCCGGCGCCCTCGATCAGGATGGAACTGCGCAGGCGCTGGTTACGCGGTTCGGCCGGGTCGCAGGCGCCCCAGTGGTCGCCGATCAGCGGCACGCCGCCTGATCCACCACAGCCAAGAATCGTCACTTTAACCAATGCTCTACGCTGCTTTCTTGAACAGACGCAGGAAGTTTTCCGTGGTCAACGCCGCGACCTCGGCCACGCCCATTCCCAAGGCCCCCGCCAGCACCGCTGCCGTCTTGGCCACATGCGCCGGTTCGCAGCGCTTGCCGCGATACGGCACGGGCGCGAGGTACGGCGCATCCGTCTCCACCAGCAGGCGATCCCGCGGGAGCCTTGCCGCCAGGGTTCTAAAATTCTCCGACTTGGGAAAGGTCAAGATGCCGGAGAAGGAGATATACCCCCCCATCTCTACAGCCTTTTCCGCCAGTTCCTCGCCACTGCTGAAGCAGTGCAGCAGGAAGGCAAAATCCCCATCCTGGCGCTCCTCGGCCAGTATGCGGGCGATATCCTCGTCGGCCTGGCGGGCGTGGATACACAGCGGCAGCCCGGCCGACCGCGCCGCCCGGATATGCCGCCGGAAGCCTTCCTGCTGCACCTCGCGCGGCGCCTTGTCGTAGAAATAGTCGAGCCCGCTTTCCCCGATCCCGATGATTTTTGGGTGGTCGGCGAGTGCGACGATTTCTTCCACGCTCGGCATCGGGTCTTCGCCCGCATTGTGCGGATGCACCCCCACCGTGCCCCAGACGTTCGAAAAACGTTCGGCATTGGCGCGAACGATGGCCCCCTGCCCCATCCGCACCCCGATCGTGACCAGGCGCTCCACGCCGGCCTCGGTCGCGCGGTCGATCACGCCGCCGATCTCTTCTTCCGAAAAGTAATCCAGATGGCAATGGCTGTCGGTCAGGCCGGTCAAGCGGCCAGCTCCACCTTCTGGAACAGCGGCGAAGGCGGCGGCAGCGCCGTGCCGCCAGGCAGTGGCACGGCCAAGCCCGCCAGGCCCTGGTCGGCTTCCGGCACGCCCAGCTGCGCGAGCAACTTGCCCATCGTCTCCGGCATGAAGGGCGTCAGCACCGTGGCATAGGCCCGCAGGGCGGTGTGCAGGTGCCGCAGCACCGCCTCCATCCGCACAAAATCGGTCTTCTTCAGCGACCAGGGGGCCATCACGGTGATGTAGCCATTGGCCGCACGGATGTGCCGGAACACCTCCTCTAGGCCGAGTTGGAACTCCTGCCGGTCCAGAAAGCCATCCATCGCCTCCGGCAGCCCCGGCAGCGCTTCCAGTATCGCCGCATCCTCGGCCGCGACCGCCCCATCGGGCAGCAGCCCGCTGCAGTTGCGCTGGATCAGCGACAGCGTCCGGTTGGCGAGATTGCCCAGCACATCGGCCAATTCCCCGTTCAGCCGATGGGTCAGCGACCGGCGCGAAAAATCCCCGTCCTGCCCGAAGGGCACCTCGCGCAGCAAAAAGTACCGCACCGGATCCAGGCCAAAATCCGCGACCAGGGCGATGGGGTCGATGACATTGCCCAGCGACTTGCTGATCTTCTGCCCCTCATTCGTCCACCAGCCATGGGCGAAGACGCGTTTGGGTGGCGCCAGCCCCGCGGCCATCAGCATCGCCGGCCAATAGATCGTGTGAAACCGCAGGATATCCTTGCCGACCATCTGCAGGTCGGCCGGCCAGAAGCGCCAATCGGCTCCCTCGGTCTGCGGGTAGCCCAAGGCGGTGATGTAGTTGGTCAGCGCATCGATCCAGACATACATCACATGCGCCTCGTCGCCCGGCACCGGCACGCCCCAGCGAAACGACGCGCGGCTGATCGACAGGTCCTGCAGCCCGGCCTTCACAAAGGCCATCACCTCATTGCGGCGGCTGGCCGGGGCGATCATCTCGGGGTTCGCCTCGAACAAAGCCAGCAAGGGCTCCTGCCAGGCCGACAGGCGGAAGAACCAGGACGGCTCGCTGACCCATTCCACCGGCGCACCACTGGGGGCGAACTTTTGGCCGTCGCGCTCCACCAACTCGTCGGGGCCGTAGAACGCCTCGTCCCGCACCGCATACCAGCCGGCGTATTCGCCCTTGTAGATCTGCCCCGCCTCGACCAGCCGCAGCCACAGCGCCTGGCAGGATGCGTAGTGCCGGGGCTCTGTGGTGCGGATGAAGCCGTCGTTGGAAAACCCCATCGCAGCCGCCAGATCCCGGAATGAGGTGCTGACCCGATCCGTAAACGCCTGCGGGTCCTGCCCCGCATCCTGGGCGGCCTTTTCTACCTTCTGGCCGTGCTCGTCGGTGCCGGTCAGGAAGAAGACCTCCCTGCCCTGCATCCGCTTCCAACGCGCGATCACATCGGCGGCGAGACTCGTATAGGCATGGCCGATGTGCGGCTTGTCGTTGACGTAGTAGATCGGCGTCGTGATGTAAAAAGGCTTCATGCCCCGGTTCTACAGGGCGGGCGCGGCGATGTGCACCCCCGGCGGGCGGGTGGAAACGGGCCAGTCCTGGGGGGCGTGCTCTTTGAGAGGGGGCTTCGCCCCCCTCAAACTCCCCCCACCAGGAGCCTGAGGCCCCTGGACCCACGTCGTAGAATTGCCCAAGGGGAGGGAGGGGCATGGCGCGCCTCTGACCACAGGCACGCCCATCGATGCCCCTCCCTCGCCTTGGGCAACAACAACGGCGGGTGCAGGGGGCACGGCCTCCTGCTGGGGGAGGTCTGGAGGGGGCAAAGCCCCTTCCAGGGAACCGCCCCCGCAGGACTGGCCCTGGTTCAGCAGCCCGCCCAGGCGTCAGCCCGTGGCGCCTGAGGCGCGCACCACGGGCGTCCAGCGTGCGGCTTCGGTTGCGACGAAGCCCGCGATTTCGGCGGGGCTCGGGTCGCCCAGGGACACCAGGCCGAGGTTCACCCAGCGTTCGCGCACCGCGGCCTCGGCCATCGCCGCGGCCAGCATGGCGCGCAGGCGGCCGACGATTTCGGTCGGCAGGTTCGCCGGCCCCGCCAGCAGGAACCAGTTGGAGGCGACCGAGCCGGGGAATCCTGCCTCCGCCACTGTCGGCACGTTCGGCGTGGCGCCGACGCGGGTTTCGCTGGTCACGGCGATGCCGCGGATGCTGTTGCCCTGCACCCCGCCGACATGCGCGCCGACCGTGTTCCACAGCGACGTCGTGCTGCCGCCCAGGACCGCTTGTTCGGCATCCGCCGCCCCGCGGAAGGGCACGTGCAGCAACTCCACCCCGGCCTCACGCGACCACAACAACCCGGCCAAGTGCCCGACCGAGCCGACGCCGGAGGAGCCGAAGCTCACCGCCTCCGGTCGCACCGCCGCCGCGGCCTTGTAGTCGGCCATGTTGCGGATGGGCCCATCGCCCTTGACCGCGCACAGGATCGGCGCGCCGCCAAACATCGTGATGTAGCTGAAGCTACGCTGCGCATTGTAGGCCGGCGGCGGGGTCAAGGCGGGCGACACCGCCAGCGGGCCGGTGTTGGTCACCAGCAGCGTATAGCCATCGGCAGCGGCCACCGCCGCCGCCGCAGTGCCCACCGCGCCACCGGCACCTGGGCGATTCTCGATGATGAAAGGCTGGCCAAAAGCCCGCTCCATCATCGGCGCCAACAATCGCACGATCACATCCGATGTGCCGCCGGGCGCATAGGGGTTGATGATCCGCACCGGCCGCTGCGGCCAGGATCCCTGGGCCGAGACCAGCCGAGGCGCTGCCAAGGGGGCCAGCAGGCTGGCAGCAAGAAACGGGCGACGACGCATGAGACTCTCCGGGATCAGCCTGACCCCGAAGGTTACGCAAGCCTCATGCCAAGGCCATCAACCGGCGCGGAAGGTGATGGGCTTGGCGCCTTCCCACAGCACTGCGCGGCCCAGGTCGCCCAGGCGATCCAGCTTCTCGGTGATGGTCAGGAAGTGATTGCCCGCCAATTGCCCGGCCTTGCTGGAAAAACAGCAGGGACCATAAGCCATCAGGATCTCCGTTTCCGACACGCCGCCCGGATACACGATCACCTGGCCAGGCGCCGGATGGCTGGTCGCATTCTCGAACCCCAGGCCCAAATCGCGCTCACCCATCGGAATCCAGCACGCCTCGCCCGACCAACGCACGTGAATGATCCGGTCGCTGAACGGCAACAACCCACGAAACCGCGCCACCGTCTTGGGCGCCGCCACAGTCTCGAAACGGGCGGCAAAGGTCTCCCCGGCAATGTCGATGATGATGTCGGCCACGGTGTGTCTGTCTCCGGTTTTGGGGTGGGGTGGCACTTTGAGAGGGGCTTTGCCCCCCCTCAAACTCCCCCCACCAGGAGCCTGACGCCCCTGGACCCACATCGATACATTGCCCAAGGCGAGGGAGGGGCATCGAGGGCGCACCCTGTATCAAG
>JBBQHE010000243.1:0-5980 GCA_038323655.1 Acetobacterales bacterium | reverse complement strand
CGGCGTCATCTCGGACGAAAACCCGATGGGGACGGACGGCTTCGAATTCGTCGAATTCACTGGGCCCGATCTGGGCGAGCTGGAGGCGGTGTTCGCCCGGCTGGGCTTCGTGCAGGTGGCCACGCACCGCTCCAAGCGGGTCAGCCTGTGGCGGCAGGGCCAGGTCAATTTCATCCTCAATGCGGAGCCGGAGAGCTTCGCCCAGGGTTTCGGCCGGGTGCACGGGCCCAGCGCCTGCGCCATGGCCTTCCGGGTCGCCGATGCGGCCGCCGCCTTCGCGCGTGCCGTGCAGCTGGGCGCCCGGCCCTTCCATGGCCGCGTCGGGCCGATGGAGCTGAACATCCCCGCCATCGAGGGCATCGGCGGCAGCCTGATCTATTTCGTCGATCGCTACGGCGACCGCGGCAGCATCTGGGACGTCGATTTCCGCTGGATCGGCGGCACCGAAACCCACCCCGCCGGCAACGGGCTGACGGTGATCGACCACCTGACCCACAACGTCCATCGCGGCCGCATGGATGCCTGGTCCGGCTTCTACGAAAAGCTCTTCAACTTTCGCGAGATCCGCTACTTTGACATCGAGGGCAAGCTCACAGGCCTGAAGTCCAAGGCACTGACCAGCCCCTGCGGTCAGATCCGCATCCCGATCAACGAAAGCAGCGACGACAAGAGCCAGATCGAGGAGTTTCTGCGCGTCTACAATGGCGAAGGCATCCAGCACATCGCCATGGGCACGACCGACATCCATGCCAGCGTCGATGGCATGGCGGCGGGTGGCGTCACCTTCCTGACCACGCCCGCGACCTACTACGAACTGCTGCCCCAGCGCCTGCCCGATACGGGCGAGGATATCGCCAGGCTGCAGGCCCAGAACATCTTGATGGATGGTTCGCCCAGCGGTGGGCGGCTGCTGCAGATTTTCACGGAAACGGTGATCGGCCCGATTTTCTTCGAACTCATCCAGCGCAAGGGCGACGAGGGGTTTGGCGAGGGCAATTTCCGCGCGCTGTTCGAATCGATCGAACTCGATCAGGTCCGGCGCGGCGTGCTGGCGGAATAGGCTTCCTCCAGCCGGATCGCCGCACGCCGCAAGCCATCTCGGCGGGCGGCCTCGGCGCGGGTTTCGGCCAGGCGTTCCACGCTGCGTTCGGCGGTGCGGGCGCCGACCAGGGCGGCCAGGGCGGCGGCGGCGCGGGACTCGGCATGGGTGGCGTCGCGCAGCGCCGCATCCCGGGCGGCGATGCCGCGCGGCAGCCAGGCGGCGTAGTCGGCGCCAAGCGTGTCGCATTGCTCGGCCGTCAGCGTCGCCGCCGCCCCCGCCGCACGGGCCGTTGCATCCGCCTCCCGCAACCGCGCCTCGGCCAGGGCTGCCTGGGCCGAGGCGACTTCCAGCCGGCGCAGCCTGGCCATCAGCGGCAGCGGGTCACGCGCCATGGGCTTCGTCGTCCAGCGCATCCGCCAGGGCGGCGATGGCCTCCGCCGCCGTCGGGCGTTCGTCGCGGTCTTGGCGCAGCACGGCTTCGATCCGCGGCGCCAGGCGCAGGGCGCGGTCGGCGGCGGGGTCCGCCCCGGGCCGCCAGGCGCCGAGCCGCACGAGGTCGGTCATCTCCGCAGCCAACGCCAGCACCGCTCGCGCCTGGGCGATCACTGGCCGATCGGCCGTCGGCAGGCAGCCGGGTGCGGTGCGCGACAGGCTGCGCAATACGTCGATCGCGGGGTAGCGCCCGGCTTCGCCGATGCGGCGGTCCAGCACGACATGGCCATCAAGGATGCCACGCACCGCATCGGCGATGGGTTCGTCATGGTCATCGCCCTCCACCAGCACGGTGAACAGGCCGGTGATCGACCCGGCGCAGCCCTGCGGCCCCGGCCCCGCGCGTTCCAGCAGGCGCGGCAGTTCGGCGAAGACAGAGGGTGGGTGGCCGCGGGTCGCGGGGGGCTCGCCGGCGGCCAGGCCGATTTCCCGCTGCGCCATGGCGAAGCGGGTCACGCTGTCCAACATCAACAGCACGCGGCGCCCCTGGTCGCGGAAATGCTCAGCGACGGTCATGGCGGCGAAGGCGGCTTCGCGCCGCATCGCCGGCGCGGTGTCGGAGGTCGCACAGACAATCACGGCACGCGCCAGGGCTTCCGGCCCCAGGTCGTCCTCGATGAATTCGCGCAGCTCGCGCCCGCGTTCGCCGACCAGGCCAAAGACCACGACATCGGGCGCGCTGGCCGCAAGCATGGACAGCAGGGTGGACTTGCCGACGCCCGAGGCCGCGAACAGGCCCAGGCGCTGGCCTTCGCGTATCGGGGCAAAGAGGTCGAGCGCGCGGACACCCAGGTCAATCCGCGGCCCCAGCCGGCCGCGGGTGCCGGCGGGCGGTGCGGCTGTGCGGGTGGAACGGATGCGGGGCCCGGGCGGCGGGGCCGGCCTGCCATCAAGCGGATTTCCCAGCGGGTCGAGCACCCGACTGAGCCAGGCGTCGGAGACCGCAAGGCCCGGGGCTGCCAGCAGCCGGGCGATCGCACCCGGGGATAGCCCCTCCAGCGGACCGAAGGCGACGGCTTCCGCCGCGTCCTCCGAAAAGCCGACGACCTCGGCCATGGGCCCTGCATCAAAAACAATCCGACTGCCCAGTGGAAGGGCCGGTTCGAACTTGACGACGCGCAATGACATTCCCGTGATGTTATCTAATTTTCCGATGCGTCCCAATGGTTGTATGCGACCGATGGCGGCACCGGCTGACATGACGCGTTCGGCCAGGAACATGAGGTTTTCCTTCGTATTAACTAAATACAGGCTCATTGTCCTTTTCTTGATACGAACAAACCGTGAAAAAGCGCTGGACGACACACGCAGAAGTGGTAGGTCTTACTCGCATAGCGTGTGGAGCCAAAAAAAATGCGCGTCCTGTTTTGCGAAGATGATCTCACCACCCTGCGCGGCGTCACAATGATGCTCAAGCAGGCGTCCATGATGGTGGACACGGCCGACACCGGTGAGGAAGCCTTGGAGCTCGCCAAGCTCTACGACTACGACATGATCGTGCTGGACCTCGGTCTGCCCGACATGGAGGGGTATGAGGTGGTCCGCCGCCTGCGCGCCGCCCGGGTCGAAACCCCGGTGCTGATCCTCTCGGGGACCGGCAAGCCCGGCGCGAAGGTAAAGGGCCTCGGCCTCGGCGCCGATGACTTCATCGTCAAGCCCTTCGATCCGCAGGAGCTGGTCGCCCGGATCCAGGCGATCGTCCGCCGCACCAAGGGCTTCAGCCGCCCGACCCTGACGGTCGGCAAGCTCAGCCTCGACCTGTCGGCCCATGACGTCACGGTCGAAGGCCGCGCGGTCCACCTGACCGGCAAGGAATACGCCATCCTGGAACTGCTGACCCTGCGCCGCGGGATCGTGCTGACCAAGGAAGCCTTCCTGAACCACCTCTACGGCGGGATGGACGAGCCCGAGGTGAAGATCATCGACGTCTTCATCTGCAAGCTGCGGAAGAAGCTGGCCCAGGCCGGCGCCGCCGACCTGATCGGCACGGTCTGGGGCCGCGGCTATGTGCTGCGTGATCCCGCCAGCCACGGCGCTCGCCTGGCCGTGGGTCGGGGCGAAAACCGCGTCGCTGCCTAAGGCGTCGGGGGGCGGTCCGCCGCCCCCCAGCGCTTCAGTTCGCCTTGACCGGGCCATAGACGCCACGCTCACCAGGCAGCGGCACCAGCCGGTCGGTCAGGCCCATCACAGTCTCGGCCCCGCCCAGATACAGCGCGCCATCGGGTGCCAGCTGCGCCGCCAACGCCCCCAGCACACGCGCCTTGGTCGGCATGTCAAAGTAGATCAGCACGTTGCGGCAGAAGATCAGGTCGAACTGGCCGAGGCTGCGATGCTCGCCGAGCAGGTTGCGCTCCTCGAACCGACAGACCGAGCGCAACGGCGGCTTGATCCGCCAGGCCATGCCTTCCTGCGTGAAATGCTTGACCAGACGCTGAGCGGCCAGGCCGCGCTGCACCTCGAAGCGGGTGAACAGCCCCTCGCGCGCGCGTTCTACCACCTCACGCGACAGGTCGGTGCCGAAGATTTCCACGGCCCGGCCGGCCAGCGACAGTTCGGTCAGCAGGATCGCAAGGGAATAGGCCTCCTGCCCCGTGCTACAGGCGGCCGACCAGATGCGGATGCGCTGCCCCGCGGGGCGCGTGGCATGCAGCGTCGGCAGGATCCGGGCGACATGCTCAAAAGGCTTGCCGTCGCGGAAGAAGCTGCTTTCGTTCGTGGTCAGCGCCTCGACCACCTCCCGCACCAGCGGCTCTGCGCCAGGGCCGCGCAGGCGCTGCGCCAACGCATTGATGCTGGGCAGCGCGTCGCGCTTGAGCAGCATCGCCAGCCGCGTATCCAGCATGTAGCCTTTGTCCGCGGTCAGCACGATGCCGGCGCGGGTCTTCACCAGCCCCGCGATCGTCGCGAAGGCGTCGGGGGAAATGGCGATCGGGGTGGCGGTCGCACTCATACCCGTGCCCCCGCACGCACTTCGGCGCCGCAGAGCGCAAGCATCCTTTCGGCCAGGGCCTCGGGCGCCGCCAGCAGCGCGGCGAGCCCCGCCTTGGCCACCGCCCCCGGCATGCCCCAGACGACGGACGACGCTTCGTCCTGCGCGAGCACGGTGCCGCCGGCAGCGGCCACCGCCTTGCATCCGGCCAAGCCGTCGTGGCCCATGCCGGTCAGGATCACCGCCAGCACCCGCCCGTCGCAGGCGCGCAGCAGGCTGTGCAGCATCGGGTCCACTGCAGGGCGGCAGAAGTTCTCCGGCGGGTTCTGGTTCAGCCGTGCGATCAGCCCCCCCGCCGCATCGCGATCCACCAGCAGGTGGCGGTCGCCGGGGGCGACGTAAAGCCGGCCGGGCAGCAGCGGTTCGCCGTCGCGGGCTTCGGCGGTCGGCGGCCCGCCGAGGCGGTTGAGGTGGTCAGCCAGCATGGTCGTGAAGCCTTCGGGCATGTGTTGCACCAGCAGCATGGGAATGCGCGGCGGCGGGGTCAGGCGACGCACCAGGGCAGCCAGCGCCTGCGGCCCACCGGTACTGCTGCCGATGCCGATGGCGCGCGGGCGCACGCCGCCGGAGGCTGTGGCCAGGGCAACGGGCGGCCGTGGCGGTGTCGGCGTGGCGCGCCGCGCGCCCATGCGCGCCCAGCCCTTCACCTTGGCGATCAGTTCCTCGCGGAACGCGGGGTCGTGCATGCCTCCCGCGCTGGCCGAAGGCTTGGGCACGTAATCGACCGCCCCGGCGCGCAGCGCCGACATGGCGGCCGCGGCCCCGCGCTGGGTCAGCGCGCTGGCCACGATCACCGCTGTCCTGGGCGCGGCACGCAACAGCAGCGGCAGCGCCGTCATGCCGTCCATCACCGGCATTTCCAGGTCGAGCAGCACGACATGCGGCGCCAGGCTTGCCACGGCCTCGATCGCCGCTCGTCCATCGGCAACACGGCCGACCACCTCGATCGCGGGATCGGTCTGCAGCACGCGCGCCATCGCACCGCGCGCCGTGGCGCTGTCGTCGCAAAGCAGCACGCGCACGACATTCGCGCTCGCTGGCCCCGCCCGCACCGGCGCGTCGAGCAGGGTCATGCAGGCACCTCGGCCTCATCCAGGAGGCCGATCTGCACCAGCTTGCCGCCCAGGATCGCCGCGTCGAAGGGCTTCATGATGTATTCCTGCGCGCCCGCCTCCAGCGCCTGCATGATCTTGTCGATCTCCGCCTCGGTCGTGCAGAGCACGATCTGCGGATGTTCCGGCCCGAAATCGGCACGCGCACGGCGCAGGAAGGTGATGCCGTCCATCACCGGCATGTTCCAGTCCAGCAGCACCAGTTCGGGAAGCGGGGCGGCGTGGCAGGCGTCCAACGCGACCTGGCCGTCCTCGGCCTCGGTCACCTTGTAGCCGAAGCCTTCCAGCATGCGGCGGGCCGCCTTGCGGACCACGCGGCTGTCATCGACCACCAAAGCAGTTCGG
>JBBQHE010000242.1:0-6041 GCA_038323655.1 Acetobacterales bacterium | reverse complement strand
AGCGCGTCACCACGCCGCATTTCGCCCCGACCGCGATCAAATCCTGCAGGCGCATGATTTTTGCGACCGCGGCGACCATCTCTGGGGTCAGCCCCCGGCGAAGCGGCACCAGGGCCTCGGGCGCCGCCGCCAGCAGCCAGTCGCGAAAGCCACCCACGGTCAGCGATGCGACCGGGGCGAAGCCAGCGCGGTCGTGGCCGTCGATGATCAACCGCGTCACCTCGTCGACCTCGTAGGGAACCACCGCCTCATGCAGGAAATGCCGCAGCGGCAGGTCCGCCAGCGCATGCTGGGCGGCGACCCTTTCGGTGGCGCTGCCGGCCGTGATCCCGGCCAACGCATCACCACTGCGGAAAGGCGTCGCCCGCGCCATCAGCATGCGCAGGTCGTCGAAGACATAACGCGTACCACCGATGCTATGCGCGAAAGCCAAGCCGATCCCCCTGCCATGGACATGATGCTGGTGCAGGGGGAGGATCGGGCAAACATCGCTCTGGGGGAACCATGGAATCCGAGGATTGGCCCGATCAATTGTTCGCGCTTCTGCAAGCGCATCGGGTGCGCCAGGTCGTCGTGGTGCCCGACGCCGGCCACGCCCGGTTGATCCGCCGCGTCGCCGCCAGCAACGACATGCGACTGATCCCCCTGACCACGGAAGAAGAGGGCATCGCCGTTCTTGGCGGTGCCTGGCTCGGCGGGCAGCGCGGCGTGGTGCTGATGCAATCCTCGGGGGTCGGCAACTGCATCAACATGCTGTCGTTGGCCGCGACCTGTCGGATCCCGGTGCCCATGCTCATCACGATGCGGGGCGATTTTGGCGAGTTCAATCCCTGGCAGGTTCCCATGGGCCAGGCCACGCCGACGGTGCTGGAAGCCATGGGCTGCACAACCGGTCGTGCCGACACGCCCGAGGATGTGGCCCCCGTCGCCGACGCCATGCTGCGCCTTGCCTTCAACACCTATCGCGCCACCGCCTGCCTGATCGGCCAGCGGGTTCTGGGCGCCAAGACCTTCGGGAAGTGAGCGCCATGGTGGATGTTTCGGCCGCCGGCCTGTTGCAGCGCCGCAGCCTCGTGCCCGCGCTGCTGGCCGATCGTGGCGATCTTCTGGTCATTGCCGGCCTGGGTGCGCCCGCCTGGGATATCACCGCCGCCGGCGATCATCTGCTCAGCTTCCCGATGTGGGGCGCCATGGGCGGTGCTGCGCTGATGGGCCTGGGCCTTGCGCTCGCGCAGCCCGACCGACGCGTTCTGGTCCTGACTGGCGATGGCGAGATGCTGATGGGTATGGGCGCGCTCGCCACCATTGCGGTACAGGCGCCAAAAAACCTGGCGATCGTGGTTCTTGATAACGAACGTTACGGCGAGACGGGCGGCCAGGTCACCCACACTGGCCTCGGCGTCGACCTGGTCGGGATCGCCGGCGCCTCCGGCTTCACCAACCTGTGCCGTGTGACCCAGCCCGCGGAGGTGCCTGCCTTGCGGGACGCGATTCACACAGCCCTCGGCCCCTTCTTCGCCAGCGTGAAGATCGACCCGGCGAACGAACCGCTCGCCTTGCCGCCGCGCGACGGCGTCTATCTCACCACGCGTTTCCGCGGCGCCTTGCTCGGCGACGCGGCGCATCTGGAATAATCGCCATGCCCCATGTGCTGATGCTGCGATCGATCCACCCGGATGCCATGGCGGCGTTGCAAGCCGGCGGCTGCACGACCGAGGTGATCGAGTTCCCCGACGCCGCCAATATGGCCGAGGCCCTGCCGCGGGCAGATGCCATCACCGTGCGGCTGACACCGATCACCGCCGCGGTGATGGACGCTTCCCCCCGGTTGCGCATCGTCGCGCGCCACGGCGTCGGCTTCGACAGCGTGGATATTCCCGCGGCGACGGCGCGCGGCATTCCGGTGACCATCACACCGGATGCCAACGCTCAGTCTGTCGCCGAGCATGCGCTGATGCTGCTGCTGTCCTGCGCCCGTCAGACGCGTGTCTATGACGCACGGCTGCGCGCCTGCGGCTGGGGCCAGGTGGCCGAGGCGCCGACCTATGACCTGTCCGGTCGCACCATCCTGGTCCTGGGCTTCGGGCGCATCGGTGGGCGCGTCGCGCGACTGTGCCAGGCCTTCGGCATGCGGGTCCTGGTACATGACCCCTTCATCCCGCAGAACACCGTCAAGGGCGCCGGCTTCATCCCCGTGGCCGCGCTGCAGGCGGGTCTGGCCGAGGCTGACATGGTGACCATCCATGTCCCCTCCAGCGAGGCCACGCGGCGCATGGTGAACGCGCCATTCCTGGCCGCGATGAAGCCGGGGGCCGCCTTTGTGAACACGGCGCGTGGCACGTTGGTGGACGAGGCTGCGCTCTATGCGGCGCTGACCAGTGGGCACCTGGCATGCGCCGGGCTGGATGTGTTCGAGACGGAGCCCGTCCCGGTTTCCATCCCACTGTTCGACCTGCCGAACGTGACGGTCACCCCGCATTCCGCTGCGAGCACCGCGCAAGGCATGCAGCGCATGGCGATGTCCTGCGCCGAGAGCATCCTGGCGACCTTTGCCGGAACGCTCAGTCCGGATGTCTGTGTGAACCCGGCGGTGTTGCGGCGGAATGCCTGAGCTTTCGGCATCGCCCGCAGAAAGGACGTGACGCAAACGGTGGCGGCGGCTATCCGGAACACCAACGACCAAGCAAATTCCGGGGATACCGATGATCACGCGCCGCGCCACCTTCGCCCTGCCGCTGCTAGCCACGCCCGCGCTCGCGCAAGGCAGCTTCCCGCAGCGGCCGCTCAACATCATGATCCCCTTCGCCGCCGGCGGCCCAACCGACATGATCGCGCGTCTGCTGGCCGAGGGCATGGCGCGCGAACTCGGCCAGACGGTGACGGTCGAGAATGTGACCGGCGCAGGCGGCACCATTGCCGCCGCGCGCGTCGCGGCCGCGCGGCCCGATGGGCACACCTTGCTGATCCATCATATCGGCCTGGCCGCGGCCGCGACCCTGTACCGCCAACTGCCCTTCAACATCGAACGCGGGCTCGCACCGCTCGGCATCGTCTCGCACACCGGCATGACCCTGGTCGCGCGGCCGGATTTCCCGGCGACCGACCTCGCCGGCTATCTGCGTCAGATCCGCGAGCGCGGCGATGCGCTGAACCTCGGCCATAGCGGCCTCGGCGGCGGCAACCAGCTTTGCGGCATGCTGCTGCAGCATGCGGCGGGGCAGAGTGTGACCACCATCGTCTTCCGCGGCTCGGCGCCCGCCCTGACCGAGATGATGGCCGGCCGCCTGGACATCAGTTGCGAACAAGCAACAGTGGCGGCGCCCTTCATCCGCGACAACCGCATCAAGGGCTACGCCGTCACGCTGCCCGAGCGTATTCCGGGCCTCGATCTGCCGACCACGCGGGAGGCCGGGGTGGATCTGGTGATGTCCGCCTGGCACGGGCTCTACGCGGCGGGCGGCACGCCGCCGGAGGTGCAGGAGCGCCTCGCCCAGGCGATCCGCGCAGCGCTGCGCGCAGATCGCCTGCGGGTGCGCTATGCGGAAACGCTTACCACGGTCGCCGCCGAGGCCGAGGTGGACCCGGTCTATCACACCGGCTTCCTGGCCAGCGAAATCAACCGGTTGCGGCCGCTGATCCTCGCCGCGGGGCAATTCGCCGACTGATCCGCGACAAAGGGCGAACCCCGGCGGCCAGGGCGATCCGCCCCTACCGCCCTGTCCAGACAGGTGGCCGCTTGGCCAGGAACGCCTGCACGCCCTCGGCAAAGTCGTCGCTGCAGAAGCACATTGTCACCAGGTCATCCCCTGGTACGGCATGCGCCGCCTGCCGCAACCGGCGCAGCGCTTCCTTGGTTGCGCGCAGGGTCAGCGGTGCGTGGCCCGCGATGGTCGCAGCCAGCACGCGGGCGCGTTCGGCCAGCGCCTCGGGCGTGTCCAGAACCTCGGTCAGGAACCCCGCCGCCAGCGCCTCGGGCGCTTCCATCAGCCGCGCGGTGAAGACCAACTCGGTCAGCCGTGCCGGGCCGATCAGGGCGGCGAAGCGCGCGTAATTCGCCATCGACAGGCAGTTGCCCAGGGTGCGCGCGATGGGCATCCCGATCCGGGCATTGGCCGCGCCGACCCGCAGGTCGCAGACGCCGGCGATCGCGGCCCCACCCCCCGTGCAGGCCCCCGCGATCGCCGCGATCACGGGCTTGGGGCACATCTCGATTGCGGTCAGCACACGGTCGATTCGTGCCTCGTAGTCCAAGGCATCCTGGGGCGTCGCGAAAGCGCGGAATTGGTTGATGTCGGTCCCCGCGGCAAAGGCCTTGCCCCCCGCGCCGGTGATGATCCAGACCTTGATCGCGTCATCCGCCGCGACCCGGGCGGCCATCGCGGCCAGGCCCTCGTACATCGGAAAGGTCATCGCGTTGCGCGCCTGCGGGCGGTTCAGCGTCGAGACGGCGATGCCGTCGCGGATGTCTTCCAGCAGTTCCACGCCGGTCCCCTTCTTATCGTCGTCCGGCCAGCCAGGCCTGGCCCACCTCATCCGCCCCCGAGGGCAGCGCGCCGGAAGGATTGTCCACCCAGGCCAGCAAATCGGCCAGCACCACGGTGCGGATGCTGTCGCGCAGCAGAAGATGATAGCCGTTGGCATATCGGCCGACCGTGAGCGGCGCGGCCGGTGGCACCGCGCGCAGGGCATGGCGAACGGGTCGCTGCGGAACGATGTCATCCTTCGCCCCCAGCAGCACCAGGGTCGGCACCCCGCAACAGTCGGGCAAGCTGCCGACAGCGGTATCCATGAGGTTCGTCACCCCCCAGAGCACTTCGATCGGAATGGCCCGCAGCGCCAGCGGGTCGCGCCCCAGCCGTCGCAGCGCTTCGGTGTTGTCGCTGGGCGTGAAGCCAGGCCCGCTGTTCGGGACCGTGAGCCGCGGCACGGTATGTGCGACCAGCCAGAGCGCGCCCGCCAGGCCCGGGCCCATGGCGTCCCGGCTCCAGAGCGCCGGGGCAAAGAGCACCACGCGGTCCGCCGCACCCTCCCCGGCCAGCAGGGCGATGGCGCCCCCCATGCTCTCGCCCAGGATCACCAGCGGCAACCCGGGATGGCGTTCGCGCAGCAGCGCCAGTGTGGCGCGGGCGTCGTTGACCAGTGTTTCGGTCCCGGCCCAGAGGCCGCGCCCGGGGGCAGCCCCGAAACCGCGCTGGTCATAGGCATAGAGCGCAACGCCGCCCGCCGTCAGTTGCGCTGCCGCTTCTTCCAGGAACAGGCCCGAGTAGTCGCTGAGCCCGTGCAGCGCCAACGCCACGACCCGCGGTTCGCCCTCAGGCAGCCAGGACTTCAACGGCAGCCGCGCGGTGTCGCGCGCAACGACCGCATCGGGCAGCAGCGCCGGCGTGCCCGTCGCGGGGCCGGAAGGCCATTCGCGCGGCGCGCAAGCGCTCAGCAACAGCAGGATCAGCAGAAGAGCGCGCACGGGCAGGATATGGTGAGCCACGACCGATGCGCGATGGGGCGGGGCTATTCCGGTTGCAGCCCGGTGGCCCGCACCAGCTCCTGCCAGCGCGTCCTCTGCGTTCGCATCAGCGTCGCGAATTCCGCCGGCGTGCTGGGGAAGGGTGCGTTGCCGACCCCCGCCAGCCGTTCGACCAGAGCGGGGTTCTGCAGCGACTGGTTGATCACCGCGTTCATGCGCAACACGATGGGTTCGGGAATCCCGCGTGGCCCCATGACGGCCGAAAAACTGGGCAGGTCGTAATCGGCGACACCCTGTTCCTGCACGGTCGGGAATTCGGGCGCGAGCGGCCAGCGGGTCGGGTTGGTCACCCCCAGCGCCCGGACCTGCCCGGCGCGGACCGTGTTGATGACACCGGCGTAGCTGTCGAAGACGATCTGGATATTGCCGGCGATCAGGTCGGCCAGCGCCGGCGCCGCGCCGCGATAGGGCACATGCGTGAATTCGACCCCCGTGCGCTGCATGAACAGCACGCCGAGCATGTGGTTGGCGCCACCGGCACCGGCGGAGCCGTAGTTCAGCTTGCCCGGATTGGCCT
>JBBQHE010000241.1:0-6225 GCA_038323655.1 Acetobacterales bacterium | reverse complement strand
CGGTGCCTACCAGTTCACCGGCCACACGATCTACGACCCGCTGGTGGCGTGGGAGATGGATGTCGCCGACCGCCCGGGCAAGCTCGTCCCCGGCCTCGCGACCTCCTGGCAAGCCGATCCGGCCGACCGCACCAAATGGATCTTCCGGCTCCGCCCGGGCGTGACCTTCCACGACGGCAGCGCCTTCGATGCCGATGCAGTGATCTGGAACTTTGAAAAAGTCCTGAACAATCAGGCGCCGCATTTCGACCAGCGCCAGGCCGCCCAGGTGCGGCCGCGACTGCCCTCGGTGGCCTCGTACCGCAAGGTCGACCCGATGACGGTCGAGGTCACGACAAAGGCCGTGGACAGCATTTTCCCCTACCAGATGTTGTGGTTCCTGGTGTCCTCCCCGGCGCAATACGAAAAGCTCGGCCGCTCGTGGGAACGCTTTGCCTCCGAACCCTCGGGCACCGGGCCGTTTCGGCTGGCGCGCCTCGTGCCCCGCGAACGCGCCGAACTGGTCAAGAACCCGACCTATTGGAACCCGGCGCGGATGGCAAAGACCGACCGGATCGTGCTGATCTGCGCGCCGGAAGCGACGACGCGCACCAATGCCCTGCTGTCCGGCCAGGTCGATCTGATCGAGACGCCGGCTCCAGATCTGCTGCCGCGGCTGCGCGCCGGCAACAATCGCATCATGGAAAACGTGACGCCGCACGTCTGGAACTACCACCTTTCGATGTTGGAGGGCTCGCCCTGGCGCGACCTGCGGCTGCGCCAGGCGGCGAACCTCGCGATCAACCGCGACGATGTGGTGGCGCTGATGAATGGGCTGGCCAAGCCGGCGGTGGGGGTGGTCGATCCCTCCTCGCCCTGGTTCGGCAACCCGACCTTCCGCATCACCCACGACCCCGACCGTGCGCGCCGCCTGGTCACCGAGGCAGGTTTCTCCCGCGCCCGCCCCTTGCGTACCAAATTCCTGATCGCCACCGGCGGGTCGGGGCAGATGCTGTCGCTGCCGATGAACGAATACATCCAGGCCGCATGGCGCGAGGTCGGGATCGAGGTTGAGTTCCAGGCGGTGGAGTTGGAAGTCCTCTACACCTGCTGGCGCCAGGGGGCGACCGGCGAGATCGCGCGCCAAGGCAACATCACCGCCAATAACGTGGCCTATGTCACCTCCGATCCGCTCTATGCCTTCATCCGGTTTTTCCACTCCAACCAGGTGGCGCCCACTGGCGTGAACTGGAGCCATTATCGCGACCCCGAGACCGACGCGCTGATCGATGCCGCGCTGCGCTCCTTCGACGCGGCCGAACAGGACCGGCTGATGGCGCGGGTGCACGAACGGGTGGTGGACCAGGCGCTGCTGGTGTTTGTCGCGCATGACACTAACCCGCGTGCGCTGGGCCGCAACGTGCGCGGCTATACCCAGGCTCAGCACTGGTTCCAGGATCTGACCACGCTGTCCTGACGGGCGCCTTGCCGCAAGGGTTGGGCGCCCCCACCCTTGCGGCCGGGTATTCCATGGAGGTTGGCATGACCATCGACGTCTTCACCTGGCCGACCCCGAACGGCCACAAGCTGCATATCGCGCTGGAAGAACTCGGCCTGGCCTATCGGGTGGTGCCAGTGAACATCGGCGCCGGCGAACAGTTCAAGCCCGAGTTCCTGGCGATCACGCCGAACCATCGCATCCCCGCGATCATCGACCCCGACGGGCCCGGCGGGCAGCCGATGACGCTGTTCGAATCGGGTGCCATCCTGATGTACCTGGCCGAAAAGACCGGGCGGCTGATCCCTGCCGACCCCGCCGAACGGTTGATCTGCCTGCAATGGCTGATGTTCCAGATGGGCGGCGTCGGGCCGATGTTCGGGCAGTACAATCACTTCGCGAACTACGCGGTCGAAAAACTGCCCTACGCCATCGCGCGTTACGACCAGGAGGTGAAGCGCCTGCACCGCGTGCTCGACAAGCGCCTGTCGCAGAGCGCGTATCTCGCCGGCGCCGATTACAGCATCGCCGATATCGCGACCTTCCCCTGGGTGCGGACGCCCGAGCGGCGCGGGATCGACCTGGCCGATTACCCCGCGGTGAAGCGCTGGCACGATGCCATCGCCGCCCGTCCCGCGGTGCAGCGCGGCGTCGAGGTTCTGTCGGAGAACCAGCGCCGCGGCGCGATGTCGGCGCAGGAACGCGAGAACATGTTCGGCGCCACCCAGTTCCAGGCCCGGTGACCGAAGGTGACCCCAGTTGGCTGCCTTCGGTCAGCCTGGGATCGCGGGCCGGTACCGCCAGACGCTGGCGGGGGGGAAGTTGCGCGGCGTCCAGGCCTCCCGCCGGGCGGTGAGGCCGAGCGCCTGCCACGGCAGCGGTGAGGTGATGCAGTAGGTGTACAGCAGGAAGCCGAGGCCCGGTGCCACCGCCTCCACCGCCGTGACGAAGCGCTGCTGCTGCGCGATCGGCAGCAGTACGAGCGGGATGCCGCAGATCGCCGTGCCGACGCGGCCATGCAGCGCCGCGGGCAGCACTTGCGGCAGGTCGAAGGCGTCGCCGCAGATCACGTTTACGCCAGGAAGGGCCTTTCGCAGATGATCGGCCATCTCGGGAACGATCTCTATGACGTAGAGTCGTTCCGGTGGCACACCGGCGCCGAGCAGCGCGCGGGAAATGACGCCTGTGCCGGCGCCCAATTCCACCACGATACGATCGGGACCATGCTCGGTATGTTTTGCAATGCGTCGGCAGAGCGAAGGACTGGAAGGAATGATCGAGCCCATCTGCAGCGGGTTCTTCAGCCAGCGCCGGAAGAATAACATGCCATTGGTCACATTGCCGGCGGAGCGCGGTGGCCCCATTGTGATGTCGCTCATTCGCTTCTCCATGACAAAAAGATGACATATCAAGAACTTGCAACAGGGCCGTGCTTACGACATCCCCCTGGCGACAGGAAGGGGTGCCGGCAGCCCCGTGCCGGAGACGGCGGATGACGGCGCGCGTCCTCGTGGTGGATGACATCAACGCCAATGTCCGCCTGCTCGGAGCCAAGCTGAACGCGGAGTACTACGAGGTCGCGACCGCCACCTCGGGGCCCGATGCCTTGGCGCTCGCCTCCTCCTGGTCGCCCGATGTCATTCTGCTCGACGTCATGATGCCGGGGATGGACGGCTATGAGGTCTGCCGCCGGCTGAAGGCCAATCCCGCGACGTCGCACATGCCGGTGGTGATGATCACCGCCCTGGTCGATCCCGCGGAACGGGTGCGCGGGCTGGAGGCCGGGGCGGACGACTTCCTCTCCAAGCCGGTCGATGACGCGACGCTGTTCGCCCGGTTGCGGGCGCTGCTGCGGATGAAGCAGGTGCTGGATGCCTGGCGGCTGCGGGCGGAAACCGCGCGCGGCCTCGGCTTCGCCGAACCGCAAGGACCCGATGAATCCATCTCCGGCGCGCGCGCCCTGATCCTGACCGAGGACCGCAACGAGGGCGAGGCCCTGAGCCGGGTGCTGGCGGCCGATGGGCTGGACGTGCTGGTCACCGCCGACCCGCCGGATGCGATGGACCGGCTGCATCTGGGCGGCTTCGACCTGGCGGTACTGTCGCTGTCACTGGGCGGTGAGGTCGAGGCGCTGCGCTTCGCCTCGCGCCTGCGGGCTTCAGCCGCGACACGCGACCTGCCGATCGTGCTGCTGGCCGACCCCGGGCAGAAGCAGGCGGTGCTGCGTGGCTTCGACCTGGGCGCCAACGACAACGTGCTGAGGCCGGTCGATGCGAACGAGCTGCGCGCCCGGGCGCGCAACCAGGTGCGGCGCAAGCGCTTCCAGGAACGGCTGCGCGCCGACCTGGACAAATCCTTGGAGATGGCCGTCACCGACAGCCTGACCGGCCTGCGCAACCGTCGCTACGTGCAACGCCACATGGAGGGGTTGCTGCGCAGCGCCGGGGCCGGGGTGCTGCTGCTGGACGTGGATCGGTTCAAACGGGTCAACGACACCTATGGCCATCCGGCCGGTGACCAGGTGCTGAAGGAAGTGGCCCGGCGCCTGGCCGGCCAAGTGCGGGCCGTGGATGTGGTGGCGCGCTGGGGTGGCGAGGAATTCCTGGTGGTGCTGGCCAGCCCGCCCGAAGAAGACAGTGTACTGGTGGCCGAACGCCTACGCGCGGTGATTGCTGCCGAACCGGTCAGTGCGGCCGGCGCGTGTCTTGCGATCACGATCAGCATCGGCGTTGCGCGCGCACAGCCCGGCACGACGCCTGAAATGCTGGTCGCAGTGGCGGATGCGGCGCTGTATCGCGCCAAGGAACTTGGCCGCAACCGCGTCGAAGAAGCCATCACCAGCGACTGGGTTGCACCCGCCCACGGCAGGCTGGTCTAGCGAACAACCCGCGCCCCGGCCCGCGCCGGCGTCACCTGAGCCGGCGTTACTTGATCTTGGCTTCCTTGAAGGCGACGTGCTTGCGGGCGACGGGGTCGTACTTCCGCATTTCCATCTTGCCGGTCATGTTCCGGGTGTTTTTCTTGGTCACGTAGAAATAGCCGGTGTCGGCCGTGCTCACGAGCTTGATTAGGATGGTATTCGACTTGGCCATGGTCCGGCTTTCGGTTTTTCGCGCGAAAGGCCGCGCATGAGAATAGGGCCCCCGGGACGGGAGCGACTGCGGGCCGCAACCTAGCGGCGCCGCGCCCGGGGTCAACCGGGAAACCCACCCTGCTGCCGAAAAACGCTCAGCGCCGGGTCGCGGCCCGGAACGCCGCGGGGTTGGCGATCAGCGCGCGGGCCGCGGCGGCGTCCCCCGCGCGGCCTTCGGCGGGCGGGCAGTTGCCACGCAGGGCCAGGGCCTCGGCGGCTGGCAGGGGGTCGCGCAGCCTCCGCTGGCTGGCAAGGACCGGGGCCAGCGGCCCCGTGCCGGTCGCCAGCGTCGCCAACTGGGTCGCCTGCGCCTCCTCCCCCAGCGAGGTGCAGAGGGCCGGGATAACGCCGAGGCCCTGAATCGGCCAGCCTGAGGGCGCCAGGATCCGCGACCAGGACATCGACATCTCCGCCCCGTTTGGCAGCGGCACCAGCAGCTGGATCAGCCCCTTGCCCAGGGTCGTGCTGCCGACGATGGCGGCCCGGCCGCGGTCGCCCAGCGCCGCCGCCACGACCTCGGCCGCCGAGGCGCTGCGGCCATCGACCAGCACCACCACGGGCCGGCCCTGCGCCAGGTCGGCGCGGTCGGTCGGCCATTCGCGCACCGCCTCCGGGTGGCGGCCCGAGGTGCGCGCGATGACCCCGCCGTCGAGGAAGGCGTCGGCCATCGCGACCGCCTGCGTCAGCACCCCGCCGCGGTTGCCGCGCAGGTCCAGCACCACGCCCTGCGGCGGGGTGGGTCCGGCGAAGGCTTCGGTGAGGGCCGCGGCCACTTGTTCGCCGCTTGCCGAGGAAAACGCCGCGACCCGCAGCCAAAGAAGCCCGTCGCGTGTTTCGGCCCGCACCGTTTCGGGCGGCACCAGGCGACGGACCAGCAGCACCGTGCGCCGGCGGCCGCCCCGCAGGATGGTGAGGTCGGTGGTCGTGCCGGCCGCGCCCTCGATCAGCGCCGCGGCGGCGCCCAGGTCCCGCGCCGATACCGCGACGCCGTCGATGCTGACGACACGGTCGCCCTCGCGCAGCCCGACCTCGGCCGCGGGCCCCGACGGCGTCAGCGCCGTGACCACCACCTGGTCCGCCCGCCCGGCCGCCAGTCGCAAGCCCAGGCCGGACTGGCCGACCCGCCGTTCCCGCGCTGCGCGCGCCTGCTCGGCCGGCCAGTAGCGGCTGTAGGGGTCGAGGTGGTTGAACAATTCGTCGAAGCCGCTGGCCAGCATTCGGTCACTGCCTGCCTGGCGCAGGGGCAGCGAGGCGTTCCAGCCGGCTTCCTCCAGATGCGACAGGGCTTCGGCCAGGCGGGCGGCGGCGAGGCGTGGCGGCTGGTCGCCGGGCGGCCAGGGCCGTTGGCCTATGACTTGGCCCCGGCGCAGCAGGCGCAGGGCCGGGCCCTGGCGATCGGCGGTCAGCACCGGGTCCAGCACCGAAAGGCCGCGCAGGGTCCAAAGGCCGATGTCGGCGGCGGTCGCGGCCTCGACATGGCGTTCCATGATGACCGTCAGCGCGGTGTCCAGCACCGCCTGCACCCCCGCGCGGGGGAAGCCGCCGGCGTCCTGCGCGCGCAGCGGGCCGGCCAGCAGGAGGAGGGCCAGAAGCAGCAGGCCCGCGACCTGCCGCC
>JBBQHE010000240.1:0-6335 GCA_038323655.1 Acetobacterales bacterium | reverse complement strand
GGGCGTCGGCGTGGCCGTGGGCGCGGCGACGCCGCGGCGGCGCGGGTGCCAGCGGGGGATGTGCCGGCTGCGAAGGGCGGGCGCGGCGGCGGCGGGCTGGGGCGCGCCCTCGGCCCCCGTGTCCGGCGTGACGATCGGGTCGGCCGGCACGGCCGCCGGGGGCGCCGCCGTCGCGGTGGCCGGGCCAGGCTCCTCGGGCGGCGTCATGGCGGGTGCTGGCAGCGACGCGAAGACCGGCTCGGGTGCGAATTCCTCCAGCGGCGGGGGCGGGGGTGCCGCCTCGGTCAAGGCCAAGGCTTCGGCATCAGGCTCAGGCAGCACCGGCGGGTTGACGAGGCTGGCCTCCGGCAGCGGTGCGGGGCTGGGCGCGGCGACGCCGCGGCTCGGGCGCCAGCGGGGTGGGCGGTGCGCGGCCTCTGCCGTGGCGTCGAGCCGTTCGGCGACACGCGCCTCGCGGCCGGATTTCAGTGCGGCGCGCAGGCTGACCCGCAGTTGCGATCGCGCGGCGCGAGCGGCGGCGACGGGCTTGGCCCCCTTGGGGGCGGACGGTTCGCGGCGCATGCGGCGCTCCTCACGCGGTCGGGGGTGTTGCGCGAAAACAGCCCGGCCGGAAGGGGATCCGGCCGGGCCATGCTCGGCTCAGGCCGTGGCGGCGGAGGGGTCGCTGGTCAGGCCAACCGCTTCGGCGTAGCGCAGGTAGGTCTCGACCGAGGCCACGACCGCGCGCACTTCGATTGCGATCAGCTCGATGCCGACCAGCGCGATGCGCACGAAGGCGTCGATCACGATGCCCTTGTCGAGGATGCGATCGATGACTTCGGCCAGGGACGACGATGCCAGGCTCTTGTTGATGGTCATGGGCTCACGCCCTCCTGTTTTGGAGTGTCATGGCCGTCGGACGGGACGGTCGGGCCGTGGCCGGAAGCCCGTTGGCCAAGCCAACGATGCCGATCCGGCCCGCCAGCACAGTCGCCGATCGATCTTAACGGGAGCCTTCCGTGACGTGCCGGCGCGCACAAAAAAAGGCGCCCTTTCGGGCGCCTTTTTCTGGGCGGGTCGCGGACGCGTCAGGCGCTGGTCAGCCCGTGCAGGAAGGTTGCCAGCACGGCGCGATACTGCGACGCCGCTTCTGCGATACGGTACTTCAGCATCGCGGCCTGCACCATCAGTTCAGCCGGGGCGAGTTGAGGGTCGGCGGGATCGAACTCCGCCTGCACGTCCTGGCGGGCATCGAAGGATTCGAAGAAGTGCAGCGCGTCCTCGATGCTGTCGGCGACATGCACATGGAACTGGTCGCGGGCGCCGGCGGCCTTGCTGAACACGCGTATGTCGGCGATCACGTGCCCCTCTTCGGTCTGGTACAGGTTCAACTCGTGCCACAACGGCGTGCCCAGCCGGTAGCCGTTGGCCGAGCCCAGGTGGCGCCCGGTGAACGACAGCGGCCGGCTGCCCGATTTACGCAGAGTGAAGACCGTGCCCGCGCTGCGCACCGCGGGGCGGGCTTCGGGTGCCATGGACATGGCCGGGCTCTCGTCGAGCGGTTCGAAGGCATTGACGACGTTCATGGCTGGTCTCCGTGTTGCAATGTGGGTGGGACTTGCGGGGGGGTGCCTCGTATCGGCCCGAAACAGGTGCCGAGGATGTCGCGCCAGGTTTGCCGCAGGCGGCGGGCGCAGGCCGCGGCGGCCGTCAGCACCTCGGGCCCTGACAGGTCGGGGGCGGCGGCGTAGAGCGCATCGACCGAAAGGTCGCACAGCGGGTCGTGCGCATGCAGGAAGGCCAGCACGTCCTCCACATCCTCGCAGGCCCGTGCATAGTGACGATCGAGCAGCGGCGCCTCGCGCAGCGCATGGTGAATGACCGCCACCAGCCCGTTGTCGGCGGTCTCGTACACGGCGGCCTCGCTCCAGACCGGCAGCGCCGGGTCGCGCGCCGCTGCCTGCACCAGCAGTCGCCCGGAAAAGCCCAGCGGCCGCAGCCCGTGCCGCGGCAGCAGGTGCCAGGCCGTATCGTCCCTTGGCGTCGGCATGATGCCCGCTCCTCGTTGATCAGAGCCGCTTGATGAAGATCCAGATGCCTTCGTCGAGCGAGGTGGACTTCATGTGCACCCGCACCTTCGTCGGGTTCATCTTGTAGTCGAAGGCGTACTCGAACATCGTGTTGACGTTGCCCTGCGCGACGCCCTGCTGGAATCGGCCCTGGAATTGATGCCCCTTGGTGCAGGGGGCCACATCGTTGAAGAAGTTTTTGCCCATGACCTCCTGCGCGGGACGCGAGGCGAGCGCACTTTCGTAGGCGTTGTATTTCAACACCCGGCCGGTGCGGTCGAGCAGGATGGCGCCGAAGGGCAGGCGGTCCAGGCGCGAGGGGTCCTGCGCCATGAGGTTGTCCACGTGTTCGGCGCCGAATTTGATCATTTCCATGTGGATGAATCCCTGGGTTCAGATGGGGTTGAGGTTGGTCGGTCGGTCCGGTGCGGCGCTCAGCCGGGCTGCGCGAAGCGGTAGAGAAGATCGCCCAGCAATCCGCGCCACTGGCGGCTCACGGCATCGACCTGCTGGCGCAGGGCCGCGGCGCGGAGTGCGATCTCCGTCGTGCTGACGCTGCGGTCGGAGGCGTCGAAATCCGGCGTGAGGTCGGCGGTCGGATCGAAGGTCTCCAGCCAGGACAGAGCATCTTCGAGGCTGACGAAGATCTCGGCCTGGCAGACATCCGTCTCACCGGGCGCCTTCTTGCGCAGGCGCACCGACAGCGCGCATTCCGCGTCCGTCGTGCGATAGAGCGCGACCTCGTGCCAGGCCTGTGTGGACGACGCCCAGGACGTCGCCTCGACGATCAACGTGCCATGCGCGCGCACAGGCTGGGCGCCGGAAACGCGCAGAATAAGCTCGGCAGGCTCCGGCGGCACCGGGGCCACCGGCATCGGCGGCGGTGCAGGGTCCTGCTGCTCCGACAATGTCCAGGCGATTGAGACCATCCTGACCTCCTCGGCAGACTCGCAAAGCAGACCTGCCGTCGTGTCCGCACGCCGATGTGCGCCGATCGGTTGAACATGGCGTAAATGACGTCGGTTTTTTTCGCGTGCAGCGCGGTTCAGCCTTTCTTCATGCCGGCCCGCTTTGCTGCGCGGGGCTTGCGGGAACGGGGTTGACCATGGCGGTGGTGTTTTCGGCGCCCGCGCGGCTGCGGATCCTGCGCGGACTGCTGGTGCAGGAGCTGAACGCGGGCGGGCGACGCATCGGCCCGGCCGAGGCCTGGCCCGACGATCTCTCGCTCGGCACCGATGGTCTGGGGCTGGACAGCCTCGAACTCCTGGCCTGCGGGGCCGCGGTCAACGAATTCTTCCGGCTGCATGAATCGGGCGTGGAGGATTACCTCCTCGCGGAGCGGCGGCTCGACGGCTGGTCGCGCATTGTTGCCGCGGGCCTGGCCGACGGCACCACGGGGTTGACCTTCCGCACCTCCGGCAGCACCGGCGAGGCCAGGCGCTGCACCCATGCGCATGCGACCCTTGCGATGGAAGCCGACCATTGGGCCGAGGTCTTCGCCGACCGCCGGCGCATCGTGCAACTCGTGCCGGCGCAGCACATCTACGGCTGCCTGTTCACGGCGCTGCTGCCTGACCGGCTGGGGGTGGAGGTGATCGACGGTCGCGCGCTTTCGCCCGGGCGGCTGGCGCGGGCTTTGCGCGCCGACGACCTGCTGGTCGGCTTCCCGTCCGGCTGGCCGAGCCTGCTGCGTGGCCTGGACAGCCTGCCTGCCGGCATCCGTGCGGTCAGCAGCACCGCGGCCCTGCCGGCGGCCACCCATGCCTCGTTGCGAGCCGCCGGGGTGGCCGAGGTCGTCGAGGTCTATGGCTCCAGCGAGACCGGCGGCATTGCCGGGCGCACCGCGGCCAATGCCCCCTTCGTCCTGTTGCCGCGATGGCGCGCGGGGCCTGGTGATGGCGTGACCGAGGCCGCCAGCGGCATCGCCCATGACCTGCCGGACCACATCGCCTGGTGTGACGCGCGCAGCCTGCGCCTGTTGGGGCGCCGGGACCGGGCGGTGCAGGTCGGTGGGATCAACGTCTTCCCCGAGGCGGTGGCGCGTCGCCTCGCCGATCATCCGCTGGTGGCCGAAGCCCTGGTGCGTCTCGACAGCGACCTGCCTGAACCCCGGTTGCGGGCCTTCGTCACGCTGCGCCCGCCGCAGCAACGAACCGCGGCACGCCGCACGCTGGATGCCTGGTGCCGCGACAACCTGGCAGCGGCCGAGCGTCCGGTCCGGATCGACGTCGGCGCCCAACTGCCGCGCAACGCCATGGGCAAGGCGGCAGACTGGGCGCCGCAGGCCTGATCCGGCCGCACGGCGCCGGCGGCCGTTCGTCGCTGGTCTGATTTCCGCCAGCCTGCTCGCGCCACGATCAGCAGCGTGGCAGCAAGCGATCATTTCCTGGTCGTGCGCGCCACTTCGCCCTTCCGCCAGCGGCCTTCGCTGGTGCAGCATCTTGTATGCCCGATGCCCTCCCTGGCCCCACGATCCCCGCCCTCGCCACCGCCGAGCTGGAGGCTGAACTGCTGGCCGGGCTGCGGGCCGCGCGCGCCGCAGCCTCGGCCGATCCCTTCGGCGATCCGGTGCTGGCAACATCGCTGTCGATCAGCCGCCGGATGGACGATGGGCGGCTGGACGAGGCTGCGCTGGCGGCGCTGATCCAGCGCCTGGCCGATGCGGCGGCAGCGGACCGTGCCGCCCGTGTCGATGCCTATCTCGGCCCTGTCGATACCAAGGCGGCGGGCACGCTGGCGGCCCGGCTGGTGCGGCCGGACCCAGACGACAGCCCGGTGCCCTTCGCCGCCTACCGCCGCCTGATCGAGCGCGCCCGCTTCGCCGCCGTCTTCACCGCCCACCCGGTCTTCGCGCATCCGCCCGCAACCTACGCCGCCATCGCTGCGGCGGCCGAGGGCGGGGCCCCCCAGACCGGGCTGGTCCACCGCCCCAAGCCCCCGACGCTGGCCGATGAATTCGACCGCGCCATGCTGGCCATTCACAACGGCCGTGGCGCGTTGGATGACCTCGCGGCAGCGCTGCTGGATGCCGCCGCTGCCACCTGGCCCGATCGCTGGCACACGCTGGCGCCGGGGCCGATCATCATGACCACCTGGGTCGGCTACGATACCGATGGGCGGACCGACATCGGCTGGAATGACTCGCTGCGCTACCGCCTGCTGGTGAAGCGGGCGCAACTGGCCCGGCTGCAAGGCCAGGCGGGCGCCGCCGGTGACTGCGCAGCGGGGCTGTCAGCGCGCCTCGCCGAAGCGATCGTGAGCGTCGACTCCCAGGTCGCCGCCTGCCCGGAAAAGCCGGACGCTGCGAATACCGCGGCCTTCGCTGCCACGCTGATCGGTGGGCGGGATGCGGCACTGGTCACGCCCGCGCCGCTGCTGCCGTTGTTCGATGAGGCGATTGCCGCCGCCCCCGATCACGCCACCCGCCGCGCCTTGGTCATCGCCCGCGCCGGCTTGCTGAGCCACGGCATGGGCCTCGCGCATACGCACTTTCGGCTGAACGCACAGCAGTTGCACAACGCCATCCGCCAGCGGCTGGACATCACCGCCAGCCCTGAGGATCCGTCCCAGCGGCGTCGCCTGCTGGTCCAGATGAATGCCGCCCTGTCCGACTGTCCGGCCCAGCCGGTCGATTTCGGCGCGCTGCTGGGTGAACAGGCTTCCGCCGCGCGGCTGATGATGACCGTCGCGCAGATCACCAAGCATGTGGATGGCGCAACCCCGGTGCGCTTCCTCGTGGCCGAGACCGAGACCGGCTACACGCTGCTCTCGGCACTGTGGCTGGCCCGGCGCTGCGGTATCGAGCACCTGGTCGAGATCTCGCCGCTGTTCGAAACCGCCGAAGCGCTGGACCGTGGCGAGCGGGTGCTGGAGGAGGCGCTGCGCAGCCCGCATTTCCGCGACTACCTGCGCCACCACGGCCGGCTGTGCCTGCAATTCGGCTATTCCGACAGCGGCCGCTACGTCGGCCAGCTCGCCGGCAGCTACCTGGCGGAACGCCTCAAGCTGCGGCTGGTCGAGCTCCTGCGGCGGCACAAGCTGGACGGCATCGAGGTGGTGCTCTTCGACACCCATGGCGAGAGCGTCGGCCGCGGCGGCCACCCCGACAGCCTGGCGGATCGCTTCGCCTATCTATCGCCGCCGCAGGCCCGGATGGCGCTCGACCGGGCCGGGCTGAAGCTGCGCGAGGAGACCGCCTTCCAGGGCGGCGACGGCTACCTGCTGTTCGGCACCCCGGCGCTGGCCGAGGCGACCGTCGCCGGCATCGCCCGGCATGCCTTCGCGCCC
>JBBQHE010000239.1:0-6357 GCA_038323655.1 Acetobacterales bacterium | reverse complement strand
TGCCATTCCTGACCCCACTGACCCGGGCCCTGAAGGCGCTGGGCGTGCCGGTCGGCGGGGTGGATCGCCTGGCGCTGACCGAGCAGATCGCGGTGATGGATCTGCTGGCGCTCTGCGACACGCTGCTGCTGCCGGAGGATGACCTGTCGCTGGCAACGGTGCTGACATCGCCGTTGGTCGGGCTGGCAGAGCGCGCGCTGTTCGACCTGGCCCACCGCCGCCCGGGCAGCCTGTGGTCCGCGCTGATGACGCATCGGCAAGGCACCGGCCCCTTGGCCGAGGCTGCGGACTGGCTGGCCGGCATCGCCGCCCGCGCAGCGCAGGCGACACCGCATATGCTGCTGGCGGGGCTGTTGGCCGAAGGCGGCGGCCGGGCGCGCCTGCTGGCCCGGCTGGGGCCCGAAGCCGCCGATCCGCTGGATGAGTTGTTGAACGCAGCCCTGGCCGACGAGCGCAGCAATCCGCCCGACCTGCAAGGCTTTCTGCACCGGCTGCGCGGGGCAGGCGCGATGGTGAAGCGCGAGGCGGAAAGCGGGGCCGACGCCGTGCGCATCATGACGGTGCACAACGCCAAGGGGTTGCAGGCACCGATCGTCATCCTGCCCGACGTCGGCCCGGGCAACCGGCCCGAACCCCTGCGCTGGGCACGCCTGGCGGAAGCGCGGCTGCCGCTGTTTGCCCCTCGTGCAAGGGATGCCCAGCGCGCCACCGCCTTCGCCACCCTGGTCGCCACCGAAACCGCGGCGCGGGAGGAGGAGGAGAATCGGCTGCTTTATGTTGCACTGACCCGGGCCGAGGACAGGCTGATCGTCTGCGGCTGGGAGTCCGGGCGGAGCAAGGTGGCCGATTGGCACGCCAAGGTCGCCGCAGCCTTCGCCCGTTTGCCGGGGGTCGTGGAACTGCTGTTCGACCGCCCAGGATGCGACACGGGGGGGGCGCCGCTGCTGCGCCTGGCCTCGGCGCAGACCGAGCCAGTCAAGGACGAGCGCCACGCTGGCCGCACCACCCGGCCGACCGCGCCGCCCGCCTGGGCCGCCACGCCCGCCGCCGAAGAGGCCGCCGATGGCCCGCTGCCACCTTCCGGCCTGGCTGGCGAGGACGAAACCCCAGCCGCCGCGCCGCACGGCGCCGCCGACCCGCGCGGCGAGCGTTTTCGTCGCGGGCGGCTGGTGCACGCCCTGCTGCAACACCTGCCCGACCACGCCCTCACCGCCCGCGCCGAGGCCGCGCGGGCATGGCTCGCCCGGCCCGGCCAGGGCATCGACCCGGCCACGCAAAGAGGCGTGCTGGCCGAGGCGATGGCCGTGCTGGAGCACCCGGGCCTTGCCGATGTTTTCGGCCCCGACAGCCTGGCCGAAGCCCCGCTTGCCGGCCATGTTGGAGGGCGCCTGCTGGCAGGTCAGGTGGACCGCCTGCTGATCACGCCCAATCGCGTCATCGTCGTGGACTACAAGACCAACCGCCCGCCGCCCGAAACCGCGGAGGCGGTGGCCCCGCTGTACCTGCGCCAGATGGCGGCCTATCGCGCGCTGCTGGCTCAGGCTTTTCCCGGACGCGATGTGCAGGCATGGCTGGTCTGGACCTATGGCGCGCGGCCCATGCCGCTGCCACCGGCGCTGCTGGACCGGCATGCGCCCTGAAGGAGACGTCTTGACCAGCACCCGTGTTACCTCGCTACGGCTGATCCTGCCCTATCTGCGGCCTTATGCCGGGCGGGTCGTGCTGGCCGGGGTCGCTCTGATGTCCGCGGCCGGGCTGGTGCTGGCGCTCGGCCAGGGGCTGCGCTTCCTGATCGACGACGGCTTCGCCGCGGGCAGCGGTGGCCAGTTGAACCGCGCGGCGCTGATCATGTCGGGCGTCGTGGCGGCGCTGGGCTTCGCCACCGCGGCGCGGTTCTATCTGGTGTCGTGGCTGGGCGAGCGCGTCGCGGCCGATCTGCGGCGGTCGGTCTTCGACCACATCATCGGCCTTTCGCCGGAATTCTTCGAAACCGCGCGGACGGGCGACATCCTCTCCCGCCTCACTGCCGATATCGCGCTGCTGCAATCGCTGATCGGCTCGGCGATCTCAATGGGGATTCGCAATACACTGACCGCGACCGGCGGCTTCGTGATGCTGTTCCTGACCAGCCCGAAACTGGCCGGCATCGTGTTGGTGGTGGTGCCGATCGTGGTGGTGCCGCTGGTGCTGTTTGGCAGGCGGGAACGCCGGCTGTCGAAGACCGCGCAGGAACGCGTGGCGGACCTGGCGGCAACCGCGGAAGAAACGCTGAACGGTCTGCGCACGGTCCAGGCCTTTACCCACGAGCCGCTCGACCGGGCACGGTTTTCGCGGGAGATCGAGGGCTCGATCGGTGCCGCGCTGCAACGCATATTCTCGCGCGCGACGCTGATCCTGCTGGTCATCCTGCTGGGCTTCGGCGCCATCACCTTCAGCCTCTGGGTCGGCGGGCAGGACGTGATCGCCGGTCGGATGACGGGGGGCGAATTGTCGGCCTTTGTTTTCTACGCCGTGCTGCTGGCCAGCGCCGGCGCCTCGATCAGCGAATTGTGGGGCGAAATTCAACGCGCCGCGGCCGCCGCCGACCGGCTGCTGGAACTTTTGGGCGCGCAATCGGGCATCCTGGCCCCGGCTGCGCCGGCGCTGCTGCCGGTGCCGCCACAGGGGCGCGTGGCGTTTGAAGATGTGCGCTTCGACTACCCGACCCGGCCCGGTCAGCGCGCGCTGGATGGGATCAGCCTGGCGGTCCGCCCCGGCGAGACGGTGGCGATCGTCGGGCCTTCGGGTGCCGGCAAGACCACGCTGCTGCAGCTCCTCCTGCGCTTCTACGACCCGCAATCGGGCGTGGTGCGGGTGGATGGCGTCAATGTTCGCGACGTCGACCCAGCCGACCTGCGTGCGCGGCTGGGGCTGGTGCCGCAGGATGCCATGGTGTTCTCGACCACTGCGGCCGAGAACATCCGCTACGGCCGCCCCAATGCGACGGACGCCGAGGTCCGCGCGGCGGCCGAGGCCGCTGCGGCGGATGGCTTCATCGCAGCCCTTCCCAATGGCTACGACACGCATCTGGGCGCGCGCGGGGTCATGCTCTCGGGCGGGCAGCGCCAGCGCATTGCGATCGCACGGGCTATCCTGCGCGACCCGCCGATCCTGTTGCTGGATGAGGCGACCAGTGCGCTGGATGCCGAATCGGAACAGGCGGTGCAGCGCGCGCTGGCAAAGCTGGCTGAAAACCGTACCACGCTGGTCGTGGCGCACCGGTTGGCGACGGTGCGACGCGCCGACCGGATCGTGGTGCTGGAAGCCGGGCGCATCGTCGCGACCGGCACGCACGACGAACTCGTGCAGCAGGGCGGACTTTATGCGCGGCTGGCCTATCTGCAGTTCAACGACGCGGCCTGATCAGGCGCGCCAGCCGATCCCGGCGGCGCGCATCCGGCGCATGACGTAAAGACCCCAGGCAATCTGCATCGCCACGGCGGGCAAAACGACCAGCGGCTTCAGCGTGCCCGGCAGCCCCACGAACAGCGCGACAAGCCCGCCGTGGAAGAGCGCGAAACACCAGTGCACCGCAGCGATCGCGCGCACCGACATGCCGGCGCGCTGGGCCAGCTGGTACAGGTGGGTACGATGCGGGGCGCTGACGCGTTCACCCATCGCGGCGCGCCGCGCCAGTGTGAAGGCAGCATCGGCCAGCAACCCGAACAGCAGCAGCGGCACGATCAGGAAGGAAATTTGCGCCTGATCGAACCGCGCCGCCGCCACCGCCAGCACGGCGAAGACAAAGCCCAGGAACTGGCTGCCGACGTCGCCCATGAAGATGCGCGCAGGGTGCAGGTTGAAGGGCAGGAAACCCGCAATGCCGCCGGCCAGCAGCAGGGCCGCGGCATAGATGAACCAGCCGCCCTGGTCCGCCGCCACCACCGCCAGGATGCCGCAGACGATCAGCGCCGTGCCGCCGACCAGCCCATCCAGCCCATCCATGAAGTTCACCGCATTGGTGCAACCGACGATCCAGAACAGCGTCAGCGCGACCCCAAGTGGCCCGAGCGAAAACACCCCGATCCAGGGAATTGCCAGTCGGTCCACCACCAGACCCGAGGCGACGGCGACCAGCGCCGCCGCGGTCTGCGCCGCCAGCTTCGCGACGAAGCGCAGGTCCTTCATGTCATCGATGAAGGACACCACCGCGATGGCGAAGGCCGCGAGAATGACGCCGAGGAACTGCGTATCCGCCAGCCGCGCGAATTGCGCCGACAAGTAAAGCCCGCACATGCCGATCATGAAGGCGACGACGATCCCGACCCCGCCACCACGCGGCGTGGGCACGCGATGCGCCTTGCGATGATCGACGGGGTCCATGATGGGAAAGCGGATCATCACCCGCACGACCAGCGCCGAAAGCAGTGCCAGCGCACCAACCATGGCCAGGTGACGCAGCAGGACGTCGACGTTCACGGTCGCAGCGACCCCACGTCAAGCGCGGCGTAGACATCGCCCGAATTGGCGGCATGCGGCAGAGCGGCGATCCAGGCGGCCATGGCCGGCGCATCGACGGGTTCGGGCAAGGCGAAACGATGGTCCTCGCCCAGGCATGCGTTGAAGCGATAGGGGCCGAGGGCGGCCAGGCGCGCGAGGCAGTCGGCCGCCACATCGCGCTGGATGGTGGTGAATTCGAAGGACAGCGCCGGCACGGCCTGGCTGAGACCGGACAGCACTACGGCCTCATAGCCCTCCACATCGATCTTGACGAAGGCGGGCGCGCCGTGTTCGGCAATCAGCACATCCAGCGTCGTCACCGGCAGGGTCAGCGCGCTGTCCCAGGCTTGGCCTTCCCAGCCCTCGGCCCCATCCGCCGCGGCGATGAAGGCGTCGGAGGCCGTGGCGACGGTCGGGTTGGCGGTGTTCAGCCGCAGCACCGCCTCGCCGGGCGCCGCGCCGACCAGGGCCGCGACGCGCACCACCCCCGCATCCCGGTGGAACAGCAGCCGCAGCGCGCGCGCCAGCGGCGGCTGGGGTTCGACCGCCACGGCTCGCGCGCCCAGGCGCCGGAAGGCGGCCGTGCGGTCGCCGACATGGGCGCCGATGTCGAAGGCCAGGTCCCCGGGCTTCAGGAAGCGCGTGAAAAATCTGTCCAGCACGGCGGCGCGGCCTGGGGTGTAATAGGTCCGCAGCGAGCGGGACACGGCGGCCGCACTCATGGCCGGAACACCAGCGCGGTGCCGCCGGCGCGGTCGGGTGGGGCCATCAGCCCGCCCAGAACCGGCGCCAGGCCCATGGCACTGACCGCCGCATTGCTGTCATCGGTGCGGATGACGAATCCAGCCAGGAAGGGCAACGTGGGAGCGGTGACGCCCGGCAGCACTTCAGCCAAGGCGTCAGGGGGCAGAATGCGCACCATTCCACCCTCGGGCAGCGGCAAAGCATAGCCCGCGACCGCATCATTGATCAGCGGCAGGCCGCAGAGGCGGGACAGGCGGGCGGCACTCTCGGCCGGGTTCGCGGCGACGAGGATGGTCGCTTCCAGCGCCGCGGCATGGTTCGGGTGATCCAGCCAGCGCGGCTGCCACAGCAGGTCTGGCGTAAGGTGCTGGATCAGTTGCAACCGCCCCTCCGGCGCATCGGGCAAGGGCAGGCGGGCGAAGCGGGCGCGCGGGCCGTCCGGCGCATCGACCGGGCGTTCCAGCCAGGCGATGCCGGGAATGTCCAGTCCGGCTAGACGAAGCCGGTCCAGGTTGGCCTCCGCATCCCCCATGCCGAAGGCGAGAATGTGCTGGCCCTCGTAGCGCTCCAGAAACCGCGCGAGCCCGTTGTCCGGCAGGGCGGCGTCCAGCACCCCCAGCAGTTCGATATAGCCCCGGCGCAGCATCGCGCAGCGGTTGCCGGTTCCGAGCAGGCTTGGCGGGTTGCCGCCCGATTGCCGCGCAATCGGCGTCAGCGCGAAGCCCAACGCCTCATACGCCGCCCAGACCGGCCGCGGATCGCGCGCGCATACCCCGATGTGGTCGAGCAGCCGGGCAGTGCTCACCCGTCGATCATCGCTTCGTAATGCGGCAGGGTCCAGGCCGCGGGCTCGGCATCCGACCCCGCCTGCCAGGCCAGCATCGCCGGATGCGCGCCGAGCAGCGCGACATAGGCGGCGGCCGGTGGCGTCACCGCAACGCCCCAGCCGTTGAAGCGGTTGGCGACGGGCGCATACATCGCATCCGCCGCCCCCGGCGCGGCGCCGTTCAGATACGGCCCGCCCGTCAGCGCGATGGCCTGGGCCCAGAGGTCGGTGATGCGGGCGATGTCGGCCGTGACCTCCTCGGTCAGCCGCGCATCACGCGCGGCGGGGCTGGCGATCCGCCCCAGGTT
>JBBQHE010000238.1:0-6364 GCA_038323655.1 Acetobacterales bacterium | reverse complement strand
ATGGCAGCGTCCAGGTCCACATGGACATGGCGAGCAAGATCGATACGGCCAAGGTCTTTGCCATCTACGGCAAGGGCGGGATCGGCAAGAGCACGACCTCGTCGAACCTGTCCGTCGCCTTTGCCAAGCTCGGCAAGCGGGTGCTGCAGATCGGCTGCGACCCGAAGCATGACAGTACCTTCACCCTGACCGGCAAGTTGATCCCGACCGTGATCGACGTGCTGGAATCGGTACAATTCCATGCTGAGGAGCTGCGCCCCGAGGACTTCGTGGTCGAAGGCTACCAGGGCGTGATGTGCGTCGAGGCCGGTGGCCCGCCGGCCGGAACGGGCTGCGGCGGCTATGTCGTCGGCCAGACGGTGAAGCTGCTCAAGGAGCATCACCTGCTGGAAGAAACCGATGTGGTGATCTTCGACGTGCTGGGCGACGTGGTCTGCGGCGGCTTTGCCGCCCCCCTGCTGCATGCCGACCGCGGGCTGATCGTCGCGGCGAACGACTTCGACAGCATCTTCGCGATGAACCGTATCGTTCAGGCAATCCATGCCAAGTCGAAGAACTACGATGTGCGGCTGGGCGGCGTGATCGTAAACCGCAGCGCGGGTACGGACCAGATCGATCGCTACAATGCCGCGACCGGCATGCAGAAGCTGGCGCATTTCCCGGACCTGGACGTGATCCGGCGCTCGCGGCTGAAGAAGACCACGCTGTTCGCGATGGACCCGACACCGGAGATCATCGCGGTGCAGAATGAGTATCTCAGCCTGGCGACCAAGCTCTGGGCCGGGACCGAGCCGCTGAAGGCCGAATCGCTGAAGGATCGCGACATCTTCGACCTGCTGGGTTTCGACTGATGCCGACCAACAGCTACGCGACCCGCCGGGGCGAGCTTGAGACCTACTTCGACCGCACGGCGGTCGAGGCCTGGAAGCGGCTGACCTCCGACGCGCCGGTCAGCGGCATCCGCGCGACGGTCCGCCGCGGGCGGGACGCCATGCGCGCAACCCTGCTCGACTGGCTGCCTGCGGACCTGGCCGGTAAGCGAATCCTGGATGCGGGCTGCGGCACCGGCGCGTTGGCGCTGGCCGCGGCACAGCGGGGTGCGCATGTCGTGGCGATCGACCTGTCGGCGACGTTGGTCGGGCTGGCGGGCGAAAGGGCTGCCGGCGCATTCGGCGCGGGGCACGTCGAATTCCATGTCGGCGACATGTTCGATCCGGCCTTGGGCCACTTCGACCACGTCGTCGCGATGGACAGCCTGATCCACTACCAGGCTGAGGATGTCGTGCGGGTGCTGAACGGCTTTGCGGCGCGGACGCGGGGGTCGGTGCTCTACACCTTCGCCCCCGCCAACCCGATGCTGTCGACCATGCATGTGCTGGGCAAGCTGTTCCCGCGCAGCGACCGATCACCTGCCATCGTGCCGACGGCGGAAGCCAAGTTGCGGCGCTTGATCGCGGCCGATCCGGGCCTTGCCGGCTTCGCGCCGGTGCGGACCAGGCGTATCTCCAGCGGCTTCTACACCTCGCAGGCGATGGAGGTCGCGCGGGCATGAAGCTCAGCGACTTCTCCCTGGCGCGACGTCTGGCCAAGGTGGGGCCGGAGTTGCTGCCCTTCGCCGATGCGGCCAGTACGACGCTGCCGATGGGGCAGTTGATCCGACTGTCGATGTTCCAGGTTTCGACCGGCATGACGGCGGTGCTGCTGATCGGCACGCTGAACCGGGTGATGATCGTGGAACTGGGCGTGCCGGCGGCGTTGGTGTCGCTGATGGTGGCGCTGCCGCTGGTCTTCGCGCCGCTGCGTGCGCTGATCGGCTATCGGTCGGACACGCACCTTTCTGTGCTGGGCTGGCGGCGCGTGCCCTATGTCTGGTTCGGCGCCATCATCCAGTTCGGCGGGTTGGCGATGATGCCCTTCGCCCTGCTGATCCTTTCGGGCGACACGACGGGGCCGATGTGGGCGAGCTACGTCGCCGCCGCGCTGTCCTTCCTGATGGTGGGCGCGGGCATGCACACCGTGCAGACCGTGGGGTTGGCGCTGGCGACCGATCTTTCGCCGGAAGACAAGCAGCCGCAGGTCGTGGCGATGCTGTCGGTCATGTTGCTGGTCGGCATGGTGATCGGCGCGCTTGGCTATGGCCTGCTGCTGTCGCCCTTCAGCCAGTTGAAGCTGATCCAGGTCATCCAGGGCACCGCGTTGACCACGGCCTGCATGACGCTGATCGCCATGTGGCAGCAGGAACCGCGGCGCCGGGGCCTCGACCTTTCCCAGCAGCAGCCGACGTTCACGCAGGCCTGGCGCACGCTGCGCGGGCAGGGCGGCTGGGGGCGGCGCCTGACGGCCGCCGGGCTCGGCAGCTTTGCCTTCAGCATGCAGGACGTGCTGCTTGAGCCCTATGGCGGGCAGATCCTTGGCATGTCGGTCAGCCAGACGACCTTGCTGACGGCGCTGTTCGCTGGTGGCGGGATCATCGGCTTCCTTCTGGCAGGGCGCATCATCGGGCGCGGGTCGGACCCGCATCGCATCGCGGGCCATGGTGCACTCTGCGGGGCGGTGGCTTTCGCCGGGGTGGCGCTAGCCGCGCCGACCGAAAGCGGCCTGCTGTTCTGCGCCGGCGTGGCGCTGATCGGCTTCGGCGCCGGGCTGTTCGCGCACGGCACGCTCACCGGCTGCATGCGGGCGGCACCGGCCAACCAAGTCGGCCTGGCGCTCGGCGCCTGGGGCGCGGTCCAGGCGAGCTGCGCCGGTGGGGCGCTGGCGCTTGGTGGTGTTGTGCGGGACGTCGTCTCTGGCCTGGCGATGACCGGTGCCCTGGGTGAAGCGATGAACGGGCCGGCGACCGGCTACATCACCGTCTACCTGACCGAGATCGTCCTTCTTTTCGCAACCCTGGCTGCCATTGGTCCGCTCGTGCGCCGCGCGCACGGTCCGATCCGGCAGCCATCGTCCAAGCTCGGCTTCGCCGAGCAGGTTTCCCTGAGTTCTCCAGCCTTGCGAGGTCCAACATGACGTCCGGAACGACAATGGCCCAGCACTACGATCTGGCGTTCATCGCCCTTTATGCCTTCTGGATATTTTTTGCGGGGCTGATTGTTTACCTGCAGAAAGAAGGCAAGCGCGAGGGCTACCCGCTGGTGCACGAGTACGACAAGCGCTGGGTGGTGGAAGGGTTCCCCGCGACCCCGTCGCCGAAGACTTTCCTGCTGCCGCATGGTGGCAGCGTGCAGGCCCCGCGCCAGGAGACCGAACGCAAGGTGGCCCTCGCCGCCACGTCGCGCTTCCCCGGCTACCCGTTCGAGCCCACCGGCAACCCGATGCAGGACGGCGTCGGCCCTGCGTCCTACTGCGATCGTGCCGACGTGCCGGACGTCGCCTATGAGGACGAACTGCCGAAGATCGTGCCGCTGCGCGTGGCCGCCGGCTGGTCGATCGTCGGCGACGACCCCGATCCACGCGGCATGCCTGTGATATGCGCTGATGGGCGCGTGGCCGGCCGGGTCGTGGATGTCTGGGTGGACCGCTCCGAGGTCATGATCCGCTACCTGGAAGCCGAAGTGCTGACCGCGACAGGCGACCGCCGCATCATCTTCCCGATGACGCTGGCCCGTATCAATGGCCGTGGCGAGGTTCTGGTGAAGTCGGTCCTGGCCAGCCAATTTGCCGAGGCACCCGGGCTGCAGAACCCCGACCAGATCACCCTGCGCGAGGAAGACCGCATCAGCGGCTACTTCGCCGGCGGACAGCTTTACGCCGAGCCGTCGCGCATGGGACCCTTCATCTGATGAGGGAGCACGAGAACGAGCCGGTCCTGGGGCTGCCCGAGCGGCTGCCCGAGGGCGAGGCGGTCCTCTGGCAGGGGGCGCCCAGCCGCGCTTCCCTGCGGCGCCGGGCGCTGCATGTTCCGATGCTCGCGCTCTACTTCGGCTTGCTTTCGGTCGCCCGCGGGGTTGCCACCTGGATGGATGGCACGCCCGTCGCGTCTGCGGCATTCGACGCGCTGTGGCTGGCATTGCCGGCGAGCGTGGTCATCGCCTTTCTGTCGGCCTTCGCCTGGTTTACTGTCAGGACCACGGTCTACACCATCACCAACCGCCGGGTGGTGATGCGGATCGGCGTGGCCCTGTCGATGACGGTGAACATCCCCTTCAGCCGGATCGAGGCGGCGGCCTTGAAGGTCAATGCGGATGGCACCGGCGATTTGTCGTTGCGTCTGGCCGAAGCCAACAACATCGCCTACATTTTCCTCTGGCCGCATGTGCGGCCGTGGCACTTCTCGCGCGCCGAGCCGACTCTGCGGGCCATCCCCCAGGTTGAGGCGGTTGCGCAGACCCTGGCACGGGCATTGGCGGCTTCGGCCGAGATGCCGGTCCAGGCGATGACGTCGGCCCGCGGTGTCGGGGCGGCGGATGGTGCTTCCTCTCGTTCCTCGGCCGCCGCTGCGGCCTGACTGAGGCAAGGGCATGAGCGAGTTGACCGCGGACGAGCAAAGGACCCGCCCATCCGGCCCCAGGGGTTCCATGCCGCGCGGGGCACTGATCACTGCCGCGGCGATGGTCTTTGGCAGCCTGGGCCTGGTCGCCTTCACCCGGCTGACCAGCACTGGCCCTGCACCTGAGACAGGCACCGTCGTCGCCAGCCGTGACCTGCGCTTTGCCGATCGCCCCGATGGCGGCATCGGCGTGTTCGTACCGGGCCAGGCGGAGCCGATCGATATCGTTGCCCCTGCGTCCAACGGGTTCATCCGCGGCACGCTGCGCGGGTTGAACCGGGAACGCCGGCGCGAAGATCTGGCCGCCGACGTTCCCTTTCGCATCCGCGCCTATGCCGACGGTCGCCTGACGCTGGAAGATCTGTCAAACGGGCGGCGCATCGACCTGATCGCCTTTGGCCATATCAATGCCGAGGCCTTCGCCCGCCTGCTCACTGTCGGGACCGCGCCATGAGCGACACCGCCAACCGCATCTGGACCAGCCTGGCCGGTGGTCGCGCGGTCGAGATCGCCTGCCATGTGGACATGGAGAAGACGGCCGAAAGTTTTCACGCCTATACCGTACCGGACGGTATCGACATCGAGCCCGGCGACATGATGTTCTTGCATGACGTACCCGACCACATCGACTTCGGTGAGCGTCTGGCCTTCGAGGGGCGTGCCACGGTGATCAAGGCTGGCTTTTTCGGTCGGGTCTGGACGGAGATGACCTCCATCTTCGAACTTACGGAACTCTATGAAGTCGGCTTTCAGCCGAAGGATTGAAGCCATGTATCCCGTCACCACGACGATGGATGTGAATGAGACGACCAAGCAGGCGCAGCGCGACACCATGCTGGCGCCGCGTTTCTACACGACCGATTTCGACGCCATGGACAAGCTCGACATCAATTCGGTGCGGGCCGACTGGGACCCGCTGATCGCGGAATTCAAACGCGACCCGAACCAGGGGCATTTCCGCCGCAATGCCAGCTTCGACGGCTTTGACCTGGAAAGCTTGCCGCCGGCCTTGCGTGAGGAGTTCATCGACTTCCTGGTCAGTTCGGTCACCGCCGAGTTTTCTGGCTGCGTGCTTTATGCCGAAATCAAGAAGCGGGTGAAGAACCCCGACATGAAGGACCTGTTCAGCGTGATGACGCGCGATGAAGCGCGGCACGCCGGCTTCATCAACGACACGCTGAAGGATTTCGGGATTGGCGTTGACCTCGGCTTCCTGACCAAGGCCAAGAAATATACTTTCTTCCAGCCGAAATTTATCTTCTACGCGACCTACCTGTCGGAAAAGATCGGCTACGCCCGTTACATCACCATCTTTCGCCAGTTCGAACGCCACCCGGAGCGTCGGGTCCACCCGATCTTCATGTGGTTCGAAAAATGGTGCAATGACGAGTTTCGTCATGGCGAAGCCTTTGCCCTGCTGATGCGGGCCAATCCGCACCTGCTGCAAGGCACCAACAAGCTCTGGATCAAGTTCTTCCAGATCGTGGTCTATGCGACCATGTATGTGCGCGACCACCAGCGGCCGGAGTTCCACAAGGCGCTGGGCATGACGCCGGCGGCGTATGACTTCCAGGTCTTCCGCATCACGGCCGAGATCAGCAAGCAGGTCTTCCCGGTGACGCTTGACCTGGACAATCCGGCCTTCGCCGCGGGGCTGGAACGCTTGCGCAAGATCACGGTGGCAATGAGTGCTGCCAAGGCGCAGGGCGGCCTGTGGGGCAAGGTGAAGATCCAGGGGCTGCGGGCGGCGGCCTTCGTCGCCTTCGCGCGGCTGTATCTGCTGCCCGGCAAGCATGCGCCGCTGCCAGCGACGATCCTTCTTCAACCGGCCTGGTAGGCAGGAACCGCGCCCGTGGCCGAATATGGTCTGCCGAC
>JBBQHE010000237.1:0-6400 GCA_038323655.1 Acetobacterales bacterium | reverse complement strand
GGCGTAAGCCGCTGCCAGCCGAGGAGCCTGCCGCCATGGATTTTGCCGCGTTGTTCACCGCCTTGCTCCTGGGGGTGGTGGAAGGCCTGACCGAATTCCTGCCGATCAGCAGCACCGGCCATCTGATCGTGATCGGCGAGGCCCTGGGCTTCCAGGGCCCGCCCGGCAAATCCTTTGAAATCGCAATCCAGCTGGGCGCGATCCTGGCGGTTATGTGGATCTACCGCGACCTGCTGGTCCGCGTGCTGCTGGGCATGTGGCGGCCCGGCACGCGGGAACGCTTCTATGCCAGCAACATCGTCCTGGCCTTCCTGCCCGCGGCGGTGATCGGCGCCGTGCTGCACGGGCCGATCATGCGGCTGCTGTTCAGCCCGCTGGTCGTGGCCATCGCGCTGATCATCGGCGGCATCGTCATCATCCTGATCGAACGGCGGCAGCACGAGGCGACCATCACCTCGGTGCCCGAGATCGGGCCGGTGACGGCGGTGCTGATCGGCTTCGGCCAGGCGCTGGCGATGATCCCCGGCACGTCACGCAGCGGGGCCACGATCATCACGGCGCTGCTGCTGGGCGTGGAGCGCAAGACGGCCGCCGAATTCTCCTTCCTGCTGGCGATCCCGACCATGCTGGCGGCGACCGCTTTTTCGCTGTTCAAGGCGCGGGCGGAGCTGGACGCGTCGGGGATTGGGCAGATCGCGATCGGCTTTTTCGCGGCCTTTGTCGTGGCGCTGTTCACGGTGCGGGCGGTGCTGGCGGTGATCGGGCGCATCGGCTTCACGCCCTTCGGCTGGTATCGGATCGGCCTGGGCTGTGTGATCCTGGTCTGGCTCGGCTTGCGCTGACGACGATGCGGGTGGCGCCCCCGGCAGGTCAGGGCTGATCCGACTCGCCAGGCCAGGCCAGCGGGGGCACGCGGCCCAGCGGAATGCGCGAGACGGCGATGGTCCGGTTGTCCAGCGTCAGCGGCACCTCGATCTGCGGCGGACCGCCATCGGTGCCGGGGCGTGCGACGAAACTCGCCATGGCCTGGGCCGCCAAGGCCACGCGCGGGGCGATCCAGCCGGCTTCGGCCAGCGCCGCCAGGGCTTCGGCGGCGCCGGTCAGGCGCAGCGTCCCGGCGCCCATCGGCTGCAGCCGTTCGTCCAGCGCCAGCGTCGCCGCCCCCTCCAGCCCCACCGCGCCCCAGCGGATCGTCAGCGCCCGCAAATCCAGCGTGCCGCCGCCGTCGCGCCAGGTTTCGGCGCGGCGCACCGGCTGGCGCCCACCCGGCACCGGGCCGGTCATGGCCAGTTCGGTCTGCAGCAGGCTGATCGAACGGCCAAGCGGGCTTGTGGCCGGCAGCAGGATATCCCGCGACTCGACCGCCACGACCAGCGCCGGCTCGGCTTCCGTGGCGCTCATGCGGGCTTCGAAGCGGCCGGAGGTGTTGCGGATCTCAAGCGCCCCGCCTGGCAGGCCGATCCGCAGGCGGTCGGTGGAAAACCGGCCGTCACGCGGCGGCACGCCGGGTTCCAGCGGGACCACGGCGACCATGCGGTCGGCGATGAAGGGTGCCTCGCTGTCGCCCAGGCGCAGGCGCTGGAAGCCGCCGGCCTCGATCTCCAACTCGCCCAGCCGCGGGAAAGCGACGCGCAGGGTCAGTGTCTCGGCCGTCCATTCCAGCCCGCCCGGCACGGTGCCCGCGGCGCCGATGAAACGCACTTCCGGCAGGTGCAGCGTGGCGGCAAAGGGCCAGCCGCCGTGCTCCGGCGGGCCATGGCTGATTGCCCAGCCCTGGGCACGCCGCGCCTCGGCCCAGGCCATGAAGGCGCTGTCGACCTGCGACGATGTCCAGCGCCAGACCAGCGTCTGCGCCAGCGCCGCCAGCAGCGGCAGCGCGATGAGAGCGAGCAGCCACCAGCGGCGCGGGGCGAGGAGAGGAAGCATTTCAGGTGGAGTATAGACCGGTTCCCGCCAGGGTGGCATGGCTCCGTCATGGTGTCGGGCAGCGCCCTTTTCGTCTTCGGCTACGGATCGCTGATCTGGCGGCCGGATTTTCCGCATGTGTCGGCGCATCCGGCCCGCTTGGCAGGCTGGCACCGCAGTTTCTGCATCTGGTCACACCACCATCGCGGCACGGCGGCTCGGCCAGGCCTGGTGCTGGGGCTGCGCCCCGGCGGCAGTTGCCGCGGCGTCGCCTACGCCGTGGCGGCGGCCGAGGTGGATCACGTGTTGGCGGTTCTGGACGCGCGGGAACTGGTCGCCGGCGAGTATCGCCGCACGACCCGTCATCTGCGGCTGCTCGACAGCGGCCGTCAGGTGCCAGCGGTCGTCTATGTCGCGGATCGCCAGGCGCCGGTTTTTTGTCCAGACCTGCCCGCCGATCGCGCGGCGGCGGCGATCGGAGCGGCGCGTGGAATCAGCGGCGCGAACAGGGATTACCTGGTCAATACCCTGGCAGGGCTGCGGGCGATGGGCGTGCGGGACCGCGCATTGGAACGCGTGGCGGCCCTGCTGCCCGAAGCCGGCTGACCAGGGTCAGGCTTCGTCGGTGGCGACGATCTCGGGCTGCTGCGCCTCGCTGCGGATCATCAGCATGATCGATGCGACCGACCCGAGCAGCGCCGCGGTCGTGCCGAATTTCAGATAGGCCGCCGCGACCGTCGCCACCAGCAGCACGCCGACGCAGAGCCACATGTTGACCATCATGAGATGGCCGATATTCCCGATGCCGTTTTTCACAAGGATTTCCTAACCGGGACCCATAGCCCGTGCGGGAGTTTACGCACGGTCCGGGAATATGCTGCGTTGATTCGCGGTTAGCTTCAGTGGGCCTCGCCCCAGTTGGCACCCTGGCCCACTTCCACCTTCAACGGCACGCGCAGGCTGGCGACGCCCTCCATGACATGGCGCGCCAGCGCGGCGGTTGCTTCGGCTTCGGCCAGTGGGGCCTCGAACAGCAATTCGTCATGGACTTGCAGTAACATGCGTGCGGTCAGCCCTGCGGCATGCAGTGCCTGCGGCATCCGCACCATGGCCCGCTTGATGATCTCGGCCGCCCCGCCCTGGAAGGGCGCATTGATCGCAGCGCGTTCCGCATTGCCGCGGACGCCCTGCAGCTTGCTGTCGATCCCCTCGATCCAGAGCCGCCGACCAAACGGCGTGCGGACAAAGCCGTTTTCCCGCGCCTCGGTCTTCAGCCGCTCCATCTCGTCGCGGATGCCCGGGTAGCGCGCGAAATAGGCATCGATGATGCCCTTTGCCTCACCGGTCGAAACCCCCAGCCGTGCGGCCAGGCCAAAGGCGCCCATGCCGTAGATGATGCCGAAGTTGATGGTCTTGGCCCGACGCCGCGCCTCGCGATCCACCTGGTCGAGCGGCATGCCGAAGATGTCGGAGGCGGTGCGGCTGTGAATGTCCTCGTCATTGGCGAAGGCCGCGCGCAGGGTCGGCACATCGGCCAGGTGCGCCAGCAGGCGCAGTTCGATCTGCGAGTAATCGGCCGCCACCAACACGTGATCCGGGGCGGCGATGAAGGCGCGGCGAATGCGGGCGCCGGCCTCGGTGCGGATCGGGATGTTCTGCAGGTTCGGCTCGGTCGAGGACAGCCGCCCGGTCGAGGTCACCGCCAGAGCAAAATCGGTATGCACCCGGCCGTCGCCGGCGATCTGCGCGGTCAGGCCATCGACGTAGGTCGATTTCAGTTTGGCGAACTGCCGCCATTCCAGCAGTTGCTTCGGCAGGTCGTGGCCGCGCGCGGCGAGGTCTTCGAGCGCGGCGGCATCGGTACTCCAGGCGCCGGTCTTGGTGCGCTTGCCGCCGGGCAGGGCCATCTCGTCGAACAGGATTTCGCCGAGTTGCTTGGGGCTGCCGAGGTTGAACGGTCGGCCGGCCAGCTTGTGGATCTCGATTTCCAGCGCCGCCATGCGCGTGCCGAAGTCATGGCCGATCCGCGCCAGTTCCTGGCCATCGACGATGATGCCGGCGGTTTCCATGGCCTGCAGCACGCCGACCATGCGGCGCTCGACCCGCTCATACGTCGCCAGTGCCTTTTCCGGCAGCAGCCGCGGGGTCAGCGCGTGCCACAGGCGCCAGGTCACATCCGCGTCCTCGGCCGCATAGGCTGTGGCGCGGTCCAGCGCGACCTGGGCGAAGGAAATGCGGTTGCGCCCGGTGCCGGTCACCTCGTCATAAGGGATGGGCCGGTGGCTCAGGTGGCGGATCGACAGCTCGTCCATGCCATGCGCGTGCCGCCCGGCATCGAGGCTGTAGGAGACGAGCATGGTGTCGCCGATGGGCGACACTTCCAGCGCTCCATTCTCGGCCCGGGCCAGCACCGAAAGGTCGTATTTCGCGTTGTGCAGCACTTTTTGGGTCGCGGGATCGCAGAGCATCGGACGCAGGATGGCGATGGCCTCCGCAAAATCCATCTGGTCGGGCTTGGGCGACAGGGGATCGAGCCCCGTGTGCCGCAGCGGGATATAGCAGGCCCGGCCAGGGGCAACCGCCAGCGACACGCCGACCAGCGACGCCGCCAGCGCATCCAGGCTGTCGGTTTCCGTATCCAGCGCGACCAGCCCGGCGGCCGTCGCCTCGGCCACCCAGGCGTGCAGGGTCGCAGCGTCGGTGATGGTGACGTAGGGGCCGAAGCCGTCATGCGTGGTGGGGGCGTCGGGCAGCACCGCTGCGGCTGGGCGGTTCGGCGACGCATCCTCCAGCCCGAAGCGCGACAGGGTCGTCCGGAAGCCATGGTCGCGCAGAAAGCCGGCCAGCCGCGAGGGGTCCGGCGCGCGGGCCAAAAAGCTTTCGATGGGCGCCGGCGGTGGCACATCAGGGTCCAGCGTCACGAGGCGCAGCGAGATGCGCGCCATTTCGGCATGGGTGATGAGGCTTTCGCGTCGCTTGGGTTGCTTGATGGTGGCGGCCCCAGCCAGCAACGCTTCCAGGCTGCCGAACTCCCCCAGCAACTGCGCTGCGGTCTTCACGCCGATGCCCGGCACGCCCGGCACATTGTCGGTCGCATCCCCAGCCAGGGCCTGCACCTCGGCGACCTTGTCCGGGGTGACGCCGAATTTTTCCATGACCTCGGCCGCGCCGATCGGCTTCTGCTTGATCGGGTCCAGCATGGCCACACCGTCGCGGATCAGCTGCATCAGGTCCTTGTCGGAGGAGACGATGGTGACGCGGCCGCCGCTTTCGGTGAACAGCCGGGCATAGGTCGCGATCAGGTCATCGGCCTCGAAACCGTCCAGCTCGATCCGGGCGACACCGAAGGCATCCGTTGCTTCGCGGATCAGGCTGAACTGCGGCACCAGTTCGGGCGGCGGGTCGGTGCGGTTGGCCTTGTAGAGGTCGTAGATCGCCTGGCGGAAAGTCACCCGCGCCGTGTCGAAGACCACGGCCATGTGGCTGGCGGCATGCTTCTGCAGGAACTGGCCAAGCATGTTGCAGAAGCCGAAGACGGCATTGACCGGCACGCCCGCCGGATTGGTCATGGGCGGCAGGGCGTGGAAGGCGCGGAAGATATAGCCCGATCCATCGACCAGGATCAGGTGGCGGTCGGGCTCGGTCATCTCAATGACCGTGGTCGCCGCCGACGCCTTCGGCCAGCACATAGGTGCGCGAGCAGTAGGGGCAGGTCACCTGATGCGCCTCGATCCGCAGCGCGATGGCAGGGTGGCCGAGCGCGCCGCCCCCACCGTTGCAGGTGACCACGCGTTCGGTGGCCGTGATCCTGTCGATCGGCGTGACGCCGGGAACCAGCTGCGGGGCATAGCCGGTCATCTTGCCGTCGCGCATCGGGGCGGTCTCCTTCAAGCCGGCCGGACCATAGGCGAGCCACGGTTGCGCGGCCAGTCAGCGAAAACCGTGGCGGACTGGAATGTTTCTTGCGAGACAGCGTGCGTTGTCAGGAGACCCTTGCATGATCCGCCGTCGCGCCTTGCCTGCCCTCGGGGCTGCCCTGCTTGCCGCCCCCGCTGTTGCCCAGGCACCCTGGCCGAACCGGCCGATCCGCCTGGTCGTGCCCTATCCGCCGGGCGGGGCCAGCGACATCGCCGGGCGGCTGCAGGCGCAGGTACTGTCGGACGGGCTGGGTGTGCCGGTCCTGGTGGACAATCGCGCCGGTGCGGGTGGCACGATCGGCACCGCCTTCGTCGCCCAGTCGGCCCCCGATGGCTACACCGTGATGATGGCAAGCCCGTCATCCCACCTCGGCGCGCCGCTGCTGTTCAAGACCCCGGGATATGAAGGCACGGACGACTTCACTGCCATCGCGACCTTCGCAACCGGCACGGCGATCGTGGCGATCCATCCCGGCCTGCCGATCAACAACATCCAGGAGCTGATCGCCTATGCCCGCGCCAATCCCGGGCGGCTGAACATGGGCTCGGCCGGGGCGGGCGGGGCGAATCACATGCTC
>JBBQHE010000236.1:0-6435 GCA_038323655.1 Acetobacterales bacterium | reverse complement strand
GCCTGCATTCGGGACTGGGCTATCGATCCCCCATGGCATACGAAGCAGAACAGGAGGTGGCCCTGGCAGCGACGTAGCCCGCAAGCCTGAAAACCGTCCACTGAAACGGGGCAACCTCAGAACTGCGCCCCGGCGACATCGTGGTGATGGACAACCTAAGCAGCCACAAAGGCCCCGCCGTCCAGGCGCTGATCGAAGGCGTGGGCGCGCACCTGCTTTACCTTCCGCCCTACAGTCCCGACTTCAACCCGATCGAAAACCTGTTCGCCAAGATCAAGGCGCTGCTCCGAAAAGAGGCCGCGCGCACCATAGACACGCTATGGGCCGCCATCGGCCGCATCATCGATCTCGTCACGCCGCGAGAGTGCCACAACATGTTCGCCGCAGCAGGATATGATCCAGACTGGTGGGATTAGGCTCTAGACGTGCTGCTCGCCGTCGGCCGCTACGAGCCCGGTGCGACGGACGAGCACGGTCTTTCCTGCGAGGATCCGCTCTGCGCGCGCAATGGTCACCATCAACACCACGGTGCCGACCCCGGCCACGACCACGGCGCGGCGTTCAGTACCTGGAGTTTCGAGACCGATGACCCGATCTCGCTGCGCGCGTTGCGGGAGATGATCCGCCGCGAACTGCCGGGCACGGTGTACCGCTGCAAGGGCGTCGTCCATTCCACCGAAAGCCCCAGCCAACGCCACATCCTGCAGGTCGTCGGGCGTCGGTCCGACATAACCGGAGGCGAGGCCTGGGGTGACCAGACGCCACGCTCCCGCATCGTCGCAATCGGCGCACCCGAGGCTCTCGATCCCGCATTGCTTAGGCGTCTGTTCGAGCGCTGCGTAATGGCCATCGAGCCGAGCATTTAATCGCGGCGAGCGGTGGCGATCTGACCTTGAGCCGGCAAATGTCGGCGTGTAGATTCTTAGTATTCGGGCGTGGCCCTGCGCCGACGAGTTCTTGACTGCACGCGGCCGCAACAGACAAGCAGGAGGACGCGGCGATGGTAAAAATCCCGAAAGGAGGCGCCGACGCGCCGTCGACAACGACGCTCCCAGCCGAGAACCCCAACGGCGGCTTGCCCGCCGGAGGGATCACCATGCCGCCCTACTACCGCCCGACCGAGTATATCTGGAACAATAACAACTACTTCCCCGGCACTGAACCGATTGGTCAGAGCGAGATGCGCATCTCGTTCATGGGCAGCACGCCCTTCCCTCCGACCCGCGCACAGGCCGGCACCTGTATCATGGTCGAGCTTGGCAACGGCAAGCGCTTCTTCTTTGATTTCGGCAGCGGCTGCCTGCGCAACATCGTTGCCATGCAGGTGCCAGTTCAGACGATCAACGACATCTTTCTGACGCACCTGCACGTCGATCACTACGCCGACATTCCCTAAATGTGGGCTTTTCGCGCCTGGATGGGATCGTGGAAACCGCTGCGCCTGCATGGACCTTCCGGCCGAACGCGTGAGGACGGCACGGCCTACATGATCGACGGCATGAAGCGGATGGCCCATTGGCATACTGACAGTTTCAACGCCTTCCCGATCGGCGACGGTTATGAGGTCGAGGGCAACATATTCGATTTCCGTGACGACAATGGAATCTGCTACGATCAGCACGGTGTCACGGTGCGCCATTGGCGCCGAGCCCATACCAAGGACGGGGCTTACGCCTATCGGCTGGATTGGAAAGGCCTGTCCTTTGTCTGGACCGGCGATGGTCGGCCGGATGCGCTGACGACAAAGCTTTCGCAGGGCGTCGTTGTCTTCGTCACAGAACTGCAGCCCGATCTCGGGAACCTGACCTCGCTGAAGTTCGGCCTGCCCGCGCTAATGACGAACGTGACCATCGACCAGGCGCATACGCCGCACTATGCGGCCGGCTACATGTTCGCCCAGGTGCAGCCACGCCTCGCGATGTGCACACACCTGACCTATGACGAGGCGGAGGTACCGGAAATGATCGCCGGCATCCGCACGCACTGGGAAGGCCTGTTCCAGTTCGGCGCACCTGACGTGGTGGTGGTCAACGTGACCAAGGATGCGATCTGGACGCGCAAGGCGGCGCTGCCGGATTCCGCGATGCCGGCCATGCCGAGTGCCGCGGAGGCGGCGGCCCTGTTCGACCTGAAGCCCCCGATGCAGATGAAGGTGCGCTTCCCCAATCCGCGTCACACGGTGGCCGATATTAAGGAACCGTTTGTCCGCGAGCAGGAATTTGACCCGACTGCCTACTATCCGGCGGACGTCTTCCTCGCGCCGCACACCGCCTTTCCCGATGATTTCAAGATCGTCGTATTGAAAATGGCGGGCACACAGATAGCTGCGAAGGCAAAGGTCATGATTCGTGACGCGGTCGACCGTGTCTCTGCCAGGTTGAACGGCAATGAGGCAAGGCAGATTGCACGGCGCGTCGTGCAATCCCTCACCGCCGTGAATACCACCGCCGGCTTGCTTGGCATCGTGCGGGATTTTGCCAGGCATTCCGAAGATGACGCGGTGCTCGATGAGATCCTCGCCGACCCGAAAGCGGTGAACGACCTCCTCGCGAAGGCGGAGGAGTTGGAGCGCGTTTTCGCGCAGGTACAGGCGTTCGATGACCCGATCAAACAGGCGCAGGCGCTTGGTAAGGCGCTGAAACAGAGTTGAGGGCTTCAAGCATTTGCCTGCACTCTGCAGAACGTTGGGGCACTGAAGCCTGTCCGGATCATCTGTTCACGGAGATCTTGGCGATGAGTGATCTTGAAAAGCGTCAAGGTGATTTTCGGCTTTCTCGACGCAGCCTCCTGGCCGCGGCCATCGCCGGGCTTGGCATTTTCGCGGCTGTGGACGCCGCCGCTCAACTCGGCGCACAGGCCCCCGCCAATCCGCGTGGCTTGGCTGATCCACGCGGCCCACTGGATCCTCGAAATCCGGTTGGTGCTGGCAGCGTGGGTGTGGGCGGGCCAGCCAGCCCCGCCGGCGCCGGAGCGGGCGGTCGCGGTGGCGCTGCCGGTGCGGGAGGCCCCGCGGGGGGCGCCGGCGCGGGCGGGCGTGGCGGAGCCGCCGGCGCAGGCGGCGCGGGCAGACGTAGTGGCGCTGGGGGCGACGGTGCCGGCGGGCGGGGTGGTGGCGGCCGCCGGTAAGGCAAGAAAATGGTCGACCCCAAGCAGACCAACAGCAGCGTCGGCACGCCCGCCCGTATCGCAGAGCACGGCGGCAGCAGCGCCCGGCCTGATATCGGCGACGCCGAAGCCGGCAAGCGCATCCGCCAGAAGGCCGAGGAGCGCAAGACACAAGCGCCCGCACCCGAAGCACGGGGCGGGGCTGGGACCGGGCGGTAATGGCCGGGCGACGGTTGAATCGTCACGTCAGCCGGGAAGCGCGTGCTACCCCGCCTCCAGGAACGCCCGCAGCGCCTGGACCGAGGCCGCCGGCGCCTCCTCCATCGGCACATGCCCGATGCCTGGCAACATCACCGTGCGCACATCCGGCAGCGCCCGGGCGTAATCGGCCGCGTGGCTGGCCGGCACGGCGGCATCCAACGCACCCCACAGCAGCAGCACGGGCATCCGGATCGTGGCCAGGATCGGCTCGGGCGGCACCAGGCGGGTCTGCAGCATCCGGTCCAGTATGGCGCGTCGCACCCCGGGGGCGAGCAGCATGGCGTGGTAGCGGTCCACCGCTGCATCGGTCAGCGAACCCTGCACGGCATAGGCGTTCTGCATCGTCCTGCGCAGCAGCGGCTTGGGTGCGGTGTGCGGCAGCAGCCGCATCAGCAACGGCAGGCGCTCGGGTGCGCGACCGTATTCGCGCCCCAGGCTGGCGAAGCCATCCGGCGCCATCAGCACCAGCCGGCTGACGTGCTGAGGCTCGGCTGCGGCGAAGCGCCAGGCGATGCGCCCGCCCATCGACGACCCCACCACCGCCGCCTGGCCGATGCCCAGCCCGTCCATCAGCGCCACCAGCACGGCCACGCTGCGTTCATCGGAATAATCGCCCGACGGATCGGCCCCGGTCAGGCCGAAGCCCGGCAGGTCGAGCGAAACGACCCGGAAGCGATCCTCCAGCAGTAGCGTCCAGGCCTCCCAGGTGTGCAGCGACGACCCAAACCCGTGGATCAGCAGCACGACAGGGCCATTGCGTGGCCCGGTGTCGCGGATGTGCAATCGCACCCCCGCGGCCTGCACGAACTGCGATGGCGGCGGTGCCCAGCGGCGCTCCAGGGCAGCGCGCGGCAGGTCGGGGTTGTACAGCCAGACCCCGGCGCCCAGCAGCAGCACGCCCAGCACAATGGCGATGATCATCACGACACGGCGCATCCAGATCCCCGATCCTCGCCCGGATATGTGGCCGGTCCCGCCGTTTGTCACGCGACCAACCCAACGCCCTCGGTGCGCGGCAGGCAACTTTTCCGCGTTTCGGCGGTTGCCATCCAACGCCCGCCTGCGCGGCGGCATGAGGAGGATGGAGATGGCCCGTCGCCCCACCTGGGAAGGTCACCTGCGTCTGTCGCTCGTTGCCTGCCCCGTCTCGCTCTACACCGCGACGGACTCGAGCAACGACATCCGCTTTCATCTCATCAATCCTGCGACCGGCAACCGCATCCGCCAGCAGGTGGTCGACCCGCAGACCGGCGAGGTGGAGCGCAAGTCGCTGGTGCGCGGCTTCGAGGTCGAGAAGGACCAGTATGTCCTGCTCACCGACGAAGAACTGAAGTCGGTCCGGCTGGAAAGCACCCGCACGATCGATATCGAACGCTTCGTCGCGGCATCGGAGATCGATCGCATCTGGTGGAACGATCCATATTATCTGGTGCCCGACGGCAAGGCGGGGCTGGACGCGTTTTCCGTCATCCGCGCGGCCCTTGCGGAAGCCGGTAAAGTGGCCCTAGCACGCGTCGTGATCGGCACGCGGGAACGGGTCGTGGCGATCGAACCGCGCGGCTCGGGCATGTTGCTGACCACGTTGCGCAGCCACGACGAGGTGCGCGACGCAGCCGAACTGTTCGACGAGATCCCGGCGACCAAACGCAACCCGGCGATGATCGACATCGCCGAGAAGATTATCGCCCAGCAGGAAGGACCGTTCGACCCGAGCCAGTTCACCGACAGGTACGAAGACGCGGTGCGGGACTTGATCCGCAGCAAGCAGGATGGTGGCGATGGCGGGGTGCCCGCCGCACCCCCGCGTAGCGACAACGTCATCGACCTGATGGAAGCCTTGCGGCAAAGCCTGGAGTCGGGCGGGCGCCCGGCCAAGTCCCGGCCCGCGGCCGGCACCGCCGCGAAGGCGGCGCCAGCGAAGCGGACCAAGGCGCTCGCGGCCAAATCCGCAGCCAAGCCTGCCGCACCCGCAAAGCGCAAGCGTTCCGGCTGATGGCGCTCGAACGCTACCGCGCCAAGCGCGACTTCCAGCGCACGCCGGAGCCGAACGGCGCGGCGGTCGCAAGGGCCGCGCCGGAGCCTGGGGCGCTGACCTTCGTCGTGCATCGCCACGCCGCCACGCGCCTGCACTATGACCTTCGCCTGGAATGGGGCGGCTTGCTGAAGTCCTGGGCGGTGACACGCGGCCCCTCGCTCGACCCGGCCGACAAGCGCCTGGCGGTGGAGGTCGAGGACCACCCGATCGACTACGGCGCCTTCGAAGGCGTGATCCCAAAGCCCGGCTATGGCGCCGGCGTCGTGCAGATCTGGGACCGCGGCGGCTGGGCGCCGCTCGACCCCGCGGCGCTGGAGGACGACCTGGCCCGCGGGGAAGTGAAATTCGTGCTGGCCGGAGAGCGGCTGCGCGGCGGCTTCGTGCTGATCCGGCTGAAGAACAAGGCGCCGGGACGGCACAACTGGCTGCTCATCAAGGAACGCGACAGCATGGCCCGCCCGGGTGAGGGCGACGCGGTGCTGCAGGCGGCAACCTCCGTCACCAGCGGGCTGACGCTGGAGCAGATCGGCGCCGGGGTCGCTCCCAGAAAGAAAACGCCGGCCAAGGCGGCAGCGCTGCCCGACTTCATCGCCCCGCAGCTCTGCCACCTCGTCGCGGCCCCGCCGTCCGGCGAAGCCTGGACGCATGAGCTCAAGCTGGACGGCTATCGCCTGCAGCTCCGCACCGAGGCCGGCCAGGTGCGATTGCGCACCCGGTCGGGCCTCGACTGGACCAGCCGCTTCCCCGACATCGCGCGCGCGGCGGCGCGGCTCCCCGACGGGCTCATCGATGGCGAGGCAGTGGCGCTGAACGCCGACGGCCAGCCGGACTTCCCCGCTCTGCAGGCGATCCTGGCCGGCGAACGCAAAGGCGTCGTCGTCTACTTCGCCTTCGACATGCTGCATGACGGCAGGCAGGACCTGCGTGCAGGCCCGCTGCGCGAACGCAAGGCGGCCCTGCGGGCGCGCCTGAACCGCGAGGGCCACGACACGCTGCGCTACCTGAAAGACTTTCCCGGTGCGGGCGAGGCGATC
>JBBQHE010000235.1:0-6586 GCA_038323655.1 Acetobacterales bacterium | reverse complement strand
ATGCCGACCAGGCACAGGGCGGCGAGCCCGGCACTGGCCTTGTAGAGACCATCCAGGCCCTGGCGCAGCCAACCCCTCGCCTCCGGGTCGCCCAATCCCCCGAGCCCCCCGCGCTGCAAGCGCCTCAGCCTCTGGCGCGGTAGGCAGCGATCAGCCGCTGGCCGTCCTCGCCGGCGCGGGTCACCCATTCCTCGACCATGGTGGCGCTGATGCGGGACATGCCCTCCATCAGCGCGGGGGTGGGTGCTGCGACGGTGACGCCGCGGGTCGACAGCGTGGCCTGCATGCTGGTCGCGGCTTCCTCGCTCATCGCCCAGCCGCGGGCCTCGGCGGCCGCGGCGGCCGTGCGCAGTGCCGACTGGTCGGCCGGCGAAAGGGCTTCCAGCGCGCGGCGCTGCACGAAGACGGCGTTGCGGGTGAAGGTGAAGCCGATGGGCGTGAAGATGCGCGCGTAATCCCAGGCCTGGGTGTCCACGCCGGTCGCAGCCGAGGTGACCATGGCGTTCACCACGCCGGTCGCAAAGGCCTGCGGCACCTCGGCCACCTGCACCAGCGTGGGGGCTGCGCCCACCAGCGTCGCGAAGCGGTTGGTCATGACGCTGAAGGTGCGCATGCGGGTGCCGCGCAGCACGTCGATCGTATCGACCGGCACGTTGGTGTAGAAGCCGGACGGCGGCCAGGGCACCATGTACAGCAGCGACACGCCCTGGCGCTGGAACCGCGCCTCGATATAGGGGCGCGCGAGATCCGCCAGCCGCTTCGCATCGGCGTAGCTGGTGACGAGCTGCGGGATGCCGTCCACCTCGAAGAACGGGTCTTCGTTGCCATAGGCCGAGATCAGGATCTCGCCCAGCTGCACCTGGCCCTGCTGCACGCCGCGCTTGATCTGCGGCATCGGCAGCAGCGAGGCATTGGTGTGCATCTGCACCGCCACGCGGCCGCTGGTGCTGGCTGCGAACTCATCGACGAACTGCTTGAGGTTGCGGGTATGGAAATTGCCGTCCGCATAGGCGGTCGCGAGCTGCCAGCGGGTCGCGGCCGGGGCCGGGGCTTGGGCTTGGGCTTGGGCAAAGCGCGGCAGAAGCGCCGTGGCGGCAAGCCCGGCCCCGGCCAGCAGGGTCTCGCGGCGGGTGAAGTGCTGGGTCATGGGCGAAGCCTCGTCGATGGAATGCGGCAACACTATCGGCGCGGCGGCAAGCGGGCCGCAAGGGGGCTTGGCGGGGCCGAATGGCGCCCGGCGGCGGCCACTGCCCCGGCCTTGGGCGGTTTCAGCCCGCGCGATAGGCCTCGATCATGCGCCGCCCATCGTCGCCGGCGCGGGCGATCCATTCCTCGGTCATCACCCGGCCGGCCTCGGCCAGCGCCTGGCGCAGCGCCGGCGTCGGGTCCAGCACCTGCACGCCGCGCGCGGTCATGCGGGTCTCGGCCTCGGCCTGGGCTTCGCTGGCCAGCGTCCAGCCACGCGCCTCGGCGGCCCGGGCCGCGGCCAGGATCGCCGTGCGCTGCACCTCGGGCAGCGCGTCGAACACGCGTCTGGCGCAGAACACCGCGTTCTTCGACGTCGCGATATTGGCGTTGGTGAAGACGCGGCTGTAGTCCCAGACGTTGGTGTCCGCGGCGACCGGCGCGGTCGTCAGCTGGGCCGCGATGATGCCGGTGGCGAAGGCCTGCGGCACCTCGGGTGCGGTCACCAGCACGCCCTGCGCGCCCAGAAGCGCGGCCAGGCGCATCGAAATCGCCGAATAAGCCCGCAGCCGCACCCCGCGAAGCGCATCGACAGTCGGGATGGGCGCGTTGCTGGTGATCGCGACGAAGGGCCAGGGCGCCATATACAGCAGCAGCAGCCCCTGGCGTTCAAAGCGCGCCTGGATGAAGGGCGCCTGCACCGCCGCCAGGCGCCGCGCATCCGCAAAAGTCTGCACCAGCCCCGGCACGGCATCGGCGTCGAAGAAGGGGTCCTGGTTGCCATAGGCGGTGAGCAGGATCTCGCCCAGCTGCACCTGGCCCTGCTGCACGCCGCGCATGATCTGCGGCTGCGGCAACAGCGCGCCGTTGCTGTGCAGCTGGATCTCGACGCCCGCGGGGGCGGCCTCGGCGATGAACTGGCGGATGTTGCGGGTGTGGAAGTTGCCGTCGGCGAAGCCGGTGGCCATCACCCAGCGGGTGCCTTGGCCCAGGACGGCGGGGCTGGCGAGCAACAGCGGCGCGGCCAGCAGGGCGCGGCGGGACGGGTGCATGCACGATCCTCCTGATTTTTCGGCAGGATCGCCCGTGCGGCGGCGCTTCGTCCAGGGGGCCGGTTCAGCTGGCGGTGACGAATTCCCGCAGGGAGGCTGCCTCCTGCTCGATCTCCACCATGCGCACCTTCACCAGGTCGCCGATCGAGACCATGCCGACCAGCCGCCCTTCGTCCAGCACCGGCAGGTGGCGGATGCGGCGGTCGGTCATCAGTGCCATCGCCTCGACCACGCGGGTGCGCGGCGTGACGGTCAGCACGTCCTGCGTCATCGCCTCCGATGCCGGGCGGATCAGCGCGGCCGACCCGGCCTGGGCCAGGTGGCGCACGATGTCACGCTCCGACACGATGCCGGCCACGCCGCCGCGGGCGTCCAGCACCAGCACGGCGCCGATGCGGTTGGCGGCCAGGGTCGCGGCCACCGTGCCGAGGTCATCGGTCGGCGCCACGGCGATGACGGTATTGCCCTTCTGACGCAGGATGATGGCGATGGTCATGGTTGGGTGTCCTCCACCCCGCATGGTGCAACTCCGCGTTGCCGAGATGCAACGCCCCAGCCGTGCAGTGCAGCATATCCCGGGTCAGACCGCTTCCGGCACCTTGGGCAGCGCCTGCACGGCCAGTTGCGTCCGCACCAGTTCGGCAAAGATTCCCTCGCGCTTCACCAGTTCGGCAAAGCTGCCGCGCTCGGCGATGACGCCCGCGTCAAAGACCAGGATTTCATCGGCGTCACGTACCGTGGAAAGCCGGTGGGCGATGATGAAGGTGGTCCGGCCCGACATCAGCGCCGCCAGCGCCTTCTGCACCCGGGCCTCGGTCGCGGTGTCGAGCGCGCTGGTCGCCTCGTCCAGGATCAGCACCGGCGGGTCCTTCAGCAGCGCGCGCGCGATCGACAGCCGTTGCTTCTGGCCGCCGGACAGGCTGGTGCCGCGTTCGCCGACCATGGTGTCGAGGCCGTGCGGCTGGCGTTGGATGAAGTCCCAGGCCTCGGCCATGCGGCAGGCGCGCTCGATCTGCTCGTCGTTTGCCTCGGGTCGGCCGACCAGCAGGTTCTCGCGTATGGTGCGGTTGAACAGCATGCTGTCCTGGAACACCACGCCGATGTGCCGGCGCAGGCTGTCCAGCGACAGGTCGCGCAGGTCGTGGCCGTCCAGCAGGATGCGCCCCTGGCCCGGGTCCCACAGCCGCTGCAGCAGCGACATGCAGGTGGACTTTCCCGCCCCGGTCTGGCCCACCAGGGCAATGGTCTGCCCGGCGGCGGCGGCGAAGGTGACATCGCGCAGGATCAGCGGCCCGCCGGGGTAGCCGAAGCCCACGCCCTCGAAGGTCACAACGCCGGTCGCGACCGGCAGGTCGAAGGCATCGGGCTTTTCCGCGACCGAGGATTTCGCGTCCAGGATGCCGAACATCTCCTCCAGCCCCGGCAGTTGGAACACCAGGCTGGAGATGAAGGCGACGGCACTTTCCATCCGCCCGATCAGCAGCGTCGCCAGCCCCATGAAGGACACGATCTCACCCACGGTCGCCATGCCGCGCAGATGCAGCACGGTGCCGAGCACGAAGATCGCGATGACGCAGAGCGTGCTGGCCGAGCGTGTCAGCACATTCACGACGGCCCACCAGTTCAGAACGGGGAACTGGTTGTCGATCACCTGGCGGGCGATGTCGCCGAACAGCCGCGCCTCGGCATTCAGTCGGGTGAAGGCCTGCACCACCATCACATTGGCCAGCGCATCCTGCACATTGCCCGCGAGCCTGGTGTGCAGCGCCTCGACCCTGGTCTGCGCCGCATGGGTGCGCGCGACGACCAGGGCCGCGACCACGCAGAAGACCACGACCAGCGCGATCAACAGCAGCCCCAGCCGCCAGTTGAGGAACAGCGTCAGCGGGAGCAGCACCAGGGCCGAGATGAACGTCATCAGGTGGTCGCGGAAAAACCCCAGCCAGAGGGCAAACAGGTGGTCGGTGCCGACCAGCATGATCTTCATCAGCCGGCCCGACTGGGTATCGCCATGGAATGACAACGGCAGCGCCAGCACATGCTGAAAATACCGGTGCATCATGGCCAGCCGGTTGCGATGCGCCATGCGGTCCGACAGCAGCGCCACCGAGACATTGGCCAGGATGCCGGAGATGCCGACGAGCCCCCAGAGCGCCAGCAGGGTGACCGCTTCGGCCCAGACCGCGTCCTGCGTCATGCGTTCCGACCGCGACAGCAGATCGACCACCCGGCCGAACAGCACGGGTTCCAGGAACGACAGCCCGGCCAGCGCCAGCGCAGCAAAGGCCAGGAACCAGGCAACCCCGCGATCGGGCGCCAGCAGCCGCAGCACCCGTCCGTAAACCTTGATAAAGCGCATGCGCACCCCGACCACGAAAAGCCAATAACGCGCCAAACCGGCACGCGGTTCAACGCCCGCGCTTGCACAAGAGGCCAAGGATACGGCAGGAACAGGGCAGAGGGTCCGCCAAGACCCCGAACGACCAGGGAAGAACAAATATGATCATCGCCCGCCGTCCGCTGCTCGGCGCCAGCCTGCTCTCCGCCCTCGCCGCCCCGGCGGTCGCGCAGGCGCCATTCCCCAGCCGGCCGGTGCGCATCGTCGTGCCCTTCCCGCCGGCGGGCACGACCGACATCGCGGCACGGATCCTGGCCGAACGGCTGACAGCGCGGCTGGGGCAGCCCTTCACGGTGGAAAACCGGCCGGGGGCCGGGGGCAACATCGGCGGCGATGTGGTCGCCAAGGTGGAGCCGGACGGCTACACCCTGTTGATGCAGACGGTGTCCTCGGGCGCCATCAACTACGCGCTCTATGCCGGTCGCATCCCCTACAAGCCGGAGGACCTGGCCGCGGTCGGGCTGATGCTGCGGGTGCCGAATGCGATCTTCGTCACCAACGCCCTGCCGGTGCGCACGCTGGCCGAACTCGTGGCCTATGCCAAGGCGAACCCAGGCAAGCTCAATATCGGCTCCTCCGGCGCCGGCACCAGCCTGCACATGACCGGCGAATTGCTGAAACTGGAAGCGGGCATCGAGATGACCCACGTCCCCTTTCGCGGCGCCGGGCCGATGCTGGCGGAAAACATCGCCGGGCGCGTGGAGGTGGGGGTGGACAACCTGCCCTCCGTCATCGGCCACCTCCGCGACGGGCGGCTGCGCGCGCTGGCGGTGACGACCGCGACGCGCAGCCCTGCCCTGCCCGACGTGCCCACCACGGCCGAGGCCGGCTTCCCGGGCGTCGAGGCCACCGCCTGGTTCGGCATCCAGGCCCCGGCCCGCACCCCGCCTGCGATCATCGAACGCCTGGGCGCGGCGATTGACCAGATTGTCCGCGAACCCGAGACGGCGGCCAAGATCGCCGACCTGGGCGGCATGCCGCCGGCGCTGACCCCGAACGGCGGCACCTCGCCCGCCACCTTCGAGGCCTTTACCCGGGCCGAGATCGTGAAGTGGGGCGCGATCGTGCGGCGGTCGGGGGCGACCGCCGACTGACCCTCAGGCTGGCGGGCCTTCGGGGTATTGCGGCAGCCCGTCGTCGATCCGCAGCCAGGGCTGGCGGCTGGACGTCCAGATATGCTCGGCCGGCTGGAAGTCTTCCGGGCGGTCCAGGCTGCCGCAGGTCAGGCCCATGGCGGCGATGCTGGCCCGTTCGGAAAACAGGGTCGTGCCGCAACGGGTGCAGAAGCCGCGCTGCAGGTCGGGCGATGACGAAACCCGGCCAATCGGCCCGGTCAGCGTGACAGCGGCCCTTGGCATCAGCACGCGGGCGTTGAAAGCCGCGCCGATCGCCCGCTGGCACAGGCGGCAATGGCAGACGCGCTGGTTGATCGGCGCCCCGCTGGCGGCGTAGCGCGAGGCGCCGCAGAGACATCCGCCCTCGATGGTCATGCAACACTCCCTTCCGATGCGGCCTCACGCCATGTGGTCCTGGCCGCGCCATCCGATCATGGATCGTCCGGCCGCGCCTGGACAGCGCCTTGACGACCTGGGGCATAAGGTCAGGCCCGAGCGCCGAGGCCCGAGCAGCCAGGATCGAGCGCCACAGGTGGCGCGAGCGGGGTGACGCGATCAAGGTGAAGCGAACAGGGCGAAGCGCGGTGGCGCGGCACGGTGGAGCAGCACCGTGGAACCGAACGGGGGCTGCGCGTCCGGGCGCCCGTGTGCAGATGCATGGACGCCGGCCCGCGCTGCGGCTAGGCAGCGGGAAACACCGTCGGGAGATACGCACATGCTGCCACGCCGCCAGGCCCTGATCGCCGCCGCCGCCGCCCTCTCCGCCCCTGCCCTGTCCGGCTCGGCCGCGGCCCAGACCCCCACCCCCTGGCTGCCCAGCCGGCCGGTCCGGCTGA
>JBBQHE010000234.1:0-6619 GCA_038323655.1 Acetobacterales bacterium | reverse complement strand
GAATGCGGGCTGAAGGCCTCGGCGCTGCTGGATGCGGTGGTCAATGCCGCCGCCCCAGGCCGGGCTGCGACCGATGGCGGTGACCGGCCGCTTGCCGGCAAGCATGTGCTGCTCGCCGACCACGAGGACAGTTTCGTCCATACCCTGGCCGACTACCTGCGGCAGACCGGGGCCCGCGTCGATGTGCTGCGGGCGCCCGCGGTCCGCGCACGGCTGGCCCAGGGCCAGGTGCCGGACCTGGTGGTGCTGTCGCCAGGCCCCGGCCGGCCCAAGGACTTCGACCTGTCGCAGACGATCGACGCGGCGCTGGCGCGCGACGTGCCGGTGTTTGGCGTCTGTCTCGGGCTGCAGGGCATCGTCGAGCATTTCGGCGGCACGCTCGGGCAATTGGCGACGCCGATGCATGGCAAGCCCTCGACCATCCGCGTGTTGCAGCCTGGGCGCTTTTTCGGCGGTCTGCCGGCGCGGATCACGGTCGGGCGGTACCACTCGCTCTATGGCGCGCCGGCGAACATGCCCAACAGCCTGACGGTCACCATGGCGACCGAGGAGGACGGCATCCCGATGGCCCTGGAACACGCGAGCCTGCCGGTGGCAGCCGTGCAGTTCCACCCGGAGAGCATCCTGTCGGCCGCGGGGGCGCAAGGGCTGGCGCTGCTGTCGGGCAGCCTGTCGGCGCTGCTGCGCCGATCAGCGGCGGCGCAGGCGCCACAGCGCCAGGCTGCCCCATAGCGCCAGTGCGGCTGCCGAGAGCGCGATCCCGGCCCATTGCGCCGGCAGGGCGGCCACGCGAACGACCGCTTCCGCCGCGGCCCCGGGCCGCGGGGTCGCGCGGATCAGCCCCGTTCGCGCATCCAGCGCCAGGTCACAACCGGTGCAGACCAGGCCCGGCCAGAAGAAATGCGGCAGCAGGATGCCACCCGCGGGCGGCAGCGCCAGGCGAAGCTGCCCCGGCCGGCTGCGGTCGAGCACGGCGCAGGGCTGTTCGGCGCAGATGGTCGCCAGCGCCGCCCGCCGTGCGTCCTGGCCGTCCCAGTCGAAGCCCGAGGCCATGGCGCCGGCGGGCAGGTATTCGGGCGGCGTATAGTCGGCGGCCGCGCGTTCGGCGGCGGCAGCAGCGCGGTCGGCCGGGAAGTGCAGCAGCAGCGCCTGATGTGCAGCGAAGACGGGCGGCGGCAGCAGCCGTTCGGCCCAGGGCAGCGCCAGCCCAGCCGCCATGACCAGCACCAGTGCAGCGATGCCGCGCCGCGGCCAGGCGCCGGCGGCGCAGAGGCCAGCGGCCGAAAGCCCCGCGAACAGCCCCAGCAGCGGCAAGTGCCGCCAGGGGAATTGCACGTTCACCAGCAGCGGCACATGCGGCCAGGCCCAGGCCAGGGGCGGCACCATGCTCAGCCCCAGCATCAGGGCGAAGGCTGCGGCCATGCGGGCGCCTGCCGGCGGGGGCACGGCCGGGCCTGCCGCGCCCATCCCGGCCAGGCCCAAACCGGCCAGGCCCAGCCCAGTGCCGATCGCCCAGGCGGCATAGAGCGTGGCCCAGAAGGGCCAGCTCTGCGGCTGCTCGGCCCAGCCTTCGAAAAGCCAGGGGCCGAACAGCACCAGCTCCGCCATGCGCGTCGCCGCGTTCCAGCCGCCTTCGTTGATCAACCCACGCAGCGTCAGCGCCGGCAGCAGCAGCCAGGCCGCGAGGCAGGCGCCGAAGGCACCGCCTAGCATCAGCCAGCCCGAAGCCGCCCGGCCGCGCGTGGCCAGCACCCAGGCCGGCAGCACCAGCGCCGCAAGCAGGGTCGTTTGCAGATGCGTGATGGCCAGCAGGCCGAAACCAAGCGCCACAGGCAGCAGATAGGCGACCCCCCTGCCCGCCCGGTCGGCCAGCAGCAGCACCCAAGGCAGCAGGCCGATCGCCACCGTCTCGGGATAGCGGACGCCGATGAAGGCGCTGTTGAGCAGGGTCGAGGGCAGCAGGGTGTAGATGGCGGCGGCGACCACGGCCCCGTCCCAGCCCGCCCCCCGCCGCCGTGCCCAGACCGCCACGCCCAAGACGCCAGCGGCCCGGGCCAGGGCCAGGGTCAGCGACAGAGCGCGGTCGGCATCCAGCCCCAGCGCCTGGAAGAGCAAGGCCGGCAGATAGGCCCCGACCCCGTAGAACACCGCAGGCGGGGCGCCGAGGCCGGTACTGGCATTGAAGAACCAGATCGGCGGCAGGGGGCCGCGCCAGGGCTCCTCGCCCAGCCAGGCCAGGATCTCGAAGTGGAACATCGCGTCATGGCCGCTGTTCAGCGCAAACAGCGGGACGCCGAGCAGCAGGTGCGGCGCCATGGTGGCGAAGGACAGGCCGAGCAGCGCGATGATTGCGAAAAGCCGGGTCATGGGTTGGGTCGTGCCGGAAGCCAGGCGCAGAGGTATCGCACCGCCACGGAATTGAAAGCCGAAGGCCTGTGGCAGACACCGCGGTCGGGCTGGCCTGCTGCGCGGCACTGGCGCTGTCACGCCCGGCGCCACTGGTCGTGACGGGCGGGTCATCGGGCACCGCGACCACCCGGTGGATGCTGGCCTGGACCGGGCTTGCGCTGTTGCCGACCTCGATCCTGCAGGGCGCCTCGCACTACATCTCCATAGCCATCATGCCGTTGCCGCTGCTCTGGGTGGTGCCGCTGTCGCTGTACCTGGCCAGCTGGATCATCGCCTTCGCCGTACCGGCGCTGGCCGCCCGCCGTGGCGAATTGCTGCTGCTGCTGGCGCTGTGCCTGCTGGCCGCGAGCTTGGGGCTGCCGGGCCTGGACACTGCCCTGCCGGTCGCGGGGGTGGGCCAGGCCTCGATCTGGCTGGCGATCAAGCGGGAGGTGGCCTCTCGCGCGGCGCTGCTGGCGGAAGGCGGCTGGGCGCCGGTGCCCCCCGGGCCGCGGGACTGGCGCGACGCCCGCTGGGACCTGCTGTCGGTGCTGCGTTGGGGCCGGGTTTTCTGACGGTCTCAGCGATTGCCGCGGCGCCGGTTCAGCGCCAGTTCCGCCTCGGTCAGTTGCAGCCCGATCAGCACCTGGCGCTGGGCCGAGGCGACCGGGCTGCCCGGCATGCGGATGGTCAGGCGTTCGCCGCTGTCGCGGATGCGCGAGACATTGGCCGGGAAATTCGCGCGCACCACGAACGCCTGCCGCGACAGGATGGTCTGACCATCGGTATCGACCACGGCGACCAGGTAACTGATCTCCGCCGCACGACTGGTCGCGGCCGGGCCGCGTTCGAGGTCGATGCCGACCGTCAACGACACATCGAGCCCAGCCCCCCGCGAAGCGTAGTCGCAGCGGGCGTTGAAGCCGGCGATACGGGCATCCAGCACCAGCGCGGACAGGTCCTGGCTGTTGCCGGCGAAACGGGTCAGGTCGGCGGCATCGGCGATGATGCCGACGCGGGGGCAGGGCGCGGTCAGGTTGTAGGGATTGTCGGCGGCGTCGCGCCCGCAGCCCGCCAGCAGCAACACCGCGGCGGCGGCGCCGATGGCCCGCCTGCCCAACATCGCCCTGCGGCGCGAACCCATCTGCATGCGGCATCCCCTGGTCGTGCCGGGGCGCGCGGCCCCTTTGGCGTGGCCTGTCATCGCAGCAGCGCCTGGGTGCGGCAAGGGGCGCGGGCCGCGCTGCTGGACCCGAGGGCGCGTGCCGCGCTGCTGGACCCGAGGGCGCGTGCCGCGCCGGGGTGGGGGGGGAACGGCATAGCGCGCATGGCGCGCCCGGTGCGGTTCGCGCTATGACACCAGCCGCGATGACCGACATGGAGACCCAGGCCTTGGACCTGCCGCCGCTGACCGTCCTGCTCGCCGGCCCGCGCGGCTTCTGCGCCGGCGTGGACCGCGCGATCAAGATCGTGGAAGAAGCCCTCGCCCGCCACGGCCGCCCCGTCTATGTCCGGCACGAAATCGTCCACAACCGCTTCGTCGTGGAACGGCTGGAAGCCCTGGGGGCAGTCTTCGTCGAGGAACTGGACGAAATCCCCAATGACGGCCAGCCGGTCATCTTCTCCGCCCATGGCGTGCCGAAATCCGTGCCCGCGGCGGCCCGCGAACGCGCGCTGACCTACCTCGACGCGACCTGCCCGCTGGTCAGCAAGGTCCACCGCGAGGCCGAGCGCCATTTTGCCCGCGGGTCGCACATCGTGCTGATCGGCCATGCCGGCCACCCCGAGGTGGTCGGCACCATGGGCCAGTTGCCGCCGGGAACGGTCTCGCTGGTCGAGGACGCGGAACAGGCTCGCGCCTTCGCCCGCCCCCCCGGCTCCCTGGCCTATACCACCCAGACCACCCTGTCGGTGGACGACACCGCGGAGATCGTCGCGATCCTGCAGCAACGCTTTCCTGATATCGAGGCGCCGCAGAAGGAGAACATCTGCTACGCCACCACCAACCGCCAGGCGGCGGTCAAGGCGGTCGCCGCGCGGGCGGAATGCGTGATCGTCGTCGGCGCGCCCAATTCCTCCAACAGCCAGCGGCTGCGCGAAGTGGCCGAACGTGCCGGCGCCGCCCGGGCCGTGCTGGTGCAGCGCGGGCGGGACCTCGACCCCGCCATCGCCGACGGCTGCCGCACCGTCGGCATCAGCGCCGGCGCCAGCGCGCCGGAGGTGCTGGTCGAGGAAGTGGTGGCACGGCTGCGCGAACGCTTTGCCGTGACGATCGAGGAAGTGATCGTGGCGACCGAGGATGTGGTCTTCCACCTGCCGGCCGCCCTGCGCCGGCCGGTTTCGGCGGGCTGAACGCCGCACCCCATGGCCGTCTATACCGATGTGCAGGACGAGGCGCTGCGTGCGTACCTCGCCGACTACGACCTTGGCGAGTTGCTCGCCTTCCGCGGCATCGCCGAGGGCGTCGAGAACAGCAACTACGCGCTGAAGACCACGCGCGGCGACTGGATCCTGACGCTGTATGAAAAGCGCGTGGACCCGGCCGAACTGCCCTGGTTTCTGGGGTTGATGCGGCATCTGGCGGGGCGGGGGCTGGATTGCCCCGAACCCGTCGCCGGGCGCGACGGCGAGGCCCTGCGCCACCTGGCCGGGCGGCCGGCCGCCATCTGCACCTTCCTGCCCGGCGTCTGGCCGCGCCGGGTGCGCCCCGCGCATTGCGCGCCGCTGGGCGCCGCCCTGGCCGCGCTGCACCTGGCGGGGGCGGGCTTCGCCGCCGAACGGCCCAACGCGCTTGGCCCCGCCGGCTGGGCGCCGCTGCTGGACGGCTGCCGTGCCAGCGGGGACCAGGTGCGGCCCGGCTTGATCGCCGAACTGGACGAAGCCCTCGCCGGCATCCTCGCCGCCTGGCCGCAGCAACTGCCGCGCGGGCACATCCACGCCGACCTGTTTCCCGACAACGTCTTCTTCCTGAACGGGGCGGATGGCCCGCCGCGCGTCTCCGGCCTGATCGACTTCTACTTCGCCTGCACCGATCTTCTTGCCTACGACATCGCGGTCTGCCTGAACGCCTGGTGTTTTGAGCCGGATTACGCCTTCAACGCGACCAAGGCGCGGGCGATCCTCGGTGCCTATGCCGCGGTGCGACCGCTGACGGCAGCCGAGCGCGCGGCCCTGCCGGTGCTGTGCCGGGGCGCTGCGATCCGCTTCCTGCTGACGCGGCTGTATGACTGGACACACACGCCGCCCGGCGCGCTGGTGACGCGCAAGGACCCGCTGGACTACCTGCGGCGCCTGCGTTTCTTCGCCGCCGCCGATGGGGAGCAGGCCCTTGGACTCTGACACCGACGGCGCGGTCGAGATCTGGACCGACGGCGGCTGCAAGCCGAACCCCGGCCCCGGCGGCTGGGCCGCGATCCTGCGTTATGGCACGCATGTGCGGGAACTGTCGGGCTACGATGCCGCCACCACCAACAACCGTATGGAACTGATCGCCGCCGCCGAAGCGCTGGAAGCGCTGAAGCGCCCGACCAAGGTGATCCTGCACACCGACAGCGAATACCTGCGCAACGGCATCACCAAATGGGTGCACGGCTGGGTGCGGAACAACTGGCGCAATGCGGCGAAAGACCCGGTCGCGAACTACGCCCTGTGGCAACGCGTGCTGGCCGCGGCCAAGCCGCATGCGATCGAATGGCGCTGGGTGAAGGGCCATAGCGGCAACGCGATGAACGAACGCGCGGACGTGCTGGCGACGAAAGCACGGGAAGGGCGGGGCGAGTAGGCCGGATGTAGGCATCAGCAATGCGTGACATTTTTCAGCAATGCTTGTCATCGACACGAAAAGTAAATCTCGCGGATTCTGGTGAATTGAGCGTGCGTGGCAAACCATCGAAGGCCACGAATGATGACTTGCTAGACGATGGCGCTCATCCATCGCTAGTGTCCATGCAATACTTCATACTATTAAAGAATTATGGCAAAGTGCTACAAACCTAATACTTGACCCTTTCACTACTTCTTGCGCGTCACAGCGGCCGCCAGCCTCGATGTCGTCTTGAATCTGGTGCGCGAAATTCTGTCTGTCTGCCGTCTGTTGATTTCCGCCAAGAAGTGACCCGGGATTTCCACTGAGAAGTGACCCGCCTTGAGGGATGTTTTTCCCTTGGTCAGGGTGGTGTCAAGTCACGGCTTGTTCCTTTCGCGTCGGGTATTTTTTTCGCTGGCCTTGAAG
>JBBQHE010000233.1:0-6626 GCA_038323655.1 Acetobacterales bacterium | reverse complement strand
TGCATGCCGCGCGCGAGGTTGCCGGCACGCTCGGTATAGCGGCCCATCCAGTACAGGCTGTCCGCGGTGCGGGAGAGCATGGCCATCAGCCGCGCCCCTGGGACTGGCTTTGCGATTGGCGCCCGCCACCGGATTGCGACTGGCTCTGGGTGGGCTCATCCTCCACCACCCAGGTATCCTTGGTGCCGCAGCCTTGCGATGAATTCACCACCAGCGAGCCTTCCCGCAGGGCCACGCGCGTCAGCCCCCCGGGCACGATCCGCACCTCCCGCCCCGTCAGCACGAAGGGGCGCAGATCGACGTGGCGGGGGGCGATGCCGCTGTCGACCAGCGTCGGCACGGTGGACAGCGCCAGCGTCGGCTGGGCGATGTAGTCCTGCGGCTTGGCCTTGATCCGCTCGGCGAAATCGGCCCGCTGTTCCACCGTGCTGTGCGGCCCGACCAGCATGCCATAGCCGCCCGAGCCATGCGTCAGCTTTACCACCAGCTTGTCGAGGTTCGCGAGCACATAGGCGCGCTCATCCTCACGCTCACACAGGAACGTCGGTACGTTCGCCAGCAGCGGTTCCTCGTTCAGGTAGAACCGCACCATTTCGGGCACATACGGGTAGATCGCCTTGTCATCCGCGATCCCCGCCCCCGGCGCGTTGCAAAGTGCCACATTGCCGGCGCGATAAGCGCGCATCAGCCCGGCGACACCCAGCGTGCTGCCGGGCAGGAAGACCTCGGGATCCAGGTATTCGTCGTCGATGCGGCGATAGATCACATCGACGCGCTGCGGCCCGGCCGTGGTCTTCATGAAGACGATGTCGTTGTCGACGAACAGGTCGGTGCCCTCGACCAGTTCGACGCCCATCTCATCGGCCAGGAAGGAATGTTCGTAATAGGCGGAGTTGTACGGCCCCGGCGTCAGCACCGCGACCATCGGGTCGCCCTGGCAGTTTTCGGGCGCGATGGATTTCAGGGTTTCGAGCAGTTCCTCGGGGTAGGTGTTGACCGGCAGCAACCGGTGGGCGGCGCAGATGTCGGGGAACAGCCGCAGCATCGCCTCGCGGTTTTCCAGCATGTAGGAGACGCCCGATGGCGTGCGGCAATTGTCTTCCAGCACGTAGAATTCGTCAGGGCCGGTGCGGACCATGTCGATGCCGGCGATCATGGAATAGACGCCGCGCGGCGGCATGATGCCGACCATCTCGCGGCGGTAGCAGGAATTGTCCATCACCAGCGCGCGGGGGATCTTGCCGGCCGCGATGATCCGCCCTTCGCTGTAGACATCGGCCAGGAAGGCGTTCAGCGCACGCACCCGCTGTTCCAGCCCCTTCGCCAGCCGGTCCCATTCGCCGCGGCCGAGGATGCGCGGGATGATATCGAAGGGGATCAGCCGCTCTGGGTCGCCGCCCTCGCCATAGACGGCGAAGGTGATGCCGATGCGCCGAAAAAGCACCTCCGCCTCGCGCCGCTTGGATTGCAGCAGCGCATCGCCCGCGTGCTCAAGGTAACCGGCAATACCGGCATAGGGCGGGCGGATCGTGCCACCGCCGGTCATCTCGTCGAAGGCGGGTGTGGCGTCCGTCACGGCGATCGTTGTCTTCCAATCCTATTGTGTCAGTGTCGGCAAGCCGGGCGCGGGGCGCAAGAGCATCCCCGCTGGGGTCAGGCAGCCTTGGGGCGCCGCAAATGCCAGTCGGTGTCGCGTTGGAAGGCATCGGCTGCCGCCAGAACGCGCGCTTCGGCAAAAGGCCGCCCGGCGAGTTGCAGCCCGACCGGCAGGCCGCGGTCATCGAAGCCGCAGGGGACCGACACGGTCGGCAACCCCAGGTAGTTGAACGGCCGCGTGTTGGCCGAGACCGCCATCATGCGCGGCCAGTTCGCCACATCGGCATCGGCGTCGGTTTCCGCCCGCGTCGGCACGCGCGTGCGCAGCGTCGGCGTTGCCACCAACTCGGCCCCGGTCAGCGCCTCGGCCACGAAGTCCCGCAGCAGCGGCCCGCGCATCGACAGCGCCTGGTCGTAGGTGACGCCCGGGATCCCGAAGCCCGCAAAGATGCGCGCCGACAGATGGGTGGCGTAGTCGCCCGGTCGCTCACGCATCCAATTCGCATGGATGGCGGCGGATTCGACGCGGGAAAGCACGGCGGTATTGGCATTGATCGCGCGCATCAGCGGGCAGGCGATGCGGGTGATGGTGGCCCCGCGCGCGGCCAGCACGGCAAGGGCGGCGTCGAAGGCCGCAACCACAGGGGCGTCGGCATCCTCCAGGAACCAGGTTTCGATCACCGCGATGGTGCGGCCGCGCAGGTCGCCGGTCAGCGCCGCTTCGTAATCGGGCACCGGCTGTCTGGCGCAGGTCGCGTCCAGCCCGTCGGGGCCGGCGATCACGCGCAGGAAACGTGCGGCATCGCGGGCGGTGCGGACCAGCGGCCCGACATTGTCGCAGGAGAAGGACAGCGGCATCACGCCTGTGCGAGGCACCCGCGTCTGCGTCGGCTTCAGCCCGGTCACACCGCACATGGTGGCCGGCAAGCGGATCGAGCCGCCGGTGTCCGAGCCCAGCGCCGCATAGGCCAGCCCCGCGGCGACGGCGGCACCCGATCCGGAGGAAGACCCGCCGGTGCAATAGGCGGTGTCCCAGGGGTTCTTGCAGTCGCCGAAATGGGCATTGTGGCCGGTGCCGTTCTGCGCGAATTCGGCCATGTTCAGCGTGCCGCAGTCGATCGCGCCGGCGGCGTCCAGCCGCTGCAGCACGGTGGCGGTCACGGCGGGCACGAAGTCCCGGCGGATGCTGCTGCCGCAGGTGCTGACCTGGCCTTCGCGATAATACATGTCCTTGTGCAGCATCGGCACGCCGGCCAGGGGGCCGAGGGCCTCGCCGCGCTTGCGGGCAGCGTCCAGCGCCAGGGCGCGGGCGCGGGCGGCATCCGCATCCAGGCGGATCACCGCGTTGATCGCGGGATCGCGGGCGGCGATGGCGGCCAGGCAGGCCTCGGTCAGGGCGGCGGCGGTCACTTCGCCGGCGGCAAAGCCATCAGCGGCGGCGGTGAGGGTCGGGTAGGCTTCGGTCGGCATCAGCCGGGATCCCGCGTGGCGGCCAAGGCGGCGTCGAAGGTGGATGGCTCGTCCTCGAACACCATGCGCTCGCGGACCGCGGCGCATTCGGCCAGGACGGCGGCGAGGTCGGCCACGGCGACCAGCGCCAGGGGGTTGGGCGGGGCGACGCCATGCCATTCGGCGATCTCGGCGGTGCGGCGTGTCACGAAGGCTTCGTCCACCTGGCTTGTCCCGGCTGTTGCGGGGGCACCGTATGCGCAAGCCCGGCGCTGCGCCATGCTGCCCCCGCCATGACCGAACCACCCCCAGTCCTGATCGACGTCGATGCCCGCGGCGTCGCCACCGCCACGCTGAACCGCCCCGCGCGCGGCAATGCGTATGACGAGGACATGCTGGCCGCCCTGATCGAGGGGCTGGCGCTCCTTGCGCTCGACCCCGCGGTGCGGGTGCTGGTTGTCCGAGGCGCGGGCAAGCATTTCCAGGCAGGGGCCGACCTGCACTGGCTGCTGCGCGCCGCAGACTACGGGCCGGAACAGGCCTTTGCCGCCAGCATGGCGACGACAACGGCGATGCAGCGGTTGAACGAATTCCCGAAGCCCACGCTCGCGGTCGTGCAGGGCGCCTGCTTCGGCGGCGGCTGCGGCATGGTGGCCTGCGTCGATGTGGCACTCGCCACGCCGGATGCGATCTTCGGCCTGACCGAGGTGCGCGTCGGCGTCGCGCCCACGCCCATCTCCACCCACATGGTCAATGCCATGGGGCTGCGGCACACGCGGCGCTACGCGCTGACCGGCGAACGGTTCGATGCCGCGGAAGCCTGCCGGATCGGCCTGGTGCATGAGGTGGTGGCCGACATCGAACCCCGGCTGGCGCATGTGCTGGCCGAGACCCTGCGCTGCGCCCCGGGCGCCTGCGCGGTGACAAAACACTCCTTCCTGGCCGCCAACGGGTTGACGCTGGATGCGCGACAGATGGCGCTGCTGGCCCATGAAAGCTGGAACCAGCGCGCCTCGGCCGAGGGACGGGAGGGGTTGGCCGCCTTCGCCGGGCGCCGGCGGCCGGCTTGGGACCCGGCGGGCTAGGCGTGCGGCCTTTTCTTCCGCGACGCCGCACCCCACCCTATGCCCAGCGCATGGAGGCGCGAGACCAATGAGCAGCCCGCCGCCACGTTCGGCCTTCAGTTCCTTCCTGCAGAGCGCCAATACGGGTCTGTCGAAGGCGGCCCCGCCGCAGTCGCCGGCCGACCCGATCGAACTGGTGCTGGTCGCGCTCGGCGAGGAAGGCTTGAACCTGCCCGCGATCTTCGAACGCACCAGGCTGCCGGTGTCGCGGCTGATGGAATTGCTGTCCCAGATGGACTCCATGCGCCTCGTCGCCCGGGAAGAAAGCGCCGACGGGCTGCTGTTTCGCGCCACCCCTGCCGGGCGCGACCTGGCGGCCAGAACGCAGTCCTGAGCGCCGGCGATGGACCCGGTCAGCGCGGCCAGTGTCATCGCCATCGGCGTGCTGACCGGCTGGACCGAACTCGCCCAGCGGTACCGTGACAGCCCGACCGGCCCGCTGAAGACCTGGGCCGGCTGGACCTACATCGGCGTGAACGGCGCCGCGGCGCTGGGCGCGCTGTGGCTGGTGCGGGAACTGGGCCTGGGCACGCAGGTCGGTCTGCCGCAGGAGGTGGCGCAGGTGCTGCTGGCCGGCGCCGGTGCCATGGCTTTCTTCCGCAGCAGTTTTTTCACCATACGCGTCGGCGACAAGGACCTGCCGCTGGGCCCGGCCGCGGTGCTGCAGGTCATCCTGAACGCCGCCGACCGTGCCTATGACCGCCAGCGCGCCGCCGAACGCTCCGCCGCGGTGTCGCGCATCATGGCCAATGTGTCGTTCGACCGTGCCAAGCAGCCGCTGACGGCCTATTGCATCACGCTGATGCAGAATGTCGGCCAGGCCGAGGCGACCCGGCTGGGCGATGATGTGCAAGCGCTGGAAAAGGCCGCGATGGGCCCGCGCAGCAAGGCCTCAAACCTCGGCCTGCTGCTGATGGGGGTGGTGGGGGAGGAGACTCTGGAAACCGCGGTCAAGGACCTCGCCTCGGTCATCTTCATGCCGAATGACGCCGATGCGGCGCTGCTGAAACAACTCAAGGGCGTGGTGCCGGGCGATGGGCGCCACCTGCTGGCGCTATGCAAGTTTCTCGACCCCGATACCGCCATCACCGCCGTGGAGACCGAGATCGCGGCCATTGTCGCCAGTACCGATTCCGACGGCATCAAGGTCATCCTGATGACCGCGGCGCTGCGCCGGGTGTTCGGCTCGATCATCCTGGAAGCCGCGCTGCAGCGGCACCAGGACACGCTGAAGGGTGGCTGATCAGCGAAACGGCGCCGCTGGGTTGTTTGGGTCGAGGCCCAGGGCCTGCACCGTCGCCGGGTTCACCTGGCCGGTCGGCTGCAGGCCGCGGCCCTGCTGGAAGCGCTCGATCGCCGTCTGCGTGCCGGCACCCCACAGCCCGTCCGGTGCGCCGCGATAGAAGCCGAGGGCACGCAGGCGCATCTGCACGTTGCGCACCGCGCCGGGGCTGAGCGTCTCCGGCACGCTGGCCGCGGCAGGGGCCGTCATTTGGCGGGCCGAGAGCAGTTCGACCGGCGTGACGCCCAGTGTGGCGACCGTCGCCTGGTTCAGGCTGCCCGTGACCTGCAGGCTGCGCGATGCCTGAAATCGTTCCAGCGCGGCTTGGCTGTCAGGCCCCCATAGTCCGTCGGCGCGGCCGGCATAGACCCCGGCCTGGGATAATCTTTCCTGGATCATGGTGGTGGCGCCAGGGGACAGCGCCTGGGTGTAGAGCAGCACCGCCGGCGGCGCGGACTGCGCCACGACGGGCAACGGCGCCATGGGCGCGGCCAGCAGAGTCGCGGCGAAGATCAGGTATTTCGTCGACATCGCGCGTCTCCCAACTGTGTACGGGGAGAAAACGCAGAGCCCGTGAAATGGTTGCGCGCCCGATCAGCCGGTCACGCCCAGCCACCCGGAACCGGCCGCAGCAGCGGCGTCGCGAAGGCGCCGACGACCGGCACGTCGGCCGGCCAGCCCGCCCGCCATCGCTGCCCCTGTTCCATCGCCACCGCCATCGCCACCGGCCGCGCCCCGGCGCGGGCCAGCAGCGCCAGCCCCGCCCTGGCCGAGGCACCTGTTGCCAGCACATCGTCCACCAGCAACACCCGCCGCCCCACAAGGCGCGGCAGCAGTCCCGGGTCCAGCCACATCGCCCGCGGGTCCGGGCTGGTCGAGGAATGGGCCGGTTCGGACAGCGCCGGGTCGTACCAGCTTTTGCGCGACCAGCCGGGGGCGACCCAGTGCGTGTGGCCCAGCGCCTCCGCGACCAGGGGGGCAAAGACCTGGCCCAGGCTGGGCAGCCCGACCACGACCTCGGGCGCGAAAGGCCGTGCGACCTGTGTCATCCAGCCGGCCAGGGCGCGGACGACGGAAAAACTCGCCTGGTTCGCGATCAGCCCGGTCACCGCATGATCGCCCCGGTCGCGTATCGGCAGCAGCAGCACGCGCCCATCCGGCATGGCGGCCGGATA
>JBBQHE010000232.1:0-6626 GCA_038323655.1 Acetobacterales bacterium | reverse complement strand
GAGATTCGTGGCCGCCGCGGCACCTGGCGGCGTGTGCAGCATCGCGCCGGCGCTGCGCGGCACCGCACTGCCGCCCAGCACCGCCGCCTCATGCTGCATCACCCGCCGCACCAGCTTCAGCGCGGCGTACATGTCGTCGGTCTCGGCCAGCGTCAGCGCGCGTTCCAGCATCGCCCGCGCCAGGGCCGAGGTCGTCGCCGCCTGGAACGCGGCCACCAGCGCGCGCACCTGTTCCATCGCCCCGTCGCGGTCCTCGTCCGACCCGACATAGGCGCATTGCAAGGCGAAATAGATCCGGCGCGCAGGCGTCGTCGCCGTTTCCGGCGCCATCACCTGCTTGCCGAACAGGAACCGCGCCCGCGTCGTCAACTCGATCCGGGTGCGGCTGCGGAAGCGCATCGACGCCCCGTTCATCACCATCAGATCGTCCTGACGCAATTCGATCACCAGCGTGGACATGGTTCGGTCATCCTATCCGTCCTGGCCTTGCGGCCCCATCGCCGCATCCTGCGGCCTGGCCGGCCGTGTTTCGGCCGCCTGCCGGTCTTGCCGGCACCGGCAGTGGCGCCGGCCTCTACCCGGCCGCCACCCGACCCCTGGGGCCCCGGCACTGCCATCAAACACCCACGCCGCTTAACCACCGCTGAACGAGCCGGCCGGCCGGTGCTCACCGGAGGAAGTTGGTCAGCGACAGAGACGAGATCATCGACAGCGCCCTCCAGCTCGCCTCCAGCCGGTTCCGGGTTTCCTGCAGGGCGGTCAGGGTGGCGGCCAGGTCGACCTCCTCCACCCCCGAAAGCTGCGTCCGGATTTGCACGGCCGCGTCGGCGTGGTCCTGCTTCGTGCTTTCCATCCGTTGTTCGGCGACGCCGAGCGCGCCCTGTTCCAGCGCCAGCGCCCCGATGGTCGAATCGAGTCCGCGCTGCACCGTCGCCACGACAGACTGGTAGTCGGCCGCCATGGTCGGGTCCTGCGCCATCGCGGGTGTCAGGGCCGCCATGGTCATCAGCCCGCGCAGCAGGTCGCGCGACCAGGCGCCCGCGGTCTCACCGATCGAGGCCCCGGGCGTCGCGTTGCGCGCGGCGAACAGCCCGACCTCGACCACCACGCCATCGGCCGCGGGCAGCGACCGCCGCGCTTCGGTCGCCCCTGGGCCATTGGCCTGGAAGTCCGAGAACGGCGTGACGCCGGTGGTGTTGTCCTGCGCCGCCGCCAGGGTCGCGGCATTGGCCGCAGCGGCCCCGCCCGCGGTCAGCCCCCCGATTGCCGCGGCAATCTGCGTCGCCATGCCGGAGGCGAAAATACCCGCCGCATCGGGCACCGGCGGGTTGCGCGAATCGGTGCCGCCAAAGACGTATTCGCCGGCATGGGTGGTGTTCAGCAGCCCCGCCACTTCCTGCACCGCGGCCCGGGCCGCGGCGGCGGTGGCGGCGATGCGCGTCGGTTCGCCATCGACCAGCAGCAGCGACTTGGCGCGGAACTCGCTGGCGATGTCGGCCAGGCGGCTCATGGTGTCCTGGCCCACGGCGGCGCGCCCCGCGGCACGGTCGATCGCCTGGGAATAGACCTCGCCGCGGCCGATCGCGGCGCGCAGGCTGATCGCCCGCGGCACTTCGGTGCCAAGGTCGCCATAGGCATCCGCCCGCCGTCCTTCCGAAGCCTGGCGCGTCAGCACGGCGATGCGCGATTGCAGCCCGGCGGCGCCATCGGTCAGCCGCGCCATGGCACCCGGGATCATGCCCGCGCCGATGCTGGCCGAGGTGCTCATCGCACGGAACTCAGCAGCGTGTCGTACATGGTCTGCACCGCAGAGATGATGCGCGCATTGGCGGCATAGGCGGTCTGCAACGACACCAGCGTGGCCATTTCCTCGTCCACATCCACCCCCGATCTTTCGTTCATCCGCGTCTCCAGCAGCGATTGCAGCGAGGTTGCGGTGGCCAGCGCCGCGGTCGCGCCGGCGCGGTCGGCGCCGTGCGTCGCGACCACGGCGGCGGTCTGGTCCTCCAGCCGCCGCAGGCCCGACAGGGCGGAGGACAGCGTGCCATCGGGGCCGAGGCCGGTATTGGCAAAGCCCGGATGCGGCACGCCGGTCGATTGCTCCACGCCGAAGGCGAAGCTGTCGATCGCCGCCAGCAGTGTCGGAAAGGCCGCGGGCCCGGTCGCCGGATTCGGCGTGAAGCCCACGACCGCATGCGTGCCGTCGCGCGCCAGCGCAGGCGTCGCGCGCACTGCCGCATTCACCGCCATGTTCCCGGCGAAGCCGATGAAGCCGCCGGTGGCATAGGGCAGGGTCGGGTCGGGCACGACGCCGCTGCCATCGACGAACAGCCGCAGCCCCTGCGCGTCCAGCCTGGCCGCGACGCTGGCGGCGGCGACATCGGCCTCGGCCTGCTGGCGCGGCAGCACGCGGTCGCGCAGGCCGATGTGTTCGGCAAGCGTACCGCCGACCAGGCGCGCGGTGACATCCACGCCCCCCAGCAGCACCCCGGGCAGCGTACCGCCGGGGCCATGGAAGGTGTCGGGCGCCACAGTCGCGCCGGCCAGGCTGAAGGCATCGCGGTTCGGGTCCTGCGGCAGAATGGTGCCGCCGCGCGCCACCAGCAGCACGGAGCCGTCCTCGCGACGGATCGCCTTGACTTCCAGCACTTCGGAGATCGCGCCAATGGCGACATCGCGCCGGTCTTCCATCGCCGCCGTGGACAGGCCTCGCGCCTTCAGCGACTGGATGTCGCGCGACAGGCTGGCCACTTCGCGCAGGCCGCGGTTCAGGGTCGCGACATCGGCGCCCATCGCGTCCTGTGCCTGCTGGCGCGCGGCACCGATGGCATCGCCCACCGCGTTGAAGCGGGCGGCGATGTCGGCGGCCGCGGCGACCACGGCATTCTGCCGCGGCGGATCGGAAGGGTCGGCGCGCAACGCCACGAAGGCCGCATGCAACGAGGCGGTCAGGTCGCCGATCGAATTGCCGCCGGTGCCGTCGCCGCCGGGCGTGCCGTGCGCGGCCTCGACCGGGCGCAGGATGGCCTCCCGCGCGGCGGCCGCGGCGCGCGCCGCACGTGTGTTTTCCAGCTGCGCCTGGAGTGCCGCATCGACATCGCGCTGCGCCTGCAGGCCACGCACGCCGAAGGACATGCCCTCGGCGGTCAGCGCGCGGCCTTCGACCGTTTTGCGCGTGTAGCCCGCGGTGCCGGCGTTGGCGACGTTCTGCGACGTCGTGGACAGTTGCCGGTTGACCAGGCCCAGGCCGGATTGGGCCGAGGTCAGCGCGATGTCGAGGCTCATGGCTCAGCGCCCCTCAGCGCCGCATGTTCAGCGTGTCCTGCAACATCTCGTCCGATGTGGTCACGATCCTGGTGTTGGCGGTATAGGCGCGCTGGGCGAGGATCAGCTTGCTGAACTCCGACGCGATATCGACGTTGCTGCGTTCGAGCGAACTGGTGACGAGCTTGCCCGCGCCCGAGGTCGCGGCATCGACGATCCGCGCCTCACCGCTTTCGGTGGTGCGGCTGAAGGCCTGGCCGTCCTGGCGCTGCAGCTTGTCCGGGTCGTTGAAGGCGACGATCGGCACGCGGGCGACGACACGGCTCTGCCCGTTGTCGTAGGAGACGGCGAGGTCCCCGTTCTCGCGCAGGCTGACGCCGGCGTAGGAGCCGAGCGGCACGCCGTTCTGCGCCAGGTTGCGCACGGTGTATTCGGTGCCGGCGAATTGCGTGATGCCGCGTGCCTCGCCGCGCGCGCCGATGTTCAGTGTGAGCGGCTGGGGGCCTTGGCCGAAATCGGCGGTCAGCGCGATGGTCGCGGGGTCGCCGTTCGCGGTCAGAACGCTGCCGGCCAGGTTGCCGTTGGGGCCGGGGGCGAAGCTGGCGATGGTGCCGGCAGGCGCGGTGATGCCATTGCCGAAGTTCACCAGGACGTCGCGGGTCAGGCCGCTGATGTCGCCGGGCATGGTCACGGTCAACCGCCACTGGGTGGTGGACAGCTTGGTCCAGTCGAGCTGCACCTGCTGTTCCTGGCCGAGCGCGTCATAGATCTGGATTTGGCCGGAGACGGTGGCCGCGGCGATCTGCGCCGCGGTCGGCAAGGGCGGCACTGGCGCCATGTTCGCCGGCAGGTTGGCCGACAGGTCGATCTGCCCGGTCGCGACCGGATTGTAGACGAGGTCGCTGACCCGCAGCGGTTCGATCCGCGTGCGGTCGAGCGTGCCGGTCGCATCGACCGACCAGCCCTGCAGGAAGTTGCTCTGCCCGTTCACCAGGTAGCCGTCGCGATCCATCCGGAAGTCACCGGCGCGCGTGTAGTACTGCTGCGGGTCGAAGGTGACGCCGGTGGTGGCCGAGCCGCGCGCCTGCGCCACCGCGAAGAAACCCTGGCCGGCGATCGCCATGGCCAGCGGGTTTTCGGATTGCTGGACCGCGCCCTGCAGGCTGTTGGTGTAGTCGGGCCGCGCCTCGACCGAGCCTGGCATGCTGATGCGGCTGTTGGAGCGGGTCAGGTAATTCACGAAATTCGTGTCGATCCGCTTGAAGCCGACAGTCTGGCTGTTGGCGACGTTGTCCGAGACGTGGCCGAGCGCCTTGGATTGTGCGGTCAGCCCGCTAATGGCGGTGTTCATGGCGCCGAGCAGGGACATGGGCGGGGTCTCCTTGGGTGGTGGCCGCGGCGGCCGGCGGGTGGCCGCTGCGGGTCGGATGGCAGGCGCTGGTGCAAGGCTTTTGTTACAAGGCTTTTTGGTACAAGGCTCTTGGTGCGAGGCCCCCGTTGGGAGGCCCCCGATGGAGGCGGCTGGCGCCAGAACCCCTGCTGCCAGAACCCTGGTGCGGGAACGCTGGTGCGGGAACGCTGGTGCCGGAACGCTGGTGCCCCAAGCCTGGTGCCCAACGCCCTGTGCCCACGGCCTTCTGCGAGGCCCGTGCCAGCGCCGCGGTGCCAAGGTCCGACCAGGATTGCCGCCCTCCCGGCAAGGCTTGCCGCCGCCGGGGCGGAAGCTGCCGTGCCAGCGATGCCCGGCGCTGGCCCAGCAGTTGCGACAGCCCCCACGCAGCCCGAACCAGGCGGAGACAAATGCAGGCCGACACCATCGCCCCGACCCCGAGCCGCGAGGCTGCGGCGCGCCGCCCCTCGGCCCGGCCCGAGGCGGCGGGCAACCGCTTCCAGGCCGCGCTGGACGGCGCGGCGCGGGACCAGGCGGGGCGGAGCCAGGACCGAAGCGAAGCGGACCGAAGCCAGGCTGACCGAAGCCAGGCTGACCAGGCCTGGGCGAACCAAACCCAGATCGAGCAAAGCGAGGCACGCCATAGCCAGCCAGATCGGCCCCAGCCAGATCGGCCCCAGCCGGATCGGCCCCAGGCGGAGCAAACCCCGGCGCAGCAAACCCAGGCAGACCCGACCCAGGCCGGGCGGTTGGAGAACGCGCCAGCCGAACCAGAACCGCCTGGCGCAGCGGCGCCACAGCCCGAAGCCGCCGCCGCGCCGGCGGAAACCGCTGCGCGAGCGGCCGGCCTCGATCCGGCGCCGCAAGTCCTGGCTGACCTCGCACCCGGCCTGACGGCCGTGGGGGCAGCAGGCGCGGCGGGGGCTCTGCCGACGCCGGTTGCCGCGCCGCCGCCCGTCGCGCGCGGCCCGATGGACGGCTTCGGCATGTCCTTGGCGCCCGCCGCTGCCCCGGCGGCGCCGGCGCCGCCCGCCACATCGGCCCTGAGCCCAGGCGCCACTGCCGGCGCCACCGCGCAGGCGGCCGCGGCGCCGGCCCTGCCCGAGACGACGTCGGCGCCGTCGGACGCGCCGGCCGTCGTTGCTGCGGACGTCGCTGCTGCCCAAGCCGCTTCTGGCGCCAGGCCATCTTCTGCGGCCGTCTCCGCCTCGGTTCCTGCCAGCCCCAACTCTGCCAGCCCCAACTCTGCCAGCCCCAACTCTGCCAACACCAGCTCTGCCAACACCAGATCTGGCAGCCCTATCTCTGCTGGCACCACCGCCGCGAGCCCCGGTTCTGCCAGCCAGGTTGCCGCCAGCGCCGGCCCGGCCAGCGCCGTCATCGAGGCGCCGGCGGGGCTCGGCCCCGATCAGGCGCCTGCCAACCTGCCCGCCGCCGAAACATCTGGGTCTTCCGACGGACCGGCCACGCTGGGGGCCGCCTCGGCCGCGCCCGGCGCCGCCCCCGCCAGGCCCTTGCGGACCACAGCCGCGCCGGAAGCGCCCGTGGCCGTGACGGCGCCGTCCGGGCCAGGCCAGGCGCTGCCCGCCGACCAGCCTCGCACCGCTGCGCCCGACGCGGCGCCGCCCACGCCGCCGGGCCCGTTGCCGCCGGGGGGCTCCGCCGCGCCTGCCGCCGTGCCGGCGCTGCCCGCGTCGTCGCCGACCGCGGCCCCCGCCGCGCCCGAAGCCGAGCCGTCGCAGCCAACGGCCGTGGCGGGGCCGGCTGCGCCTGCCGGCATTGCGCCGGAGGTCTCATCCGGGGTCGTGCCGGCCGAGGCCACCCGCAACACCCCGCCCGCTCCCGAACTGGCACCCCCGGCCCCGGCGGCCGTATCGCCCGCGCTGCTTGCGGAACCCGCGCTTGCGGCAGCCCAGCCCGGCCTTGCCCCCGCAGCCGAGGCCCCCCCCGCCCCGCCCCCGCCGCGCCGGGC
>JBBQHE010000231.1:0-6654 GCA_038323655.1 Acetobacterales bacterium | reverse complement strand
GCTGACATTGGTGTTCCTGATCGTGCGGGTGATACCGGGCGATCCGGCGCTGGTGATCCTGGGTGCCCAGGCGACGCCCGAGGCTGCGGCCGCGCGACGCGGGCGGCTAGGCCTGGATCGCCCGTTGTGGACGCAGTACATTGACTTTCTGATCGCCGGCATGACCGGCGACTTCGGCCGCAGCATGGTAACGGGCCGCCCGATCATCGAGGAAGTCACCGCCGTCCTGCCGCATACGCTGGACCTGACCATCGCCTCGATGTTCGTCGGCATCGTGATCGGCATTCCGGCCGGCATCGTCGCCGCACTCAACCGCAATGGAATCGTCGATGTGGCTGCACGGGTGCTGTCGCTGCTGGGCCTATCCTTTCCGGTCTTCGTCTCCGGAATTTTCCTGTTGTTGGCCTTTTCGCTGCACTGGCGGCTGTTCCCGGTGATCGGCAATGCCGACCTGTCCGATCCGCTGGACCGGCTGCACAAGCTGGTGCTGCCGGCCGCGACGCTGGGGCTGGTCATGGCGGCCTACATCACCCGCGTCACGCGCAGCGCGATGCTGCAGGCGCTGGGCGAGGACTATATCCGCACCGCCCGCGCCAAGGGCGTGCCCTGGCGCCGCGTGGTCTGGGTGCATGGCTTGCGGAACGCCTCGATCCCCGTGGTCACCGTGGTCGGGCTTTACGTCGGCATCCTGATCGGCAATTCCGTGCTGACCGAAATCGTCTTCAACCGGCCCGGCCTCGGCAAGATCATCGTCGGTGCGTTGAACCAACGCGACTACACCATGTTGCAGGGGCTCATGGTGATTTACTGCTTTCTTATCGTCGTGGTGAACCTGATCACCGACCTGCTCTATGGCGTGCTCGACCCACGGGTGAAGGCATGAAGGCGCTGCGCCGCGCCGCGGCCAACCCGACCACCACTGCCGGCGTGCTGATCTGCGCGCTGATCCTGTTCGGCGCGGTCTGCGCGCCCTGGCTCTCGCCCTTCGACCCGACCGAGCAGAACATCATCGACCGGCTGCAGCCACCGGGTGGCGACTACCTGCTGGGCACCGATCAGTTCGGACGCGACATCCTGTCGCGGTTATTGTGGGGCGCGCGCATCAGCCTGGCAGTGTCGCTCGGTGCCATCGCCGCGGCTGCGGTGATCGGGGGGTCGATCGGCATGGTATCCGGCTATGTCGGTGGGCGCTTCGACCTGTTGGTGATGCAGGTGATGGATGTGCTGCTGTCCTTTCCCAGCCTGATCCTGGGCTTGATCGTCGTGGCGCTGTTGGGGCCCGATCTGGTGAACCTGGTCTTTGCCATCGCGCTGACCGCCATCGCCCCCTTCGCCCGCATCGCCCGCGCGCCGACGCTGGCGCTGAAGGAACGCGCCTTCGTGGAAGCCGGCCGCGCGCTCGGTTTTTCCCACACGCGCATCCTGTTCCGTCACATTCTGCCGAACATCCTGCCCGAGGTGATGGTGATGGTCAGCCTGTGGCTGGCGACCGCGGTCCGGGTCGAGGCCTCGCTGTCCTTCATCGGCCTTGGCGTAAAGCCGCCGACTGCCACCTGGGGCGGCATGACGCGCGACGGGTTCGAAAACATTCTCGACGCGCCCTGGCTCGCCATCGCCCCCGGTGTGGCGATCCTGCTGCTGGTGCTGGGCTTGAACATGGTGGGCGACGGCTTGCGGGATGCGACCGACCCGAAGCTGCGCGGCGAATGACCGCGCCCCTGCTGCAGGTCAGAAACCTGTCAAAGCATTTCTCCATCACGCGCGGTTTTCCGAAGTCTCGAACCACGACAGTGCGCGCCGTCGATGGCATCTCCTTCGACATCAAGCCTGGCGAGGCTTTTGGCCTGGTGGGCGAGTCCGGCTGTGGCAAGTCCACCGCCGCTCGCGCCTTGTTGCGGCTGATCGAACCAGATTCGGGGCAGGTGGTGTATCGTGGCCAGGATGTGACCACGGCCTCGGGCGCGGACCTCCGCGCCCTGCGGCGCAAGATGCAGATCGTCTTTCAAGACCCCTACTCCTCGCTCGATCCGCGCCAGACCATCGGTTCTGCGCTGTTGGAACCCTTGGCCCTGCACGGCATCGCGCGGGGCGCGGCCGGGCGCGAGCGTGCGGCGGCGTTGCTGGAGGAGGTGGGGCTGCCGGTCACGGCGCTTGACCGCTATCCGCACGAGTTCTCGGGCGGGCAGCGCCAGCGCATTGGCATCGCCCGCGCTCTGACGGTGGAACCGGAACTGATCGTCGCTGATGAACCCGTTTCGGCGCTCGATGTCTCGGTGCAGGCGCAGGTGCTTTTGCTGCTGCGCGACCTGCAGCGGCGCCGGGGCTTGTCTTTTCTTTTCGTCAGCCATGACCTGTCGGTGGTGCGGTGGTTCTGCGACCGCGTGGCTCTGATGTATTTGGGGCGCATCGTTGAGCAGGGTCCGGTCGATCGCGTCCTCGCGGCCCCTTTGCACCCCTACGCGCGAATGCTGCGCGATGCCTCGCCGGTGCCGGACCCGGCGTTGCGCGGGGCACTGCCGCGGATCATCGGCGAATTGCCTTCGGCCGCGGCGCCGCCCTCTGGCTGCCATTTTCATCCACGCTGCCCGGTCGCGCTCGCGCGCTGCGCCACCGATACGCCAGGCTGGACCGCGTTGCCCGATGGCGGGGTCGCCTGCCATTTGCATGGGGGATGATCCGTTGCGCTCTCCTGGTCAGCCTGCTGACCGAGGACGGCGCCGCGCCGGCGCCGATGTCGCCCGGCGGGGCGAGGAGCCAGTCGGAACTGGCGCGCCGGGCGCAGCCGATCCCAACGGCGGCGGTCACCGCGTAGGGGACGGGCGGGCCATCCCGCCTGTCACAAGGCAGCGCACCCTGGGCGAAGCACCCGGAGCACGGACTGTTGCCCCTGGCCCGCTCGCCATGCGGCCTCAACTGGCGCGAGGCGCGCGGCGGCCTCGGTCTGGTTCATCCCGGGAAGCACCAGCACCAACAGCCGGCTTTGCTCGCGTTCGACGACTCCAGCGCGCCGCCATTGGCCTGCCGCCGGCAGATGCGTCAGCCCGTCGGGGAAGGCGGGGGTAACCGTTTCAGCGAGAAAAGTTGCCCAGGCTGCGGGATCCGGCTCGCCGAAATAGGCCTCGGCGATCGTCGCCGGGCGGTAGCCGGCGGGGCAGGGCGGACTGGCGCAGCTGGCCAGCAACAGTAGCCCAACCGCCGCCCGGATCACGCCACGGCCAGCAGCAGGACACCCGCGCTGATCAGCCCAATCGCCGCCATGCGCTGCAAACCCAGCACCTCGCCAAACATGAAATGCCCGATGACCGCGACCAGCACGTAGGACGCTGCGGTGCAGGGCAACGCCACGCTCATCGGGATCTTCCGCAGGGCGATGATGTAAAGCAGCGCCGAGACGCCGTAGCAGCCCAGGCCCAGGATGGTCTGCCAGCGCATCAACTGCGCGATCAGCCCGGGCTCTGCTGCGGCCCCTGTCGCCCCCGCCTTCAGCAGCACCTGGCCGCCGAGGGACACGGAAATGGCGCCCGCAAGCGCCAACCAAAACGGCATCATCGGCCGCCACCCCCGCCCTGCACGACATCCCGCACCACCCCCTGCGGCTTGCCGTTGGCCGAAAGGAAGGCGCGGCCGACATATTCACCAAGCACGCCGAGAATCAGGAACTGTGCCCCCGCCACCAGCAGCATCACCGTCATGGTGGAGGCCCAGCCGGATGGTGTTTCGCCCATGAAACTCTCCAGAATCACGAAGGTCGCTGCCAGCCCGCCCAGGATGCCCATGCCGACCCCGGCGTAGGCCGCGAAACGCAGAGGTGCGACCGAAAAGGACGTCGCCAGGTTCATCCACAACCGTACCAGCCGGACCAGCGTGTAGTTGCTGCGGCCCTCGAATCGCGCCAGGTGCTTTACCTCGATGCTGGCGATGTGCTGCGTCACCTGCATGACCAGCCCGTCGATGTAGGGATAGGGGCCAGCGTAGCGAACGACTTCGCGCACGACCATCGCGCTCATGCAACGGAACGACGACAGGTACAGCCCGCGCGGCTTGTCGATCAGCCGGTCGGCCACGGCATTGGCGAAGCGCGAGCCGAGGTTGCGCCAGCCTGCATGCATTTTTTCGGCATAGCGCGTGTAGACGACGTCCCAACCACCGAGCCGGGCGTGGTCGTACAGGCGGATGACTTCCTCGGGGGGGTTCTGCAGGTCGTCGTCCATCGTGATGACGAAGGCGCCGCTGGCATGGCGCAGCCCGGTCATGACGGCGTTGTGCTCGCCGAAGTTTCGCGCGTGTTCGACATAGACGAGCGGGACGGTCGCCGTTTCGGCAAGCCGGCGGCAGACTTCTGCCGAATTGTCGGGACTGCCGTCGTTGACCAGGATGATTTCGATCCCGCCTTCGGGCCGCAGGGCGGAGAGCGCCTCGACCAGTGTGCCGACGGTGGCGGCCCCGCGATAGACCGGGACCACGATGGACAGGCCGTTACTCATGCGCGGTGGCTTTCGGGCGGGCGGGTGGCGATGGTCAGCACGGAACCACCAGCGGGGTAGCGCAGGCCCATCCGGGCCAAGGCGCGTTCAAGGCGTGTGACGGCAAACAGCGAGGCATCGAGCCAGGGTGGGAATTCGCCGACGTCGGAAGCATCCCCCGGCGCGTGCTGCAGCACCCGGCGTTGCAAAACCATCAACGGCAGCAGCAGGCTGTTCCAATAACCAGCCTCGATCTCGACGAAGCCCGCGTCCGCCAGCAGCGCCGTCGCCCGCGGCACGGTGGTGCGGAAGCCGGTATGGACCCGGATGTCATGCGCCGAGCGCAGCCATTCATAGGACGGCAGGTTCAGGATCAGCGTGCCACCGGGCGCCAGCACGCGGAACAATTCGGACAGGGCCGTTTTCGGATCGACGGCGCGATGGCAGATGACGTCGACGCTCACGGCCGCCCCGAAGCTGGCGTCTGGATAGGGCAGCGTGTTGATGTCGCCGGCAACGACATCGGCGCCGGACTTCTGCGCGGCCCGCACGGCCGCGGACGGGTTGAACTCGATGCCGGCAAGGCGCCGTGCCGGAAAAGTCGCACCGATACGGGCCAGCACACCACCCGTGCCGCATCCGGCGTCCAGCAAGGGGAGGGCGGCGGCGCCGGGCCGCCGCGCAAGTGCGTCCAGCAACCGCGCATGAACGGCGCGATACCACCACATGCGGTCCTCGGCCGCGTCCATCAGGTCATATTCAGGGGCTTCCATCGTGCCCCGGGGTTTGGCAGCCCGCCATGGCGAGGGCAAGGCGCGAGCATGGCGCAGGCAAGGCAGGTCTCCGGGCGCTGGCGGCGTTGCACAGAGCAGTCCAGATAAACCGAATGGATTTGATGAAATTTCGGCATGCTTCGGCAGCGGCGCTGCTTCGGATCGCTTTTCGGCGCGGCTCTGCTGGGCCTGCTCGGCGCCTGTGACGGCGCCTTGGCCCCGCCGTCGCCGGATCGGGCGGCCACCGATGCCGCCCGGCGCGATATCGAGGCCAGCGGCCGGCCCCGCGCCATCGGCCGAAACCAGGTGGTCGTCACGCCAGCCATGATGCGCCTGCTGGAAAATGAGGACGAACTGGCCGCAGTCGTCGCGCATGAATTGGCCCACCATATCGCCGAAGAGACCTGGCGTGTGCACGCCTGTGCGGTGGCCGGCGCCGCGATCGGGGCCATTGCAAGGGAGCGCTCGGTGTGGGTGTGGGCCGCGACCGGATGGCGGCCCAGGCCGGCGCACAGGCCGGGCGTCTGTCGTTTTCCAAGGCGGACGAGCGCGAAGCCGACTGTCTGGATGCCTACATCATGGCCCGCGCCGGCTTCGACCTCGACCGGGCGGGCGCGCTCTGGGCAAAGCAGAGCCATCTGTAGGGTCGCGAGACGGCCTCGCTTCTTGACAGTCACCCGGCCGGACCGGAGCGCCTTGCGGCGCACGGCCGAAGAGATCCGCGCGGCGCCGCAGGGGGCACCCAGGCGGGAGAGGTAGGTCTGCCAGTGCTGTACCCCGATCGCTGTACCCCGATCGCTGTACCCCGATCGCTGCATCCTGGTCGCGGGCCTCCTGGGTGGAGGCGCCCGCGCCTTGCACGTGCCGTCTACACCGCTTTACCCATGTTGCGCCGCGCCCGTGCTGGGGCCATGACTGAGCTTGAAAGAATACGCGAAGATCGCTCCCGATGACCGCCCCGACCACGCCGCCCGGCCGCGCATGACACCGCCCGACCATGTGGCCGCCCCCGCGCCGGGCAGCCTTTCGGCCGCATCGCTGACCCGCCGCGCCCCGCGCCTGCTGGCGCTCATGGCGCTTCTCCCTGCCGCTGTCTGGGCGCTGACGGTGCTGTTCCCGCCACTGAACCACGATGTCGCGGCGATCCTGAACTTTTCCGAACGCTGGCTGTTGGGCGAACCCCTCTACCGCGACCTCATCGACGTCAATCCGCCGCTGATCTTCGTGCTGACCCTGCTGCCGGCCGCAATCGGTGCCTGGACCCCGTTGGATGGTCCTCAGGCGGTGCTGCTCTGCACCATGGCGCTCTGCATCGCGGCCTGGCGCCTATGCACGCTGCTGCGTCGCGGCACCGGCGAAGGTGCGGTCGAGGCCGCGACGATGACCGCGGCCATCCCGCTCGCCCTGGTCATTGTCGG
>JBBQHE010000230.1:0-6659 GCA_038323655.1 Acetobacterales bacterium | reverse complement strand
GCACCTCGGCCTGCAGCAGGATGGCTTCCAGCAGCTTGTCGAGGTTGGTGCCCTTGGTCGCGCTGACCTGCACTTCCTGGGTTTCGCCGCCGAGTTCTTCCACGACGATCTCGTGCTGGAGCAATTCCTGCCGCACGCGGTCGAGGTTCACGCCCGGCTTGTCGATCTTGTTGACCGCCACGATGATCGGGACATTCGCCGCCTTGGCATGGCGGATGGCCTCGATCGTCTGCGGCATCACCCCGTCGTCGGCCGCGACCACCAGGATCACCATGTCGGTGACCGAAGCGCCGCGGGCGCGCATCGAGGTGAAGGCCTCATGGCCCGGCGTGTCGATGAAGGTGACGCGGTCGCCCGAAGGCAGCTTCACCTGATAGGCGCCGATGTGCTGAGTGATACCGCCGGCCTCGCGCCCCGCGACGTCGGTCTTGCGCAGCGCGTCCAGCAGGCTGGTCTTGCCGTGGTCGACGTGGCCCATGATGGTCACGACCGGTGCGCGCGGCACCATGGTCGTGTCCACATCCACCACGCCTTCCAGGCCGATTTCCACGTCGCTATCGGCGACGCGCTTCACCCTGTGGCCGAATTCCTGGACCACGAGTTCGGCAGTATCGGCGTCGATGCTCTGCGTCAGCGTCGCCATCACGCCCATGCGGAACAGCGCCTTGACGACCTCGCCACCGCGGGCGGCCATGCGATTGGCCAGTTCCTGCACGGTGATGACTTCCGGCAGCACCACGTCGCGCACGACGCGCACCTGGTCGGACCGAAGCCGGGCCAGTTCGGCCTGGCGGCGTTCGCGTTCGCGCGCCCGGCGCAGCGAGGAAATGGAGCGGCTGCGCTCGTCCTCGCCCTCAATCGCCGCATTTACATCCACGCGGCCGCTGTCGCGACGCCCGGCCGAGGCCGGTGTGGTCTTGCGGACAGGTGGCGGCGGCATGCGCTTCCCGGCGGGGCCGACAGGCATCCCACCCGGACGGCGCGGCGGGCCGCGGCGTTCCTCCTCTTCCTCGTTCGGGGTGCGGGCGCGCAGGGTCAGCTTGGCGGCGGCCGCACCAGCAACGGGCGCCGGGGCGCCGGGGCGGCGCGCGGGCACGGGCGCCTGGCCAACGGCGCCGGCGGCGATCGGGCGGGTCGGCGTCGGCAACACCGGGCTGCCGGGCAGCGGCGGGGCGGCGGGGGCTGCTGCGACCACTGCGGCGGGCGCGGGCGCCGTTTCCTCGGCTTCCACCGGGGCGGGCACGCCGGTGGCGCGAGCCAGGGCGGCTTCGATGTTGGCCCGCTTGGCGACCTCGGCAGCGACCTTGCGGGCTTCCTCGGCGGCGCGGGCGTCTTCTTCTGCCTGGCGGCGGTCATCCTCGGCGCGGCGGGCGGCTTCCTCGGCCGCCGAACGCACCATCAGCGCCTGCTGTTCGCGCACTTCGCGTTCGCGCTGGGCTTGTACCCGACGCTGTTCGTCCAGCACACGTTGCCGGGTCGCGAGTTCGGACGCCGTCAGCGGCCGGCCGGCCGGCGAAGCCGACGGGCGCGCAGCCGCCGCCGGGGCGGGTGCGGCCCCAGGCTTGGGGACGACAGGTGCAGCCGGGGCCGCCGGGCGATTGCCCTGCGACGGCACCATGACCTGCGGCCCGCCGGGGCGGCCGGGCGTGGTGACGACGCGCTTCTTCAGCACCTCAACCTGCACCGCCTTGCTGCGGCCATGGCTGAAGGACTGGCGCACGGTGCCGCCATCCACTGTTTTGTTGAGTTCCAGGCGACCGCTGGGCCGAAGGCTCAGCTTGCTCTTGGTCGCGTCCTGGTCGTTCTGATCGCTCATCCGTCCGCCTGGTACCCTGTCCGTCATCACCCACGCCAAACCCTGACGCAGGCCATCAATTCTTTCCGGCGAACCCCGCAAGGCGCGCCGCCTCGGTCGCGATGGAACCGGCCAATCGGCCAGGTGCCACCGCAACATGCACCGCCTGATCGCGGCCGAAGACCGCGCCCAGATCGGCGGCAGTCAGCGGCGTCACCACCGGCACCTCGCGCCTGCCAAGCAGGCGGTCGCGTTCGGCCAGACTGCCGTCCGCGGCTTCCACCAGCAGGCCAACATGCCCCGCCAGCAGCCATTCCTTCACCGCAGCCCACCCTGACACGGCTTGGCCGGCACGCCGGGCAAGGCCGATCTGGTCACGCACGCGGCGCCGCAGACCATCCTCGATCCGCAACGCAAGGTCGGGGGGGGCATGCACCGCACGCCGCGCGGCCTTGGCAAAGGCCCCGCGGTTGACGGCGCGTTCTAGCACATCGGCCCGCGCGCTCAACCACATTCCCCGGCCCGGCAGCTTGGCCGCCAGATCGGGCACCACCGACACATCAGGGCCAATCACGAAGCGCAGCATTTTCTCGCGCGCATCCGTTTCGCGCGTGACGATGCAGCGCCGGGTCGGACCGGTTTCGGGCTCGTCCTCGGCGGGCTCCGCCTCGGCGTCAGGCGGGGCTGCTGTCATCGGCCTCCGGCATGGCATTTTCGCCTTCGTCGAACCAATGGGCGCGGGCCGCCATGATCACGGCATTGGCCGATTCCTCGTCCAGAGCTTCCTCGCCGACGATCTCGACCAGTTCGTCCGAGGCCAGGTCCGCCAAGTCATCCAGCGTCTTGATGCCCTTCTCGCCCAGCGCCACAAGCATGGCAGGGGTGAAGACACCGATTTCCACGATGCTGTCCTCGACGCCCAATTCCACGCGCTTGGCGTCCAGTTCCACGTCGCGGGCGTCCAGGAAGGCCTGGGCGCGGCGCTTAAGCTCCGCTGCCACCGTCTCGTCGAAGCCCTCGATCTCGGCCAGTTCCTCGTCCTCGACCGCCAGCAGGTCCTCGATGGTGCCGAAGCCCTCGGTCACCAACAGGCTCGCAATCATGTCATCCACGTCCAGCGCCTGGACGAAGAGCCCAGTCTTGGTGCGGAACTCCTCCTGGCGGCGCTCGGATTCCTCGGCCTCGGTCAGGATATCGACGTCGTAGCGGGTGAGCTGGCTCGCCAGGCGAACGTTCTGGCCGCGGCGGCCGATGGCCAGGCTCAACTGGTCGTCGGGCACCACCACCTCGACCCGCCGCGCCTCGTCGTCCAGCACCACCTTGGTCACCTCGGCGGGCGCCAGTGCGTTGACGATGAAGGTCGCGTTGTCGGGCGACCAGGGAATGATGTCGATTTTTTCACCCTGAAGTTCGGCCACCACCGCCTGAACACGGCTGCCGCGCATGCCGACGCAGGCGCCGACAGGGTCGATGCTCTGGTCGCGTGAAATCACCGCCATTTTCGCGCGGGAACCGGGGTCGCGCGCCACTGCCTTGATCTCGATGATCCCGTCGTAGATCTCGGGCACTTCCTGGGCGAAGAGCTTGGCCAGAAAGCCCGGATGGGTGCGGCTGACAAAGATCTGCGGGCCGCGCGGTTCTTCCCGTACGTCATAGATATAGGCGCGGACCCGGTCGCCGTTCTTGAAGGCTTCGCGGGCGATGGTTTCGTCCCGGCGCAACAGCGCCTCGGCCCGGCCCAGGTCCACCATCAGGTTTCCGTATTCGGTGCGCTTGACGATGCCGTTCACAATTTCGCCGACGCGATCCTTGTATTCGTCGTACTGCTTCCGGCGTTCGACCTCGCGCACCCGCTGCACGATCACCTGCTTGGCGGTCTGGGCGGCAATACGGCCGAAGTCGATCGGTGGCAGCGGATCGACGATGAATTCGCCAGTCTTGATACCGGGCTTGATCTTCACCGCAATGCGCAGCGATAGTTGCGTGGCCTCATTTTCGACTGGTTCGGCATCAACGATCTCGGTCCAGCGCGACAGACGAACTTCACCGTTCTTGCGATCGATGGTCGCGCGGATATCTTTTTCAAGGCCATACTTAGCCTTGCCAGCCTTGCCCATGGCCTGTTCCATGGCGTCAAGAACTTCTTCACGCTCGATCATTTTCTCCCGCGCGACGGCCTCGGCGACCTGCAGCAGTTCCGGGCGGGCAATGGCGACATCGACGGCCATGGCGGTGCTCCTTTTTCTCAGTTGGGCGCGGCGGGGGGTGCCGCCGTCGCCGCGATCAGTTCATCAGTCAGGACCAGCTTGGCCCGCCGCAAATTGGCGCGCGGCAACGCGATCTCAGTCCCATCGTCCAGCCGAAGCCGAGCGGTTTCGGCATCCGCCCCCAACACCACGCCGCGGAAACGCTTGCGCCCATCGAGTGGCACTTGGGTCTCTGCCGTGGCGATATGGCCGACGAAGCGGTTCCAGTCCTTGGCGCGGGTCAACGGCCGGTCAATTCCAGCGGAGGACACTTCCAGGTTCCACAAGCCCTTGAACGGGTCGAGCACGTCCAGCGCAGCGCCGGCGGCGTGGCTGATGGTCTCACAATCCTCGACCGCGATCATCGTTCCGTCGGCCCGGTCAGCCATGATCTGCACCGTTGGGCGTTCCTTGCCGCTGACCTGAACCCGGACAAGTTCGTAGCCCAGCTGCAAGATAACAGGCAGAATGCAGTCTGCCAGACGCGCTTCCAGCCCGTCATGTACAGGGTGGTCAGCGGCGGGATCGACAGGGGCGGGAGGCTCGGCGGTCAAGGGCAGATCCGGTTGAACAGGGCGCCCCGCGGCCAGGGCTGGGCGCCAGATACAAAAAAAGGCGGCCCCGCAAGGCCACCCCCTCTGAACGTCAGTGAAGATGTAAGTGTGCTCAGATAGCCCGCTGCCTTGTTCGAGGCAAGATACCCTGGCGGATAACCAGACAGTCACGCTTGCAGGTGTAATCCGATCGCTGCGGGTTGCAGTCCCGACCGGCACGCCATATCAGGCCCAGTCGTTGCCGGTGGCCGCCTTGGCCAGGCTCGGTTCGTGTGACATCGCGCAGGGGTATCGGGTTCCATGAGCTCACTCGAAGTGAACAAGGTCTTCGGGGCGGTGCTGACGGCCGGAATCGCCTTTATGGTGACCGGTTTCATCGGCAAGGTCCTGGTTACGCCGGAAACGCCGCATGGCTTGGCAATCCGCCTCGGCCCCGATGCACCGGCAACCCCGGTGGCGGCCGCGGCTCCGACCCGGGCAGACCCCATCATGGCCTTGTTGGCGACGGCCGACGTTGCCAACGGCCAGACCGTGTTTGGCCGCCAGTGTGCGGTTTGCCACAGCGTCAATGAAGGTGGGCGGTCAGGCGTCGGGCCGAACCTCTACAGCATCGTCAACGCCAAGCATGCGCATGCTGAGGGGTTCAACTACTCGGCGGCCATCCGCGCCATGGCCGACAAACCCTGGAGTTATGCCGAGCTGAACCAGTGGCTGTGGAAGCCCGCGCAGTACGCGCCCGGCACGCGCATGGCCTACACCGGTCTTACCAACAACCAGCAGCGCGCGGACGTCATCGCATATCTGCGCACGCTGGCGGCCACGCCTGCCGCTCTTCCGTCCGCGGCCGACATCGCCGCGGAATCGCCCGCGGCGGCCGCTCCTGCCGCGGCAGCGCCATCCGTAGCAGCGCCGGTCGTGGTAGCTGCGCCCGCCGCAGCACCTGCTGCACCAGCACTTGAGCCGGTCGGTCCACTGCTGGCCAGTGCTGATATTGCGACTGGCGAGCAGCTGGCGCGTCGCAACTGTGGCATCTGCCACACCTTCACCGAGGGCGGGCGCAACGGGGTCGGCCCGAACCTGTGGAACGTCGTCGGCGCGCCGCACGCGCATGTCGAAGGCTTCAACTACTCCGCCGCCAACCGGGCCTTGGCTGCCAAGCCCTGGTCTTATGAAGAGCTGAACGGCTGGTTGCAGGCGCCGATGCGCTACATGCCAGGCACCCGTATGGCCTTCGCTGGCATCGCGGATGTCAAGCAGCGGGCTGATATCATCGCCTATCTGCGCACGCTGTCTTCCGCGCCGCAGCCACTGCCCTGAGGCTCCCTGGCGCAGACAAGGAAAAGGCCGCTCCTTAAGGAGCGGCCTTTTTTATTGCCCCGACGCGGCGCCCCACACATCGGGGCGCCAAACACGACTTCGGACCGCACTGGCGGCCCGAAGCATTGGTGCAGCCAGGACGGGCCAGCCTCAGCGCAGCGCCACCGTGGCGTTGATGCGGCGCAGTTCCGGATAATCGGCCAACATCGGCACGCCCAGCAACGGCTTGTAGGCACCCTGATGACAGGTCGTGCAGTTGACCTTCAACGCATCGCCACCGACGCCCAGGCGCGCCTGATGCGGGCCGGCCGGGGGGCCGTTCGGATTCGCTGCCCAAACCGGGGTCAGCGGCACGATGAAGGTGTTGTTGATGTCACGTACCATCCGGATGCCGTACCAGGCGGTGGTCCGCTGCGGCGGGCTGTTGTCCCAACCCGCGAAGTTCCGGGTGTTGTGACAGAAGGCGCAGTTCACGCCAAGCGACGTGGACATGTGCATCATCAGCGCATAGGTCCATTCCGTCGCCTTGACCGAAGGCGCGCCGGCCGGTGTGCGGCCAACGATCTGCTGCGCCACGCGGATGTTCTGGTCCTGCAGCAGGAACGCCGTGAAAGGTTCCGACGGCAATGACGACAATCCGACGGCGGGGGCGGCCACATTCTGAATGCCCGGCGTCTGCAGGAAACCGGGACGCGGCGGCGGTTCGGTGGCCCGGACATAGGCCGGAACCGGCTGGCCGCGATGGCA
>JBBQHE010000229.1:0-6665 GCA_038323655.1 Acetobacterales bacterium | reverse complement strand
TTGCCCTGCTGCTGGCCCAGGCGCCCTGGACCAACGCCGGGCGCGGGCTGGAGGACAAGCGCCTGTCCACCATGCTGACGGCGGTGGAAATGCTGAAGAAGGGCTGCACCGCGGCCTACGACCTGCCGGCCGAATTCCCCGGGCCGACGCAGGACGGGTTGGATGCGATGGCCGAGGCCTATATCGCCGTCGGCCTGCGCGCAACGCTCGCCCCCATGGTCGCCGACCTCACCTTCTACGAAGCCACACCCGGGCTGATCGAGGCTTTGCCCGATGGGATGCGCGAGCGCGCCGCGGCGATGCGCGCCGCCCCGGGGGCCGAGACCCTGGCGACGGTGGGCGCGGTCGCCCAAGCCTGGTCGCATGACCACGCCAATGTCCGGCTTGGCATCGCACCGACCATCCCGTTGTTCGGCACGGATGATTTCCTGCGCGCTTGCCGCGCCTTGGCCCGCGACCACGGCCTGCCGATGCAGACCCATGTGGCCGAGGCGCGTTTCCAGGCGGGCGGGGCGCAGGAACGCTGGGGCAAGACTCTGCTGGCCCATATGGACGACATGGGCTGCGTCGGGCCGTGGTTCAGCGCGGCACACGGCGTCTGGCTGACCGATGCCGACCTCGCGCTGATGGCCGAACGGGGTGCCGCGCTCGCGCATAACCCCGGGTCGAACATGCGCCTGGCTTCCGGCGTCGCCCCCATCCGCCGCGCGCTGCGGGCCGGGGTCACGGTCGGGCTTGGCACCGATGGCAGCGGGTCGTCCGACAACCAGAATATGTTCGAGTCGATGCGCCTGGCCGCCTTCGCCTCGCGCATCATCGAAAGCGAGAGCGAGGAGGACTGGCTCGGCACCGCCGAGACGGTCCTGCTCGGCACCGCCGGGTCGTCGCGGCTGATGGGTCTCGGCGGGTCGGGGAAGATCGAGGCGGGGGCTTCGGCCGACCTCGTGCTGCTGGACCTGCATCACATCAACTGGATGCCCTTCAACGACGCCGCGAACCAGTTGGTCTGGACCGAGGATGGTGCGGCGGTGCGCGACGTGATGATCGGCGGCGACTGGAAGCTGCGCGGTGGCAAGGTCTTGGGGGTGGATGAGGTGAAACTCGCCAACGACGCCCAGGCGGCGGTGGACCGGCTGTGGTCGGCCAATGCCGCAACCCGCGCCTGGTGCGAAGCGGTGTCGCCGCATGTCGCCTGCCATTGCCGGGGGCTGGCGAAGAAGTTCACGGGCGTGACCCGCCTTATGCCGGCGTACTGAAATGAACGGCCTGCTGAAGGACAAGGTCGCCGTCGTCACCGGCCCGGCCAAGGGCATGGGGGCGGCCTGCACCCTACTGCTGGCAGACCAGGGCGCCGACCTGGCCCTGGTCGGGCGCGACACGGCGGCGATCGAGCCCGTGGCGGCGGAAGCCCGCGCGAAAGGCCGCCGGGCCGAGATCTTTGCCGTGGACCTGATGGATGCGGCCTCGGTCGATGCCATGGCCGCCGCCGTGTTGGCCGCCTTCGGGCGCTGCGACGTGCTGGTGAATATCGCCGGCGGACGCGGCCCTTTGGGCAAGAGTTTCTGGGAAACCACGCCGGAGGAATTCGACGAGATCCTGCGGCTGAACGTGACCGGCTGCTTCCTGACCATGCGCGCCTTTGCCCCGACCATGATTGCCCAGGGGTCAGGAAAAATCGTCAATGTCGGCGGCACGTTTGGTTTGCGCGGCCGGGCCGGGCGCGCCGCCTATTCGGCCAGCAAATGGGGGCTGCGCGGGATCACGAAGTCGGCCGCGCTGGAACTCGGCCCGCACAACATCAACGTGAACTGCTGCTGCCCCGGCATGGTGGAGGGCGAGCGTTTCGAAAAAGTCCGCGCCACCATGGCATCCAAGGACGGCATCAGCGCCGAGGAAGCGCGCAAGAAACACGCCGCCGAATACGCGCTGAAGCGCATCAGCACCGATGTGGATGTCGCCAACGCCGTGCTGTTCCTGGCCAGCGACCTGTCGCGCCAGACCACCGGGCAGGACCTGGCCGTGGATGGCGGCTGGGTGATCTGAATGGAGGAAATCCGCGCAGGCATCACGGCGATCTGCGCGCGATACCCCGATGACTGGTGGGCGGCACAGGACGCGGCGCATGCCTTCCCCGAAGCCTTCTACCAGGACATCGCCAAGGCCGGCTTCCTCGGCATCTGCGTGCCGGAAGCCTATGGCGGCAGCGGCCTCGGCATCCGTGAGGCCGCGGTGATGATGGAGGCGATCGCAGCCTCCGGCGCCGGCATGGCCGGTGCCTCGTCGATCCACATGAACATCTTCGGGCTCAACCCGGTCGTGGTTTTCGGCACCGAGGCCCAGAAGCAGCGCGCCCTGCCGCCCCTGGTGGCGGGGGCGGAAAAGGCCTGCTTCGGCGTGACCGAGCCAGGCAGCGGGCTGGACACCACGCGGCTGACCACGCGGGCCGAGAAAACGGCCACCGGCTGGTCCGTCACGGGCCAGAAAATCTGGATCAGCACGGCCCAGGTCGCCGACCGCATCCTGCTGCTGGCCCGCACCGCACCGCGCAACGACGCTGCGCCGACGCTCGGCCTTTCGCTGTTCTACACCGCACTGGACCGCAGCCGCTGTTCGGTGCGCGAGATCGCCAAGATGGGCCGGGCGGCGGTGGATTCGAACGAGATTTTCTTCGACGCCTATGCCGTCCCGGCCGAGGACCTGATCGGTGCCGAGGGCGAGGGGTTCCGCCAGATCCTGCATGGGTTGAACCCCGAGCGCATCCTGATCGCGGCCGAGGCGGTGGGGCTTGGCCGCGCCGCGCTGCGCCGGGCGGTGGATTACGCCAAGACGCGCGTGGTCTTCGGCCGGCCGATCGGCGTCAACCAATCGGTCCAGCACCCGCTGGCCGAGGATTGGATGGCGCTGGAGGCCGCCTGGCTGATGGTGGAAAAGGCGGCCCGTCTCTACGACGCGGGCCAGGCCTGCGGGGTGGAGGCCAATGCCGCCAAATACCTGGCGGCGGAGGCCGCGACCCGCGCCTGCCGCAACGCCATCGCGACCCATGGCGGCATGGGCTACGCCCGCGAATACCATGTGGAGCGGTATCTGCGGGAGGCGATGATCCCCTGGCTCGCGCCGGTCAGCCCCAACCTGATCCTGTGCCACATCGCCGAGAAGGCGCTGGGCCTGCCGCGCTCCTACTGAGGCGGCAGGGCGGGCATCATCTCGGCCGGCGTCATGCCCATGCCCACGGAAAACCCGGTGCCGAGTGCGGCATCGGGCGTGGTGCCGTGGCCGGCGATCGCCATGGCGCGGCGCTGGCGATAGATGCTGCGGATGGCGGCATAGGGGTCGAGCGACACGGTCATCATGGTATCGAGCGGGCCCAGCAGCGCCTCACGCGTGTCGAGCACGGTCAGCCCGCTGCGGGTCAGGTTTACCGCCTGGGCGACATCGCCGCCGCCGATCCAGGTAAACGGGCTGAAGGCCGTATCCACCGCCAGCCCCGCCAGGTCGCGCGGGTTCGACGGGCCGAGCACGGGCAGAAAGAGATACGGGCCTTCCCCGACGCCCCAAAGCGCCAGGGTCTGGCCGAAATCCTCGTTGCGGGGCGGCAGGCCGAGGTCGGCCGCGACATCGATCAGGCCACCGAAGCCGATGGTGCTGTTCAGCAGGAAGCGCCCGACGGTATTCGCCGCCTGCTGCACATCGCCCTGCAACAGGTTGTTCGCCAGGATCACGGGCGACCGCAGATTGCCCAAGGCGTTGCGTATGCCGGCGCGGGCCTGGAGCGGCAGGAAGATGCTGTAGGCCTCGGCCGCCGGGCGGAGCAACAGGGTGTCGAGCGCATAGGTCACGCCCGCCGAGACGCGGTTCAGCGGCTCCAGCGGGTCGTTGTTGGCGCGGAACTCGGCCACGGCCTTAGGGTCGGCGAGGTTCGGGCGGGTGGCGCAGCCGCAAAGGGCTGCCGCAAGCAGCGCCACGGCGCCGAGACGAGAGGGGGACATGGCAGGCTCCTGACCAGGCGGCGACCAGACCTCGTCGTCGCCCTGGTCTTCGCTCGCCGCGCCCCGGCCGTTACGGTCAGGCCACGGTGTGCGGCACGCCCTTTTCCGCCAGCAGCGTGGTGAGTTCACCCGACTGGAACATCTCGGTCACAATGTCGCAGCCGCCGATGAACTCGCCCTTCACATAGAGCTGCGGGATCGTCGGCCAGTTGCTGAAGCTCTTGATGCCGTCACGGATCTCAGGGTCTTCCAGCACGTTCACGCCCTTGAAGGGCACACCCAAGTGGGACAAAATCTGCGTCACGCGGGCGGAAAAGCCGCACTGCGGGAAGACCGGCGTGCCCTTCATGAAGAGCACCACGGGGCTCTTTTCGATCTCGCTCTGGATCACGGCGTTGATGTCATCGGCCATGGTGGGTCCTTTCAGGGTGTGGCGGTGGTGAGGGCGAGGGCGTGCAACTCGCCGCCCATGCGGCCTTGCAGTGCTGCATAGACGATCTGGTGCTGCCGCACGCGGGGGACGCCGCGGAAGGCTTCCGAGACGACGGTCGCGGCATAATGGTCGCCATCGCCGGCCAGGTCCGTGATCGTCACCTGCGCATCCGGCAGGGCCGCGCGGATCAGGGCCTCGATCGCTTCCGCCTGCATCGCCATCAACCACGTCCCTTCATCAATGCCGGCAAGGTCGCCTCATGCGCCGCCGCCAGTGCGGCCACCGATATGGCGGTGCCGTCGGGCAGAACCAAGTCCCCGGCGCCCTGCGCCTGGCCGATCACCATGGCGGGCACGCCGGCGGCGAGCAGTGGGGCCGGGTCGGCGACGACCAGAAGGTAGCGCGCCTGGTCCTCGCCGAACCAGAAGCCGTGGTCGCCGGTGGCCGTCAGCACCGCGCCATGGCCGCTGGCCATCGCCATCTCGGCCAGCGCCACAAGCAGCCCGCCGTCCGACAGGTCGTGGCAGGCCAGCACGCCGCCGGCCAGGATTTCTCCGCGCACGACGTCACCGTTTGCCCGTTCGGCGACCAGGTCGACGGGCGGCGGCGGGCCCTCCTCGCGGCCCGCGATCTCCCGCAGCCAGAGGCTCTGGCCGAGCCAGCCGGCCGTGGCGCCGACCAGCACCAGCTGGCCTGCGGGCGGCATGGCCAGGCCGACCGCCCTGCCCGCCTCGGCAATCACGCCGACCCCGCCGATCGCGGGCGTCGGCAGGATCGCCCGGCCGTTGGTCTCGTTGTACAGGCTGACGTTGCCGCTCACGACCGGGAAGTCGAGTGCGATACAGGCGGCGGTCATGCCGCGCACGGCCGCGGCGAACTGGCCCATGATCTCGGGCTTTTCCGGGTTCCCGAAATTCATGTTGTCGGTGATGGCGAGCGGCGTGGCCCCGGTCGCGGTGATGTTGCGCCAGGCCTCGGCGACCGCCTGGGCGCCGCCCGCCTCGGGGTCCGCCAGGCAGTAGCGGGGGGTGCAGTCGGTGGTCAGGGCCAGCGCACGCGCCGTGCCCTCCAGCCCCACGATCGCCGCATCGGCCCGGCCGGGGCGCCGGGCGGTCAGCCCGCCGACCATGCTGTCGTACTGGTCCCAGATCCAGCGGCGGGAACACAGGTCGGGGCAGGCGATCAGGGCGAGCAGCGCGGGCGCGATCCCGACCGGATCGGCGACGGGGCCAAGGGCCGCGCGCTTCGGGGTTTCGACAGTCGGGCGGCGATACAGCGGGGCTTCGGATTCGAGCGGTGCGAGCGGGATATCCGCCTCAAGCAGCCCGTTGTGGAACAGCTCGATACGGCCCGTGTCGGTCAACTGCCCGATCACCGCAAAGTCCAGGTCCCACTTGTGGAAGATCGCCTCGGCGACGCCTTCCTGGCCTGGCTGCAGGATCATGAGCATGCGCTCCTGGCTCTCCGACAGCATCATCTCATAGGCGGTCATCCCCGCCTCGCGCTGCGGCACGGCGTTCAGGTCGAGGCGAATGCCGACCCCGCCCTTGCCCGCCATCTCGACAGCACTGCTGGTCAGCCCCGCCGCCCCCATGTCCTGGATGGCGACGATGGCCTCGGTCGCCATCAATTCCATGCAGGCCTCGATCAGCAGTTTCTCGGCATAGGGGTCGCCGATCTGCACCGTTGGGCGCTTGTCTTCGGTATCCGCGCTGAATTCGGTCGAGGCCATGGTCGCGCCATGGATGCCGTCGCGCCCGGTCTTGCTGCCGACATAGACGACCGAATTCCCGACGCCCGCGGCAGCCGCGTAGAAGATGCGGCCCACCGGGGCGATCCCGACCGTCATCGCATTGACCAGCGGATTGCCGTTGTAGGCGGGGTGGAAGTTCACCTCGCCGCCGACGGTCGGCACGCCGACGCAATTGCCATAGCCGCCGATGCCGCGGACCACGCCATCGACGATCCGCCGCGTGCCCGGATGATCGGCCGCGCCGAACCGCAGGGCGTTCAGATTGGCGACCGGCCTGGCCCCCATGGTGAACACGTCCCGCAGGATACCCCCGACCCCGGTCGCGGCCCCCTGGTAGGGTTCGATGAATGAGGGGTGGTTGTGGCTTTCCATCTTGAAGACGGCGGCCAGCCCGTCGCCGATGTCGATCACCCCGGCATTTTCCCCAGGGCCGCAGATCACCCAAGGCGCCTTGGTCGGCAGGGTCTTCAGCCAGACGCGGGAGGATTTGTAG
>JBBQHE010000228.1:0-6680 GCA_038323655.1 Acetobacterales bacterium | reverse complement strand
GCAACCCCGCCCGCTGAAAGGTCGCCCGCCATGCGTGCCCTCCGCCTTGCCCTGCCGCTGGTCGCAGCCCTCTCCCTCGGCGCCTGCGCCAATATGACGCCCGATACCCGCAGCACCCTGACCGGGGCTGGCATCGGCACGGCGGTCGGTGCCATCGCCGGGTCCTTCGCGGGCCACGCCGGCTGGGGGGCTGCCATCGGCGGCGCCGTCGGGGCAGGGGCCGGCTACCTCTACCAGCAGACGGTCGATTCCGAGCACCGTGCCGAGTCCCGCGCCTATCAGCAGGGCTACCAGCAGGGCTTGAGGACCTACTGATGCGTAGCCTCATCCTGGCGGCACTGGTGGTCGCCGCCCCTGCCGCGGTGCAGGCGCAGGGCTTGCCGACCCATGCGCAGACCGTGGCCGACCTGGCCGCCATCTGCGCCCCCGCCGTGCAGGGGGTGCAGCGGCTGGAAGCCATCGCCTATTGCCAGGGCTTCGTCACCTCGGCCGCGCAGTTCCATGCCGCGGTGCATCCGCCGGGCGGCCGCCGGGCGCCGGTCTTCTGCCTGCCGACGCCGCCGCCCTCGGTCGCCGAGGCAGCACTCGGCTTCGTCGCCTGGGCCGCGGCCAATCCGGCCCGGGCGCAGGAACCGGCGCTGGAAGGCGTGCTGCGCTTCGCACGGGCGACCTATCCCTGCCCGCCGCCGGCGCGGCGCCGGGCGCGGAGCTAAGGACATGCGGCACATGCGGCTGGCCCTGATGCTGGGTCTCGGGTTGCTGGGCCTCGGGGCCTGCGCCCCGGGTGGCGAATTCCAGTTCAACCCGGGCGGCTTCGGCGGCAATGCCGGCGCCCCCGATGCGACCTTCGCCGGAAGCGGCGCCTGGAACGGTGCTGCCTATGCCGCCGGGGTGGGCGGCGGCGGCTTCACCTATGACCAGGCGCTTGGGCCGGGATCGGAGCAGTAGCGCCATGCGATCCAGGCTGATCCTGCTCGCCTGCTTTTGTGTCGCGGCCTGCGCCGACGGCATGTCGCCCAGCGGGCCGCCGCTGCCGAATTATGGCGTGACCGGCGCCTTTTCCGGCGACACCGCCTGGGGCCTGCCAGGCGGCGGCGGGGCGGGGCCGGGGTCGATCTTCGACCAGAACCGCCCGCAGCCTTTTGGCCGCAGCGGCACCTACCGGGGCAACGAACCGGCGTTTTGAGGCAGGGCCTCGGGCTGCGGCAATGGCGTCCCACCGCGGGGCGGCGTATTCTGTGCGGCCGACTCCCACGAAAAGACCAGAGACCGATGACCGAGGAATTCCACCGCATCCGCCGCCTGCCGCCCTATGTCTTCGCGGAGGTCAATTCGGCCAAGGCCAAGGCGCGGGCCGCCGCCGAGGACATCGTGGACCTCGGCATGGGCAACCCCGACAGCCCGACGCCGCCCCACATCGTGGCCAAGCTGATCGAGGCGGTGCAGGACCCGCGCACCCATCGCTATTCCATGTCCAAGGGCATCCCCGGCCTGCGCAAGGCCCTGGCCGGCTACTACGATCGGCGCTTCGGCGTGAAGCTGGACCCGGAGACCGAGGTCGTGGCGACGCTTGGCAGCAAGGAGGGCCTGGCCAACCTGGCCCAGGCGATCAGCAGCCCGGGCGATACCATCCTGGTGCCCAACCCTTCCTACCCGATCCATCAGTTCGGCTTCATCATCGCCGGTGCCTCGGCCCGCTTCATCCCCTATACGCCCGATGACGCGATGCTGGCGGCGATCGACCGCGCCGTGCGCCATTCGGTGCCCAAACCCACTGCGCTGATCGTGAACTTCCCGTCGAACCCGACCGCACTTCTCGCCAGCCGCGAATTCTACAAGGATTTGGTCGCACTCGCGCTGAAGCACGAGCTCTTCATCCTGTCGGACCTCGCCTATGCCGAGCTGTATTTCGGCGAGACGCCGCCGCCGTCGGTGCTCGAAATTCCGGGGGCAATGGACTGCACGGTGGAATTCACCTCGCTGTCCAAGACCTACAACATGCCGGGCTGGCGCATGGGCTTTGCCGCCGGCAACAAGCGACTCATCTCTGCCCTGGCGCGGGTGAAATCGTATCTGGACTACGGCGCCTTCGCGCCGATCCAGATCGCCGCGGCCGCAGCACTCAACGGGCCGCAGGATTGCGTGGCGGATATGCGCGCCCTCTACAAGGACCGGCGCGACGTGCTGGTGAAGGGGCTGCATGCGGCCGGCTGGGACGTGCCCAGCCCGGATGGTTCGATGTTCCTCTGGGCGCCGATCCCGGAAAAATTCCGCCACCTGGGCTCGGTCGGGTTTTCCAAGCTGCTGCTGGACAAGGCCAAGGTCGCCGTCGCCCCGGGCATCGGCTTCGGTGAGCATGGCGACGGCCATGTCCGCATCGCGCTGGTCGAAAACAACCACCGCATCCGCCAGGCGCTGCGCGGGATCAAGACCTTCCTGGCGGTGGACAATGCCGGGCCGGTCGATGAAGCCGCACCCAGGGAATTGACCGGCGCATGACCCAACCGCTTGCGATCGGCGTCGCCGGCCTGGGTACGGTCGGCGGCGGCGTGCTGGCCTTGCTGCGCGCCAATGCGGATATCATCGCCGCCCGCGCCGGCCGCGCCATCGCCGTCACCGCCGTCTCGGCGCGCGACCGCACGCGCGACCGTGGCGTCGCGGTCGATGGGCTGCGTTGGTACGACGACCCTGTGGCCCTGGCCCATGACCCGGGCGTGGATGTCATCGTCGAATGCATCGGCGGCAGCGAGGGCCCGGCCCGGGCCCTGGTGGAAGCAGCCCTGCACGCAGGCCGCCCGGTGGTCACCGCCAACAAGGCGCTGCTCGCGACCCATGGCGCGGCGCTGGCGGCCCTGGCCGAAGAACGCGGCGTGCCACTGGCCTTCGAGGCCGCGGTCGCCGGCGGCATCCCCGCCATCAAGGCGATCCGCGAGGGCCTGGCTGCCAACCATTTGTCGCGGGTTGCCGGCATCCTGAACGGCACGTGCAACTACATCCTGACCTCGATGCGGGAGAAGGGGCGCGAGTTCGCCGAGGCCTTGGCCGATGCCCAACGCCTTGGCTACGCCGAAGCGGACCCCGCCATGGACGTGGACGGCACCGACGCCGCCCATAAACTCGCCATCCTGGCAGCGCTCGCCTTTGGCCGCCCCGTCGCCTTCGATGCTGTGCATGTGGAGGGGGTGCGCGGCGTCTCGGCGCTGGATATCCGCCTGGCCGATGACCTCGGCTACCGGATCAAGCTGCTCGGCATCGCGCGCCGCACGTCTGCCGGCATCAGCACCCGCGTCCATCCCTGCATGATCCCCAGCGCCCATCCGCTGGCCCGCGTCGATGGCGTGTTCAACGCGGTGGTGGCGGAGGGCGATTTCGTCGGCCGCATCGTGCTGGAAGGCCGCGGGGCAGGGGCCGGCCCCACCGCCTCGGCTGTCGTCGCCGATCTGATCGATATTGCCCGTGGCAGGCACACCCCCGTCTGGGGTGCGGCCGAGGCAGCGCTGCGCCCCATCGCCTCGGTGCCCATGGCCGATCACCAGGGCGCCTATTACCTGCGGCTGATGGTGGTGGACCGGCCCGGCGTGATCGCCGACGTCACCGCCGCCCTGCGCGACCACGGCATTTCGCTGGAATCCATGATCCAGCGCGGCCGCAGCCCCGGTGAGGCGGTGGCCGTGGTCCTCGTCACCCATGACTGCGGCGAGGCGTCCATGATCGCGGCCCTGCAGCGGCTGGAAGCCCTCGACGCCGTGCTGGAACCGCCCGCCATGATCCGCATCGAAGCGCTTTCCTGAAAAGGCCCGCCCCATGATCCGCGACAGCACACCGGTCGATCGCAACCTGGCCCTGGAACTCGTCCGGGTGACCGAGGCCGCGGCCCTTGCCGCCTCCCGCTGGATCGGCCGGGGCGACAAGAACGCGGCCGACGGCGCCGCGGTGGACGCCATGCGTCGCGCCTTCGACACGGTCGCCATCTGCGGCACGGTCGTGATTGGCGAGGGCGAGATGGACGAGGCGCCGATGCTCTTCATCGGCGAGAAGGTGGGCCTCGGCTGGAACAACGCCGGCGGCGCCCCGCCTGTCGATATCGCCGTCGATCCGCTGGAAGGCACCTCGATCACCGCCAAGGGCGGGCCGAATGCCATCGCCACACTCGCCGTCGCCCAGCCAGGCGGCTTTTTGCACGCGCCCGACATCTACATGGACAAGATCGCGGTCGGCCCCGGCCTGCCAATTGGTGTGGTGCACATCGACGCCTCGCCGGCCGAAAACCTGCGCGAACTGGCGCGTGCCAAGAAATGCGACATCGCCGACCTGATGGTCTGCGTGCTGGACCGCGACCGCCACAAGGCGATCATCAAGGCCTGCCGGGACGTCGGCGCCCGCATCATCCTGATCGGCGATGGCGATGTCGCGGGCGTGGTTGCGGTCAGCCAGCCCGAAGCCGGAGTGGATATGTACATTGGCTCCGGCGGCGCGCCGGAAGGCGTGTTGGCGGCGGCCGCCCTGCGCTGCATCGGCGGCCAGATGCAGGGCCGCCTGCTGTTCGAGGACGAGGACCAGATCGCCCGCGCCGCCGGCATGGGCATCTCAAACCCCAACCTGATCTATTCCTGCGAAGACATGGCGCGCGGCGAGGTCATGTTCTCCGCGACCGGCGTCACCAACGGCGCGATGCTGCGCGGGGTGCGGCGCGGCCCGCAATCGGCCATCACCCATTCCATCGTGATGCGCAGCAGCACCGGCACCGTCCGCTATGTCGAAGGGCATCACAACTTCGCCCTCAAGCCCGCCGCCTTCATTGCCTGATCCAGAGGCGCCCTTCGGCGTCACCACCAGCCTGACCGGGCGCCGCTGGGCCTGGCGGCGGGGGGAGGAGCGGGTGGCCGCGGGCCTGGCCCAACGCCATGCCCTGCCCGATGCGGTGGCGCGGCTGCTGGCCGGGCGCGGCATCGGCTTCGACCAGGCCGCAGACTTCCTGGAGCCGACGCTGCGGGCGCTGATGCCCGACCCCGCGACGCTGATCGACATGGACCTGGCGGCCGACCGGATCGCCGCGGCCGTGCGGGCCGGTGAACAGGTCGCGGTCTTCGGCGACTATGACGTGGACGGGGCCTGTTCCGGGGCGCTGATGGTGCGCTTCCTGGGCAGCCTCGGCATCGCCGCGCGCCCCTATATCCCCGACCGTATCCTGGAAGGCTACGGGCCCAACAGCGCCGCCGTGGCCCGTCTCTGCGACGAAGGGGCCAGCCTGATCATCTGCGTCGATTGCGGCATCGCCGCCGGGGCCGCGCTGGCCGCCGCCGCGGGGCGCGCCGATGTGGTGGTGCTGGACCACCACAAGGCCGAGGGCCCGCCGCCGCCGCTGGCCGCCGTGGTCAACCCGAACCGGCTGGATGATACCTCCGGCCTCGGCCACCTCTGCGCCACCGCCATCGCCTTCATGGCCGCGGTCGCGACCCTGCGCTGCCTGCGCCGGGTCGGCTATTTTGCCAGCCGGGCCGAGCCGGACCTGAAGCAATTGCTCGACCTGGTGGCGCTTGCCACCGTCTGCGACGTCATGCCGCTGACCGGGCTGAACCGCGCCTTCGTCACCCAAGGGCTGAAGATCATGGCGACCGGCGGCCGCGCCGGGATCGCCGCCCTGCTGATCGTCGCCCAGGCGCGCGAGGCGCCGAGCACCCATACCCTCGGCTTTCTGCTGGGGCCCCGGATCAACGCCGGCGGCCGCGTCGGCAAGCCCGACATGGGGCTGCGACTGCTGGCGACCGAAGACCCCATCGACGCCCGCATCCTGGCCGAGGAACTGGACCGGGTGAACCGCCACCGGCAGGAAGTGGAAGCTGAAGTCATGGCCGACGCCATGCGCCAGGCCGAAACCCAGGCCGCCGCGGGCCTGCCGGTGCTGCTCGTGCTGGGCCAGGGCTGGCATCCCGGCGTGGTCGGCATCGTGGCCGGGCGCGTAAAAGAACGCTTCAACCGCCCGGCCTGTGTCGCCGGGGTCGCCGATGGCATCGCCCGCGGCTCAGGCCGGTCCGTCGGCGGCGCCGACCTTGGCAGCGCTATCATCGCCGGGCGTCAGGCCGGGCTGTTCTTGACCGGCGGCGGACACGCCATGGCGGCCGGCTTCTCCTTTTCCGCCGATCGCCGCCAGGAAGCCCACGACTGGCTCTGCGGCCGCCTGCGCGACGCCAGCCTGCTGCCAACCACCGCCGGACTCGTGCTGGAAGGCGTGCTCTCCGTCCCGGGCTGCACCGCCGACCTCGGCACCGCCATCGGCCGCCTGGCCCCCTTCGGCAACGGCAACGAAGAACCCGTCTTCCTGCTGCCACGCACCCGCATCGCCAAGGCCGACCGCGTCGGCAAGGAAGGTGCCACGATCCGTGCCTTCCTCTCCGGCGAAGACGGCGGGCGCCTCAAGGCCGTCTGCTTCCGCGCCAAGGACGGACCCCTGGCCCAAGCCCTGCTAACCGCCGGCGGCACGCCCCTGCATCTGGCCGGGCACCTGCGCGCGGAACGCTGGTCAGGCGAAACCAGCGCGGGATTTCAAGTCCTGGATGCGGCGAGCGTTGCGGGGTGAGGGCGGTTCCCTGGAGGGGGCTTTGCCCCCTCCAGACCTCCCCCAGCAGGGGACCGTGTCCCCTGCACCCGCCGTTGTTTGCCCAAGGCGAGGGAGGGGCATC
>JBBQHE010000227.1:0-6690 GCA_038323655.1 Acetobacterales bacterium | reverse complement strand
TATAAAAATTACGCTGCTGGGGTGGTTGTATTCAAAAACTGGGGGGTGGCGTCGGCCCGGTGCCACGGGCGCGCGCCCCCCCCCCGCCACAGGAAACCAGCGCCCGCCCAGTTCGAACATGACGTCATACCCAAGCGCGTCCAGAAAGGCCGGCACCGCCCAGGTCGAGCCCAGTCGGTGCCGCTCCTCGACTTCGGCGGTCATCACCGGGCGGCAACGCAGCAGCGTGTCCCGCCCGCCGCGCAACACCTCGTATTCCGCGCCTTCAGCGTCGAGCTTGATGTGGGTGAGGTCGGAAAGGGCCAGGCTGTCGAGCGTGACCAGCGGCACCACCAGCCGCTCCACAGCGATACGCCGCGCGTCGTAGCCGGTGTAGTCCTTGGCCGTGGACGCCCATTGTTCCTGTGCCACGCCGTCCAGTACGGGCAACGACAAAGTGATGCTGCCGGCGTGGTCGCCGAGCGCCTCTGGACGCAGCGTGACATGCGCTGGCACCGCCCCGCCATGGGCCGCGGCGACGGCTGCCGTCAGCCGGGCGAAGGCGCGCGGCAGCGGCTCGTAGCCGATCACCCGGCTGTCCGGCAGACATGAAAAGGGGATGGTCAGCAAGCCATCATGCGCACCGACGTCCAGCATGGTGCCAGGGCGATGCAGCCGCGTGTGAAAGGTGATTTCGTCCATACCCACTTCTCTCTCCCGGAACCCGCTCTCCCTGAGCAACCGCCCCGGGCACCTCGATGACGTTGTGGCGCGGGGCCCTCAGGCTTCGTCGATGGCGGCGTTCATCGCCCGCACCCCGGCCGCGGCTCCATCCGGGTGGTTCCAGACCGCGCCGACAACGGCCAGGAAATCCGCCCCAGCGCGCACTAACGGCGGGCAGTTCGCCGCGGTGACGCCGCCGATGGCGACCGAAGGAAGTTCGAACAACTCGGCCCACCAGTCCAGCAGGTCCAGGCCGGCCACATGGTCTGTGGCCTTGGTGGTCGTCGGAAAGAAGGCCCCGAAGGCAACGTAGTCGGCACCGATCTCACCGGCTGTCATCGCCAGGTCCCGGCTGGCGTGGCAGGTGATGCCGAGCATCCTTTCGGGGCCCAGCAGGGCGCGGGCCGCCCGGTGGTCGCCATCGGACTGGCCCAAGTGGGCACCATCGCAGCCCGTCTCGACAGCCAGAGCCGCGCTGTCGTTCAGCAGCACCGCGACGCCGCGCGCCTGGGCGACCGGCAGAAGTGCTGCGACGGCCCGCTTTACCGCATCGGGCGGCGCATCCTTCAGCCTGATCTGAAGGGCGGCGACATCGCCGGCATCGAGCGCCGCGGCCAGCGTGTCCACAAAGGCCAGCGGGTCGAAGGTCGCCGGCGTGATCAGATACAGGCGGCAGGGGTCTTTGGGGTCTTCGCTCATGCGCTGCATGTGCGGCCATGGCGGCGATAGGGGAAGGGGGGAGCCGCTAACCGTCCGAGCGCGGCACCCAGGGGATCTGCCCGATCTCGATCCCTTCATCGCGGAGCGCCTCTGCCTCCTCCGGCGTGGCCTCGCCGTAGATACCCCGGCGATCGCTCTCTCCGCGCTCCATGCGGCGCGCCTCGTCAGCAAACTGATCGCCGACGTAGTCGCAGCGGGCCTCGACCTCCGCCCGCATCTTCTGCAGCAACGCCACGACCCGCGCCGGCATCGGGCCGGTGAGGGCGGTGCCATCCGTGGGGGCGGGATCTGGAGCAGGCGCGTGCGCAGGTCCGGCCGCGACCGGGACGGCCCGGGCGCGCCCCTTCTTCGGAATTGCCGGCGCCATCAGCGCCCGCCCAACCCTCACACTGCCGCAGTCGGGGCATTCCACCAGGCCGGCTGCAACCTGGCGGTCGAAGCCCGTGCTGTCGCGGAACCAACTGTCGAAGCCGTGGCCGGCATCGCAGCGCAGTTGGTAATGGATCATTCGGGCAGGTTCCGGCACCCCGTCATCAGGATTTCACGCATACAACATGGGGATGCAACGCTATGGCGACGAGGGCTCCCCCGCCGCTATCGCGACACGAGGAGGGCTCAGGCGGCAAGAAGCGCATCAAGCTTGCCGGCGCGCTCCAGCGCGACCAAGTCATCCGAACCGCCGACCGCAACGCCGCCGATGAAGATCTGCGGCACCGTGGTCTTGCCGCCCGACCGCGCGATGGCGTCCCGGCGATTTGCCGACCCGTTCGGCGCGTCGTTCTCCACGAAAGCAGCGCCCTTGCGGGTCAGCAGCGCCTTGGCGCGGTCGCAATAAGGGCAGAACAGGGTCGTGTAGATTTCGATCTCAGCCATGCGGACTACATCGCCACGGCAGGCGTACCGGTCAAGACCAGCCGACCGTGTCGAGGCCAGTCGTTGGCGCGGGACATGCCGCGCGACCATGGCCCGAGACGACGGGTGGGATGACCGGTTCAATCGTTCTTCGTGACGCGGGCCGAGGCGATGACGGCCACTTGGCTCGCCCCCGCCTCCAGCAACGTTCGCGCACAGGCGCCCGCCGTCGCGCCGGATGTCAGCACGTCATCGACAAGCAGCAGTCGCTTGCCCGCCACCAGCCGCGCACCCCCTGGCGCCACGCAGAAGGCGTCTTCGAGCACCTCGGCGCGCGCCGCCGCACCGCGGGTCCCCAGATATGGTGTCGCGCGCATACGCCGCAGCAGCCCTGGGATCATCGGCAGCCCCGCCTGGCGGGCGAGCCTTGCGGCCAAAAGGGCTGCCTGATTGTAACGCCGCGTCCGCAGCCGCGACCTGTGCAGCGGCACGGGCAGGACCAGATCAGCCTCGTCCAGCAGTTGCCGCCCGGCGATCGCCATGCGGGCGGCCAGAACCTCCGCAAGCTCCGGCCGGTCGGCGTGCTTGAACGGCAGGATGAGGCGCTTGGAGCCTTCGTTGTAAAGGAAGGCCGCGCGCGCGGTCTTGAAGGGCGGCGGCCGCCGCGCGCAGGCGGCGCAAAGCAGATGGCCGCTGGCATCCTGACCGGCGGCGTCGCCGGGATGCAGGAAGGGTACGCCACAGATCTCGCACATCGGCCGGCCGATCGGCGCCAACTCGGTGAAACATCGCGCACATAGCAGGCCTTGGGACGCGACGGGCGTCATGCAGGCAGCGCAATGCGGCGGCAGCAAACTGTCGAGCGCCGCCACGCCAAGCCCGTGGAGGCGCCCCATCAGCCGATGCGCGGCCCCGCGGCTCACCAGGCGCCGAAGGGTGCGTCGCCGTCGCGCGCCACCTGGGCCGGCAGATCGATTTCCCAGCCGAGATAGGCGCGCATCGCTGCTTCCTGCCCGCTGTTGCGGTCGTAGGGGCGCAGGTAGGCGTCAGCGCAGTCGTCGTCCGCGGGGGCGTTGCGGTCGCGCAGCAGCGGAACGCCGGCGGCCGTCGGCCCGCCAGGCAACACGCGCACCCGCATGCCGGGAAACAGCGCGCGCAATTCCGGCACGGCCAAATGCGCAGCGGCCTCCGGCACGCCGGTCACGACGCATTCCTCCGCCAGGCTGGCCCCATGCGTCCCGCGCAGCCGGTCAAGCCGGCCGCGCAGGCCCCATGCCGCGCCCGGGATGGCGCCTGAGCGAAAAGCCAGGCTGCGGGTTAGCTGCACGGTCAGCACGGCACCAGCCGCGTGCAGCGCGCGGAAGTCCTCAGGCGTGATCGTCTCCTGCGGAGAGAAGCCGGGCGTGGTTTGGGTGACCACGGGCCCCGCGGCCAGGGCACCGTCCAGCACCCACACTTCCCAGCCGCCCAGTCGCCGCAGCCAGGCCGCGGTCATCCGCGCCCGCACCCCATCGTCATCGACCAACACCACCCTGGCGTGGCGCACAGCGACCCAGCGGTCGGTCGCCTGGACCAACTGCCCGCCGGGCGCCGACTGGCTGCCAGCCAGGTGACCGGCGGCGTATTCTGCGGGTTCGCGCACGTCCAGCAGATAGGTGCTGCGACCGTCGCCAAGCAGGCGGGCGAGATCGGCAGCCCCCCCGATCCGCACACCCTCGCGCGCAGCAAAGGCATCGGCAGCGGCCAGCGTGCCCGCCACCGCAGGCGGCGTGCCGGGCGGAAAACGCTCCGTTCGGCCGTGGTCGGAGAAAAACCCCGCCAGTTCCCAGCCCATGGTCCCGTCGCGCAGCGCGACGACCCGGTTGCTGACCCCGGCCTGGCGCAGGCTTTCAGCACCCAGGATCGACCGTGTTCGCCCCGCGCAATTCACCACGATGGTCGCGTCGGTCGAAATGTTCAGCCCCGGCAGGCGATAAACCAGTTCGCCGCCTGGGACATTGATGCCGCCCGGGATCGACATGGCATGAAATTCGTCGAACGGTCGGCTGTCCAGGATCACGAGCGGCACGCCATCGGCCTTCATTGCGGCCAGGGTTTCGGGCGCGACATGTGGCGTGCCGTCGTGGTGCTCGACCCATTCGCCGAAGGCCTTGGACGGCACGTTGACCCCGGAAAAAACCTCATACCCCGCCGCGGCCCAGGCCGGCGTGCCTCCGGCGAGGAGCGCGACATCGCTCGCGCCCATAGCTTCCAGCAGTCCGACCAGGCGCTCCGCCTCGCCTTCCCCGCCATCGCAGACCACGACTCGCGTCTGCAGCTTGGGCAGCAGCGCCGGCGCTCGCCACTCGGCTTGGCTCAGCGGGCAGGGCACCGCCCAGAACAGATGTGCCGCGCCGAAGATCCCTTCTTCCCGCGCATCAAGAATTGCCAGTTCGGCGCCATCGCCGATCCAGGCCTTGAGCGTCGTGGCTCCGATACGCCGGGCCATCTAGCGCGCCGGCCCCGCCGCCACGGGTCCCGTCGCCAGCGGCGGCATGTAGGCCTGGTTGTAGGGTTTCACCGTCTGCGCCTCGGTGTCGTAGCCAACCCGGTGGTCGAGTTTTTCCAGCGCCAGCCCGTACATATGCAGATGACGTGTCGGCCGGTCGCCGGTCGTGTGAATGCTGTGGATATCATCCGGCATCAGCGCGATGCCACGGCCTGGCTCGACCATGATCTCCTCGCGCTGGCGCAGGATCGCGCGGCCGGGGATCGCACCATCGTCGGTACGGGAATAGACCCGGTTCAACTCCTGCCCCTCAACCGCGACGACCACCGCCCAGGTCGTGTGGTCGTGCGGCTTGGTTTCGTTGCCGGGGTTCAAGGCGTTCAGATACAGTGCGAAACGACCGTCCGGGTCTTCCGAAAGCAGGTAGCGCCTGGCGCCCTTTTCGCCGGGCGGCGGCGGTGGGAAATCGGCCGAGGGAAACAGGTCTTCCTGGGCCGCCAAAGCCAGCATTTCGGTGCGAATGGCGGTCAGTGCGGGGCGGGTGACGCCCTGCGCCTGCTCGATGCCGCGGATTCGGCCAATGGTCTCGGCGATGGCAAGCGCGCGGTCGGCGAAAACATCCTTGGTTGGCATGGGTCGTCTCCTGATCGATGCAGTCTAGACCCCCAACGCGTGGGGCGGATACGCGACCGATGCAGGGCCGATGCGGGATGCGGGCAGGCCCGGTCCATGCCATGTCTCGCCCATGGACCTGATGACCGGCCCCTTTGACCGCCGCCTGCTGGCGCTGCGCCGCGACCGTGCGGCCCGTACCGTCGGGCAGGTGGCGCCGCTGTTGGCGGCTGCCGCTTCCCTGCTGCTCGACCGGCTGGACGATACGACCTATCGCTTCAGCGCTGCCCTCGACATTGGCGGGCGGGGCGCAGTGGCGCCGCTGCTGGCCGCCCGCGGCATCCCGCTGGTGGTCAGTGCGGATCTGGCCCCCGCGATGGCACGCCAGGCGGGCGGCCTGGCCGTTGCGGCAGACGAGGAATGGCTGCCCTTCGCGCCCGGGGCCTTCGACCTCGTGGTCGCGAGCCTATCGCTGCATATGGTGAACGATCTGCCGGGGACGCTGTTGCAGATTCGCCGTTGCCTGGCACCCGATGGACTGTTCCTGGCCAGCCTGCCCGGCTTCGGCACGCTGCAACCGCTGCGCCAGGCACTGATTGCCGCCGAAGCAGCCCAGACCGGGGGCGCTTCGCCCCGGGTCGCGCCGTTCACCACCCTGCAGGATGCGGCCGGGCTGTTGCAGCGGGCTGGCTTCGTGATGCCGGTGGCTGATCTGGATCGTCTGGACGCTGCCTGGCGCACCCCGCTGGGGCTGATCGCCGACTTGCGGGCGGCGGGCGAACAGGCGGCACTGATGGCGCGGGACCGCCGGACGCCGCCCCGCGGGCTGTTCCCGGCGGCGCTTGCAGCACTTGACGATGGCACCACCCCGATCGAGGCGCCGCTGCCGCTTCTGCTGCTTACCGGCTGGGCGCCGGGGCCAAACCAGCCCAAGCCCGCGCGACCAGGGAGCGCGACCGTACGCCTTGCCGATGCACTGGGCGCGGCGGAGCATGTTTTGCCCGGCGCGCCGGGGGACGATGTGCCAGGCCCGCCGCCACCCGACGCCGGTGACGCAGCCTCACGCTTGCCCTGATCGCGGCGAGGACGCATCTATCGGGCAAGAAGGATCTCCGATGGAACAGGCCGGGGCGGAAAACCGCCGCATTATCCAGCACCCCCCCGAGGATTTCGAGGGCATGCGCCGCGCGGGCCGCCTTGCCGCGGCGTGCCTCGACATGATCACCGCCCACGTCGTCCCCGGTGTCACCACCGAACGCCTGGACCAAGTCTGTCATGACTTTGCCCTGGACCATGGCGCGATCCCCGCGACGCTC
>JBBQHE010000226.1:0-6695 GCA_038323655.1 Acetobacterales bacterium | reverse complement strand
GGCGATCCTGGCCTCGGCCTGCCGCCTGCACATGGAGGGTGTGGTGTCCAAGCGGCGCGACGCGCCCTATGCCTCCGGCCGTGGGGATGCCTGGCGGAAGGCGAAGTGCCGCGGGCGGGACGAGTTCGTCATCGGCGGCTGGACGGCCGGCGTCTCCGGCAAGGGCCTGGGCGCGCTGCTGATGGGCGCGCGCCGCGACGGCGCCCTGGTCTATGTGGGCCGCGTCGGCACGGGATTCTCCAGCAAGGTCGCGGCCGATCTGCTCGCTCGCCTGGCACCGCTCGGCCAGCCGGCGTCGCCCTTCGGTACACGTCCGCCGGCGCGGCTGGCGGGCGTGCGCTGGGCGCGGCCGGAGCTGGTGGCCGAGATCGCCTATGGCGGCTGGACCGAAGACGGCATCCTGCGACATGCGGCCTTCAGGGGCCTGCGCGAAGACAAGCCCGCCGCCGAGGTCGAGGCCCCGCCAACGAAGCCTGTGGCGGCGGCCAAGGCCCCGCCGGCGACAAAGCCAAAGGCCAGAACGCCCAAAGCCAGATCGGAACAAGCCGCCCCGACCCACCGCCTCACCCACCCTGAGCGCGTCATCTGGCCCGCGACCGAGACCTCCCCGGAGGTCACCAAGGGTGACCTCGCCGCGTATTACGCCCGCTTTGCCGATCGCATCCTGGCCCAGATCGGCGGCCGGCCTCTGTCGATCCTGCGGGCGCCCGACGGGATCGATGCCGCCGTGTTCTTCCAGCGCCATGCCATGCGGGGGCAGTCCCCGCTGATCGGCGCGGTCGAGGTGCCGGGCCAGGCCAGGCCGTATATGCGGATCGACGATGCGGCGGGGCTGGCCGCCCTGGCGCAGGTCTCGGCGGTGGAATTGCATCCCTGGGGCGCCATGGCCGATACGCCGGAGGTGCCGGACCGGCTGGTGTTTGACCTCGACCCCGCGCCGGACCTTGGCTTCGGCGCGGTGATCGCCGGCGCGATGGACCTGCGCCAGCGGCTGGACGCCGCGGGCTTGGTCAGTTTTCCGCGAGTGACTGGTGGCAAGGGGCTGCACCTGGTCGTGCCGCTGGCCAGGCCAGGGGCGGCGGAAGGGTCCGACTGGCCGGCCGCCAAGCAATTCGCCCGCCTAGTCTGCACCATGATGGCGGCCGACGCGCCCGATCGCTACACCACGACGCTGGCCAAGAAGGCGCGGGACGGCAAGATCTTCCTGGATTATCTGCGGAATGATCGGCTGGCGACAGCGATCGGCAATTTTTCGCCCCGCGCGCGACCCGGCGCGCCGGTCGCGCGTCCCTTGGCCTGGTCGGCGATCAAGCCGGGGCTGGACCCCGCGACCTTCCGCCTCGCCACCCTGGCCGAAAGGCCCCTGCCCCGCGACCCATGGGGCGGCTTTGGCGAAGCCGGCCGGCCACTGGCCGAGGCGATCCGCCAGCTGACGCGAGTCCAGGCCTGACGGGCGGAACCCGCGACACGTCCCGGTCCAAGGGGTCGGTCCCGACGGGGAGGTCATGGCGGACGGGGGTCCGTGGCGTCGGCCCCGCGATCGTCGCGGGCTTTGCGCTGTCGCATTCCGATGGTCGGCGGCATCAGCTTCGCGCTGACGCCTGAGCCTGCAAGTGTGACGTCCAGCGGTGCCGTCCACGTCATTCTGGTCCCGGCCAGCGCCGCCCGGCCTGGCGGTGTGAAGCGGCAATCCACGTGACCCTGGCCGCGCCGATTGTCACTTTCCCGCAAACGACCAGCGGCGGCGCAGGCGAAGGCTCAGCCGATCAGGAAGGGTTCGATCGCCAGATTGCCGAACGCGACCAGCGTCGCCGTGCCACCGTCCGAGAACACCAGCAGCGTATCGGTATCGCCGCGCAGGGCATCCTGCAGCGTGATGCCATCCACCAGCCTGATGCGATCCTCCAGGCCGAAGTCGAGCACCACATCCGTCCCGCCCTTGGCGCCGAAGACGAAGATGTCGCGCCCGTTGCCGCCGTCCAGCAGGTCGTCGCCCTCGCCGCCGGCCAGGGTATCGCGGCCATTGCCGCCGAACAGGTTGTCCTCGCCGAGGCCGCCGGCAAGGTCGTCGTTGCCATCCTCGCCGAACAGCGTGTCGTTGCCACTGCCGCCCAGCAACACGTCGCGGCCATTACCACCGAACAGCAGGTCGTTGGCGAAGCCACCGTCCAGCCGATCCTTGCCATTGCCGCCGAGCAGAAAGTCGCGCCCGCCGTTGCCGGTCAGCGTGTCATCGCCATTGCCGCCGCTGAGGAAGTCGCCGCCGGCGCGGCCGGCCAGCGCATCGGCACCGTTGCTACCGTTCAGCGTGATGCTGCCCAGACCGATCAGCGTGAGCAGCGGATCGTGGTCGCTCGCCTGGTCAGCGAATTCGGCGTTGATGTGGACCGCGTCGAACTGGCTGGCCTCGGCCAGATTGCCACTGACGAGAATGTGGTCGAGCGACTGGCTGTTGCCCTCGAAGATGAAGGAATAGCGTTCGTTGGCCGGCAGTGTTTCGGTCAAGTTTACCAGCGGCGCGCCCGGGCCGGCGAGCACCTGCAGCGGTTCTTCGAACGCGAACTCGTTGAGGTCGCCGAGGACCACGACATTGGCGGCCTCATCCCCGGCCAGGATGTCCTCGACGAAGCCGCGCACCGCCTCGGCCTGGGCGATGCGTTGGTCCTCCGAGCCGTTCAGCGGCGGCTGGGTGGTGCCGAACAAGGGGCTCGATCCGCCCTTGGAGGAGAAGTGATTGTTGACCAGCGTCACCGTCTCGCCCTGGAAGGTGAAGTCGGCCACGAGCGGCAGCCGCGATCCGGCAAAGGCGTTGGCCGGATCGGTCTGTTGCGCCAACGGGTCGCCGATCGTGCGCACGGAGCCCGCCACCAGATCGACCCGGTCGTCGTTGTAGAGGAAGGCGGTACGGATATTCGCGCCCGGCTGGCCGCCGCTGGTGTCGTCACCGATAAAGGGGTTGTCGATCACCTTGTAGCGCGGGCCACCGGCGGCGACGACCGCATCGGCCAGCGCCTGCAGCGTGGCGGCGGCGGAGGTGACAGCGGTGTTCGTGCTGCCGTCATTGTCCTGCACCTCCTGCAACGCAATGACGTCCGGCCGGCCAAGGTTCAGCACGATGTCCTGCGCAATACGGGCGAACTGGCCATTGGCGACATCGGTGTCGCCATCGGCATCGTTCGGGTCGAGGTTGAGCACGTTGTAGGTCGCGAGCAGCAGGTCGCCGCCGGTTGCGGCGAAGGACGTGGTCTCTCGCGTCAGGCTGCCGGCCGCCACCGTGTAGGCCACAGTCGGCAGGATCTCGAAATTGCCGAAGTTGTAGGAGACGACGCCGGTCAACCCGATGATGCTGTCGCCGACGTCGGCATCGGGCGTCGCCTGCGCCAGTATGCCGATGTCGTCGTCGATCTGAATCCGCTCGGGGTTGAAGTCGCCGCCTATGACGTTGGTGACCGTGGGACCACCCGTGCCGCCGTTGATATTCAGCGTGCCACGGGTGCTGAGCCCGGTCGCATCCTGCCCGGTGCCGGTGGTGACCCAGATTTCGCCAAATGAATTGGTCGGCGCGATCACCAGCGCCTCGGGCAGCGTCACGCGCATGCCCTCCAGGCTTTCGAAGAAGTCGATGCCGTCGGTGGTCGGGTCGAAGCTGGTGAAGGCGTCGTCCTGGATCACCTCGGTCGGTGGCAACCGGCCGCCGGCGCCCAGCACAACGGCCGCCGGCAGTGCATTGCCGCTGGAAGTGACCTGGCTGCTGGTCGCGCTGATCTGCGTGGTGGACAGGTTGCCGGTCGCGGCCCCGCCGGGGAAAAACTCGCTGACCCGGCCGGTCACCGTCACCCCATCGCCGACCGCAACGGGGGGCGCGCTGCCCGTGAAGACGAAAATCGCATCGGATGTCGCGATATCGCCGTCGCCCAGCGCGTCCTGCAAGTAGTAGCCGTTGCTGTCCTTGGCGGTGACGATGCCGCTGCTGCGCAGGGTCTGCCCGGCATAGGCGCTGGTATGGCCCGCACCCTGGATGGCCGGGATCGCGACCAGCGGCGGCAGGTCGTTGTCCGTGATCATGACCGCCACGCCAGCGACGGCGGCGGCGTTGTAGGCCGCGTCCGCGCTGGCCACGGCGAAGGTGATGGTCGCCGTCTCGGCGCCCTCGAACAGCGCGTCATCGACCGCCGTCACCGCGACGTCCTGCGCGATGTTCCAGTTGGCCGCGGTGAACACGAGGCTGGTGGTGGCGGTCGTCAGGTCGCCCGGCACAGTCAGCGTGATCGTGACATCAGCGGTCGGCTGGGCGGTCAGCATGACCGAGAAACTGTCGCCGACACCACCCTCGGTGACGGCTGTGCCGCCCGATTGGGTGATGCTGACGCCGGCCGCGGCCGGGGCGGTGAAGGCCTGGCCGTCGTTGAAGGCGCCGGGCGTGTCGTTGGCCAGCACGGCCCAGGTAAAGTCCTCGAACGAACTGCCGGTGCCAACCAGGCCGAGCGAGGCACCGACCGGCGTGGCGCTGGTCTCGGCCACGCCGACATCGATGCTGGTCAGCCCCGCGGCGGGGGTCCCGGCGGCGGCGATGAGCGCGCCCTCGTAGGACAAGAGCTGGACCACGTTGCCCATAGGGTCGATCAGCGCGAAGCCGTCGTTGCTGCCGTTCTGCAACCCGTCCTGCGGCAGCGCGATCGACAGCGTGCCGAAGCCATTGCCCTGGTCGGCCAGTACGGCGCCGGCGAAGGGATCGGCGACGCCCGGCGTGGTATAGACCACTGCCGCACCCGGCACGCTGCCGTTGTAGCGCACGAGGCTCCAGCCGGTCAGGCTCGTTCCGGCGGGACCGGCGATTTCGACGAATTCGCCGGCATCGGTGCCGATGTTGTCGTAGTGGAATTCGTTGATGAAGACAGTCGTGATCGGCATGGCTGCGACACCCCCAGGCCCCTTCAAGCGGGACGATGTGGCGGGTTAGCCTCTGTTGCGCGGGTTTGTCGCGTGAAGGTCTGGTTGCAGCGCCACCACATGCGCGGTCGAGACGTTTGTGCAATATCATGGCACCGGTCTCAAACAATTCGCACCCGAAACCGAACTTGCCCTGCCAGCCCCGACCGGAATCGACAGTCTCGAAAGTCGCGCGCTGCGCGGTCAGGCGCCGAGAGCAACGAGGTGATGGCGTCCGCAGGTGGCGCACTGACCGCTTAATCTGGGATGCCCGCCGCACGCAGCACCCCGATGATCCGCGCGCCGAATTCGCGGTCGGCAAAAAGCCAGGTCATGCGATCGGCCATGACGCGTCGCCCTGCGGGGCTGCGGCTAGGTGGCGCTGCGCCTCGGCACGCGCCTCGCCCAGCCGTCCGCAACAATATCGCGCCGTGACCAGCGCGCGATGGCTCGTCAGGCGCCCCGGCAATTTACGCAAGGCGCGCGAGGCGACGATCACCGCCGTCTCAAAGTCACACGCCATGATATGCGCCATCGCCAGGCTAGAGAGGAAAAAGGACAATTCGAGCTCCAGCGGGCTCAGAGTCTGTCTCGCATCTCACTCGCAACGAGCACTCCGTCACAACAGCAGCATGACGGAGGCGGCGTAGAGAAAGCCCTCGGCTGATGCGATGCAGGCCTCAAAATCCTTGGCGAGGCGGCGGTTGCGCTTGATCCAGGCAAAGAACCGCTCGACCACCCAGCGCCGGGCATGGACGGCGAAGCCGACCTGACCCTTCGGCTTTCGCACGATCTCGACGCGGTTGCTACTGGCGTTGGCGACACGGTCCCCGGCGTAACCGCTGTCAGCGAAGCAGAGTTCGACGAAGGCCCATCGGCGGCGCGAGGCCCGCAGCAAAGCCGGCCCACCGTCGCGATCCTGGATCGAGGCGGGATGCGCGTGCAGTACCAAGCCGCGCCCATCGGTATCGACCATCGCATGGCGCTTGCGGCCCTTGATCTTCTTGCCTGCGTCGTAGCCACGCGGGCCGCCGCTTTCCGCGGTCTTGACGCTTTGGCTGTCGATCACCGCCGCTGTCGGACTGGCTTCGCGCCCGGCCCGCGCGCGGTCGTGCATGACCAGGTGATGGTTCAGGCTTTCGAACACACCATCATCACGCAGCCGGGCGAACCAGCGATAGACGGTGCGCCACGGCGGCAAGCCCTGCGGCTGCATACGCCACGCACAGCCTGCGCGCAGGACGTAGAAAATGGCGTTGATGATCTCGCGCTGCGGCCAGACCCAGCGGCGGCCCTGCCTGTGTGGCCGCGGCAGCCATGGTTCCAGCAAACGCCACTCGGCATCGGTCAGGTCACTCGCATAGCGCAGCCCCGCACGGCTCTGATGCCGCCGGGTGGTCGGGGTCCACATCGAAAGTTCCAGTACAGGTTTCGCAACCCGCTGGAACCACGATTGCCCCCGGCCATCCGCCACAAAGCCGTTCATACCGATGTCGTTTCGAGACAGCCTCTAAAAGGTTGCGGAAATTCGCGATGAGATCGGGCTAATTTCTCGCTTTTTCCCGAGCGTCGCGCGGCATTTTGCTCTGTTCGGGCGGATTTTCGCGGGCCTTGTGGTGGCTTGGGTTGATACCGGAGGCATCTCGGGCGTGATCATGCCGTGGCTCCCAGCAGCTTCGGCAATCGCACCAGGTTGTAGGCTGCGGTGCGCAGCGTGAAGGCCCATCCGACACGCGCCAGGTCGCGCAGTCGCATCCGGCGCATCC
>JBBQHE010000225.1:0-6767 GCA_038323655.1 Acetobacterales bacterium | reverse complement strand
GGCCTCTGTTCGTCCTGGCGGTTGCTGTGGCGGCGGGCTGGGCTGCGCGGCGCGTGGCGCGCAGGGCTTGGCCCGGCAGCACCCCGTTGTTGGCCGGCCACGCGCTGGTGGGCGTCCTGGGGTTCCTGCTGTTCCTGGCATGGTCGCGGGGCCTCGCCGTCGGCTGATAGTCACATCAGCATTGCCGCGCCCGCCAGCAGCAGCATCGCGTTCACCATCCGGGCGAACTGCCGGTCCGAAAGGCGCTCGTACAGCGCGAGGCCGCAAAGCGTGCCGAACAGCGCCGGCGCCATGACCAGGAGCAGGGCAGGGTCGGTGCCGGGCCGTGCCTCGGGGCCTGGGTCCAGCACCTGCAACAGCAACAAGGCGGCGATCTGCATCAGCAGGATGAAGGGCTGCGTGAGACCCCGCGCCGCAACCCGCCCCACGCCGCGCAGCCCGCACCAGACCACGACCGGCCCGCCCGGGAAGCCGGCCAGACCGCCGCAGACACCGCTGGCTGCGCCAACGAGAACCTCGACCCAGCCTGGCACCGCGCCACGCGGCGCCGCAGGCGGACGCCACAACATCCAGCCGCCATAGACGACCAGCACCGTGCCCAGCAGCAAGGCATGACCGCGCCCGCTGATCTGCATCAGCAGCAGCAAGCCAAAGGGCAGTGTCGCCAGCCCGCCCAGCAAGAACGGCAGCCCGCCCCGCCAGTCCAGGTCCCGCCACAGGTGCCGCACCGAATAGGTTTGGATCGTGATGCTGGCGATCAGCATCATCGACACCATCCGCACCGGGTCATCGACCAGATGCACCAGCATGACCGCTGCGATCGGCGAAAAGGCGAAGCCAGCGATCGAGGAAACCGCCGCCGCCATGAAGACCGCCAGTATCGGCATACCCAGGCCGAAAGCTGGCCAGAGTGCCGCGACGGCACCCGCATACAGAACCGCCGCCAGGGTGTTGCAGCCGAGCACGGCCAGGAGCGCATCGCGCCGCATCGCGGCCCGAAGGAGTTCAGCCGCCATGATGCGTACCCCTGGCCCATTGCAGCACGCCCAGCAGCGCTGGGAGCAGCAGCGTCCAGAGCGTTGCAACCTGCAGCACGACCTCGCCCTCGGCCGCCCCTGTCCCCGCCATGGCACCCCAGAGCAGGCTGACATTCCGCACCGCGCCACCGAGCGACAGCGCAAGCATCATCGGCAGCCCGAGCCCAACCCCAGCCAACGCGCCCAGCAGCGCGCCTAGCAAGGATATGCCGGCGAGCCCCGCGACCACGCCTACCAGCATGGCCGGTGCGGTCAGCAGGTCCGGCAGCTTGGCTGCTACGGCAAGCCCAATCCCGCAGAGCGCCAGAACCCCGGCGCCCCGAAGCGGCTGCGCGCAGGCCGCGACCCGGGCCTGCCCCAGGCCTTGCCGCAGCACGAAGGCGAGAAGGCTGGGCAGCAGGACGAGCAGCGCTATCCGCACGAACAAGGCCTGGGCGGAGATGTCATGCCCGTGCAGCAGAGTCTGCGCGATCAGCGGGGCCGTGAGCGGAAGGCCCGCGAAGCACATCAACTGTGCAAGCATTATCGGGCGCATCGGCAGGCCGAGCAGGCCGGCGATGAAGGCGGCGCTGCCAGCCGCCGGACAGGCGGCGACAAGGACGATCCAGCCGCTTGCCCCGCCCAGGTCGAAGCCCCGCACCAGCCCATGCGCGATGAGCGGCGCCAGCAGCAGGTTCGATACGGCCAGCCCGGCCGCGGGCAGCAGTTCAGCCAGCCGAATCGTGCCTGGCGTCGCCAGCAGGACGGTCAGTGCCAACAAGCCGGCGACGCAGGGAAGCAGGGCGGCACGCCCGGCTTCTGCCAGCGCCGGGATCGCCACACCGGCTACAATCGCGACCAGCGGCGCGGAAAGGCCGAAGCGGGCCAGCCAGCAGAGTGGCAGACGCCAGGCGGCCACCGCATGGGCTACCGGGCTCATCGCAAGGGACCGAAGAAGTTGACTGCGAAGAAGGCTGCAACTTCGGCTGCCGCCTGCTCGGTCAGCGCTGGCCACGGGGCCGCAGCGACCCGCCCCGCCCCGTTCGGGCGAGGCAGCAGCACCGTGCCCTCGCCCGCTGCCTCATGGTAGTCCCAGGCATAGCCGGCACCCGGATAGGCCCGCGACCGGGCGGCAACCCCGCGTGCCACGAAGGCTTCCACGAGGCGGGCGCAATCTGGTGGCGCGTTGGCCGCATCCTGCGCACCATGCAGCACCAGCACCGCCTGGCCGTGCAGCGCCTCGCGGTCCAGATCCGTGCAGCCCGGATACAGCAGTACCCGCGCCGCGGCGTGCCCCGGCCAGGCCGCTGCGATCCGCGCGCCGGCGCCGAAGCCCAGCAAGCCCACCGGCTGGCCTGCTACGCGCGGATGCTGGGCCAGTTGGTCCAACGCCAGCGCCAGACCATGCGTGCCGGACAAGGTCACGATGTCCAGCACGGCGAAGCCCGCGCCGAGCAGCTGGTCGGTGTAGATCGCCGCGCGCCGATCGCCCCCCAACGTATCGGGCAGCATGATCACCGCCGGTGACTGGCGATCAGCTGCGCCGGGGGGAAGGGCCAGCATGCCCGACACCCCGTCGGCCAGAAACAGCTCCACCTCCTCCAGCGGCTCGGACGAGGCTTCGCGCGGCTCAGCCTCGGTTGCATGGGCCTCGCTGGATGGAGACAGGCCCGGCAGCAGCAGGGCAGCGGCCAGGGCCAGGCAGGTCAGGTGTCGTTTGGCGGGCATCGTCGCTCTCCGGGATCGATGCGCCATCCTCCATCGCGGGGCGCGCGAGACGCCGTGCGCTTCGTCACAGCACGCCCAGCGCCCAGCACCTCAGGCTGCCGAACGAACCGCCGCTACGGAGCCAGCACGAAAGTGACGCACGACGCCCGCACGCGGCCCGGGACGCCACGACGCCGCCGTGGCAGGCTGCACGACGCCCCACCACGCGATGAGCCTTGCAGCATGGACGACCTGGCCCGACTGCCCTTCTTCCGTCTCTTCGAGGCGACCGTGCTGGCGCCGCTCGCGACCGCCGCGCGCTGGCGTGTGCTGGCCCCGGGCCAGACGGTGCTGGAAGCTGGCGACCCGACGCAGGAGGTCTTCTTCATTGCCGAGGGCGAAGTACGCTTCGTGACGCGCAGCCCCGGCGGGCATGAGATCATCCTGAACGAGATGGCGGCCGGCGGCTTTTTCGGCGAGATCGGTGCGATTGATGGCGGACCGCGTTCGGCCGGCGTTGTGGCCCTGACCCGCACGCGCATCTGCGCCATCGCGGCGGCCCCGTTCATGACCTTCGCGCTCTCGACACCAGAAGCCTCGCGCCACGTGATGCGGTTGTTGGCGAGGTTGGTGCGAGAGAAAGATGAGCGCCTGCTGGAATTGACCGTGCTGCCGGTGCGTGCGCGGCTGATCGCGCTGCTGCTGCGCCTGGCCCGGCCACGCGACGGCGGTGGGCGCGCCGTCAGCCCGCCGCGGCCGCATCACGAACTGGCGGCGCGCATCGGCACGCGGCGCGAAGTCGTCTCGCGCACCATCAGCGCGCTACAACGCGAAGGCATGATCGTGCCGGCACGCGGCGCCATGGTGCTGCCGGCGCCGGAGGCGCTGGAGGTGGAGGTGGAGCGGGCCTATCGCCTGGCGTCAGGCGGCTAGGCTTTGCTGCGTGCCAGGGGCCTCGCCTATCCTTGCCAAACTGCCTGCACGGCGTCGATCAACCCGGCGGTGGAAGCGTCATGCACCCCGGGCCGGGGGACGCCCGCGGTCACCTCCGGCAGAAGTGCATCGGCCAGCACCTTGCCCAGTTCCACGCCGTACTGGTCGAAGGCGTTTACGCCCCACAGCGCGCCCAGGCAGAACACCTTGTGTTCGTAAAGCGCGACCAGCATGCCCAAGGCATAAGGATCAAGCCGGTCGAGCAGGATGATGACACTGGGACGGTCGCCTGGGAAAACACGATGCGGCGCCAGGCGCGTGACCTCGGCCGGGTCGGTGCCGCGGGCCAACATCTCGGCCGTCACCTGTTCAAGATCGCGGCCGACCAACAGCGCTTCGGCCTGGGCCAGGCCATTGGCCAGTAGCATCCGGTGGCTGGCGGCGTGGGCATGGTCAGGGGTCGCGATCAGGATGATGTCGGTCGGAACCGGCGTGGTGCCCTGGTGGAGCAACTGCATGAAGGAATGCTGGGCATTGGTCCCGACCTCACCGAAGACCACGGGTCCAGTCGCGTAGGGCACCGCGACCCCATCTCGGCCGACGCGCTTGCCCAGGCTTTCCATCTCCACTTGCTGCAGATGCGCAGGCAGCCGGCCGAGGCGGTTGTCATAAGGCAGCACGGCGCGCGCCGGGTAGCCCAGCGCATCGACGTGCCAGACTTCTGTCAGCGCCAGCAGCAGCGGCATGTTGCGCGAATCGGGCGCCGACAGCGCGTGCTCGTCCATCGCCCGCGCGCCGGCCAGCATGGCGGCGAAGGCCGCCCAGCCGCAGGACAGTGCGATCGACAGCCCGATCGCGGACCACATCGAGAAGCGACCCCCGACCCAGTCGCGAAACCCAAAGACGCGCGCAGGGTCGATGCCAAAGGCGGCGGTGGCGGGCAGGTTTGTGGACAAGGCCGCGAGATGCCGGCCAACGCCTGCTTCCCCCACCCCGGCCACGAGCCAATCGCGGACCAGGCGCGCATTCTGCATCGTCTCGGCGGTGGTGAAGGTTTTCGAGGCGATCAGCACCAGCGTCGTCTCGGGGTCGATTTGCGGCCGCAGGGCTTCCCAGGCGTGGGCGTCGACGTTGGCGAGGAAGAAGGGGCGCAGCGGCCCGGCGGGTGTCCAGAGCGCGCGTACCGCCATGAAGGGGCCGAGGTCGCTGCCGCCGATGCCCACGCTCAGCACTGCTGTGAAGCGGCGCCCGGTGGCGCCACGCAACGTGCCGTCATGGACCGCTTGGCAAAAGACCTGCATCGCCGCCAGCGTATCCGCCACGCTGGCCGAAGCATCCTCGGGTCCTACGCGGAAGCCCGCATCCCGCGGGGCACGCAAAGCCATGTGCAGCACGGCACGCTGTTCGGTGACATTGACCAGCGCACCGCTGGCCATGGCGGCCCGCTGCCCGGTGACATCGCTCGCCCGGGCCAGTGCCAGCAGCGCAGCGAGGGAGGTGTCGTCGATCGAGGTTTTGGACAGGTCCAGCAGCAGCGGCCCGAGGCGATGGCTGGCCTGGGCAAAGCGGTCGGGGTTGGCAGCAAAGAGCGGCCGGATGCTGCTGCGGGCCGAGCCATCGGCCCGCGGCGAGCGCGCCAGGGCCGCGAGGTCGGCGAAATGTCGAGCGGTCATCGCGGTGGTGGGGCTCACGCGGTTCGGTTCCTCAGGGCATAGCTTGCCGATCGTGGCGCGGTTAGGGCCGGAGCGCTACAGCCCGCGTCTCTGCGTGGCCATGGCACCCGAGGTCTTCGGCCGGGTCGCTGACGCAAGCCCGGGCATCGGCCCGGCCAGGGTAGCCCTGGCGACGCCCGAGGCAGACCAGCCGAGGAAGGCCGAAGCACGTCGCGGGATCAGATTTCTGGAACTGTGCTCGTCAGACTGGCCTCACAGATGCCCGGCGGATCCCCAGCCTTGCGTAAACGCCCCTGGCATCGGCCACCAGCGGCAGCGCCTCGGCCAAGGCGGCGTAGTCGACGCCCGGGTGGTCGGTCACGATCAGAGCCGCGTCGAACTGCCCCGCAAGGGCATCCAGGTGCAACAGGCGGCGTGGTGCCGGGGCGTCGGGGAAGACCGGGGCGTAGCGCACATGGGCATCGTGCCAGGCAAGGGTGGCGCCGCGCCGCGCCAGTTCGGCGATGATCGGGAAGGCCGGGCTTTCGCGCATGTCCTCGACACCTGGCTTGTAGGCGAGGCCGACCACCAGCACCCGGGCGCGGTCGAGTGGGATGCCGCCCAGTGCAGTCGCGAGGCGATGCACCGTGACGGATGGGGCGGCATGGTTGATCGCATCGGCGGTATCGATCAGTGGCGTGGCCAGCCCGACCCGTCGCGCCTGCCACGACAGATACAGCGGATCGACCGGGATGCAGTGTCCACCGACCCCCGGGCCCGGCTGGAAGGGCATGAAGCCGAAGGGTTTGGTGGCCGCGGCCGCCAGTGCCTCCTGCACATCGATGCCCATGCCGGAGAGCACCGTCTGCACTTCGTTGGCGAAGGCGATGTTGACGAGGCGGAACGCGTTCTCGATCAGCTTCACCGCCTCGGCCCCGGCAAGGCTGCCGACAGGCACGACAGGGTAGCCCGCGGCCCGGTAGAAGGCGGCCACGAGGCCCTGGGTGAGAGAGTCTTCGGCGCCAACGACGCGCGGGATGGTGGCGCCGCGATGCACCGTGTCGCCAGGGTTCTCGCGCTCCGGCGAATAAGCGAGGAAGACGTCCTGCCCCGGCGTCCGGCCGACTGCGCGCAATGCCGGTACCGCGAGTTCGGCTGTGGCGCCGGGATAGACCGTGGATTCCAGCACGATCAACCCGCCTGGCGCGATGCTGCGGGCGGCGTCGGCCATCGCCTGCCGCACGGCGCCAAGGTCCGGCTGGCGGGCTGCGTCCAGCGGCGTCGGCACGCAGATCAGAATGATATCGGCCCCCAAGAGGCTGTCTGCGGAGGTTTCAGCCCGGAAGCCACGGGCCAGCATGTCTGCCAAGGCCGGCCCTGGCAGGTGGTCGATGGGGCTGGTGCCCGCGTTCAACTGCAACGTGCGCCCGGCATCCAGGTCGAACCCCCGCACCGGGAA
>JBBQHE010000224.1:0-6929 GCA_038323655.1 Acetobacterales bacterium | reverse complement strand
CTTGATGCCGAGGGGAATGCCCTCGAAGGCGCCACGCGCAGCACCTGCGGTGAAGCGAGCGTCGCTGGCGGCCGCGGCGGCTCGTGCGCCGGCCTCGTCCAGCGTCGCGAAGGCATTGATCGCGGGGTTCACCGCGGCGATGCGCGCCAGCACCGCCTCCAGCACCGCCGAAGGCGTCAGCGCGCCAGATCGATAGGCGGCGGCGAGCTGGGTGGCGGGCATCTGCCAGGGCATCATCGTGCGGGGACTCCGGGGGTGAAGAAACGCGCCAGCGTCATCTCATCGGCGCGGGCGGCATAGGCGATGTTGCCGCGCGTGGCCCAGATATTGACCTGGTAGAGGATCGGCACGATCGCCTGGTCCGCCATCGCCACCTCGCTTGCGCGTTCCAGCAGGCCGCGCCGGGCGGTGTCATCGACCGTGCCCAGCGCCTGGCGGATGAGCGCATCGAGGGCGGGATTGCTGTAGCGGCCGCGATTGGCAACGCCGAGGCCCGCGGCGCGATCCGTCGTCGCCAGCAGCGAGCGCAGCGGAGACGAGACCTCGCCGGTATTGCTGCCCCAGGACAGCAGCATCGCCGAATAGGCGAAGTTCGGCGGCCCGCCCTGCGACAAAAGCATGGAATAAGGCAGGGTCTCGGCCCGGGCTTCGATCCCGATCCGCGCCAGCATCTGCGCCGTGGTCTGCAAAATCTTGTCGTCATTGGGGAAGCGGTCGTGCGGCCCGTGCAGGGTCATCGCGAAGCCGTTGGGGAAACCCGCCTCCGCGAGCAGGCGACGCGCGGCGTCCAGATCAAAAGGATCGGGAACGAGGCGCGGGTTGGCGCCGAAGAAGCCGGGTGCCAAAAAACCGCCGGCGGCGATGGCTTCGCCCTCCATCAGCCGATCCACCATCTGCGTCCGGTTCAGCGCCAGGCTGATCGCACGGCGCACCCGCGCGTCGCGCAGCGGGTTGGCGATGGGCCCGCCGCCGCGGGCGGTGACGAAGGGGCTGTGTTCGCGAAAAGTGTCGAAGGCGAGGAAGGCCACGCGATTTCCTGTCGCGCGCCACAGCCGCACGCCGTCGCGCCGCAGCAGCGTGTCGCGGGCGGCGATGGGCACGGCCTCGATCGCATCGGCATCGCCGGCCAGCAGGGCGGCGACCCGGGCGCTGTCGTTCGGCACGACGTTGATTGTCACGCGTGCCCAGGGCACCGCGCCGTCCCAATAGGCGTCGTTGCGCGAAAGGCGCAGGCGGTTGCCGTCCTCGAAGGCGGTGAAGCGGAAGGGGCCGGTGCCGATCATGGCAGTTCCGTCGCGGAAGGCCTCGGTCGGTGCGCGTTCGAAGCGGGCCGGGACGATGGCGATCACCGACAGATCGGTCGGCAGCAAGGGCTGCGGGGCGTTGGTGGTGATCTTCAACGTGGTGGCATCGATGATCTCGACCGATGCGATCCCGCGGGTGAATTGCGCAAAGCTGCCGGGGCTGTTCGGCACCCATGGCACGCGGCGCAGCGAGGCCGCGACATCCTCGGGCCCGAAGGGCGTGCCGTCGTGGAAGGTGACACCGGGGCGCAGCCGGAATTCCCAGGCGGTGTCGCCGATCGGCCGCCAGGACAGGGCCAGCCCCGGCGTCAGCTGCTGTTGCGCATCCTGGTGCACCAGCCGGTCAAAGACATGCGCGGCCATCACGCTGTTCGGCACCAGGTTGTGAAAATGCGGGTCGAGCGAGGTCGGCGGCGTCGCCAGGGCGATGGTCAGCGATTGCGCCAGGGCCAGGGCCGGGGCGCACAGGGTAGCGATCAGGGCGGCGAGCAGGCAGCGCATGTGGTCTCCAGGCGCGATCCGACCAACACGCTCCGCCCGCCGCAGCGCCCTGGCAAGACACGGATTGACCTCATGATCGCGCGGGGGCGTGATTGCGCTCGAGGAACTGCCCGCGCAGGCGGCGATCGGATGCATCGGGAGGCTTTGCCTTGCGCCTGGACAGGCGTGCCCTTTTTTCCCTGCCGTTGTTGGCGACGCCGGCCCTGGCGCAGAACGTTGCGCGACCGATCCGGATCATCGTGCCCTTCGCCCCTGGCGGGATCAGCGACATCGTAGCGCGCGGCGTGGCCGAGCCTTTGGGCGCCCTGCTGTCGCAGACCGTGGTGATCGAGAACCGCGCCGGTGCGGGCGGCAACATCGGCGCCGAGGCGGTGGCCCGGGCTGCCCCTGATGGCCTCACCCTGCTGGCCGTGGGGCCGGCTGTGATGGGGATTTCCAAGCCGCTCTATCCGCAACTGGGCTACGACCCCGACTCCGATTTCGCCGCCATCGGGCTGCTCGGCGCGCAGGCCAATGTGCTGCTGACCGGTCCCCGCGCGCCCTTCGCCCCGAACCTGGCCGCGATGATCGCCGCGGCCCGGGCCGCACCGGGGCGGATCACCTTCGGGTCGAGCGGGGCGGGGTCGCTCGCGCATCTGACCGCCGAGTTGCTGGCGGCCGAGGCGGGCATCCAGATGACCCATGTGCCCTATCGCGGCAGCCCGCCGGCCATGGCGGACCTCATGTCGGGGCAGATCAACCTGTTGTTCGATGCGGTGACGACGGCCCAGCCGCTGCTCGCGGGCGGGCAGATCCTGGCGCTTGGCGTGGCAACGGCCCAGCGCCAGCCGGCGCTGCCGACGGTGCCGAGCTTTGCTGAGCTGGGTTATCCGGGCGTGGATGCGCCCAACTGGTTCGGGCTTTTCGCACCGGCCGCGACCCCGCCCGCCGTGCTGGTGCGGCTGCGTGCAGCACTGGCGGAAGTCACCGGCACGCCCGCCTGGGCCGCCTTCCTCGCGGCCCGCAGTGCCACGGCCCTGCCCATCGCCGCCGGCCCGACGCTTGATGCCTTCTTGGCCAGCGAAAGGCAGCGCTGGGCCGCGGCCGTGCGGCGCAGCGGGGCGGTCGCGGGCTGAGGCGTCTCAGCGCGCCGCCTTGCGGATGTTCCAGGGCACGATGATCCCCGGCATGGCCAGCACGCCAGACAGCCGCGGGCTGTGCGCCACCGGCAGATACCACTGGCCGAAGGGCACATAGGGCACGAGGCCGTAGGCGCTGGTCTGCAAGGCATCGAGGATGCGCCGCCGCTCCTCGGCCGAGGCCGCATAGGGATAGGCGTCGATCAGCGCCTGGTGGGCCGCATCGCAGGGCCAGCCAGGCCAGGCGCGCTCGCAACTGGCCTGCATCGGCACATTGCCCACGGGGTCGGAAGCGCCAAGCCCGTTCCAGAAGGTCAGGCCGATGTGCCAGCCGCCCTCGGCCGGCGGGCGGCGGTTGGCGCGGCGCCCGGCCATGGATGCGAAGTCCATCGCCTGCACATCGGTGCGGAAGCCGACCGCCTGCATCTGCTGCGCCAGCACCAGGGTCGCGGCATGCATGAAGGGGTTGTCGGTCGGGTCCATGATGACGATCGGCGCGCCGTCGTAGCCGCTGGCGCGCAGCAGGGCGCGCGCCTGCGCCACCGCGGCCGGGCTGCCGAGCCCCGGCGGCACCCCCGCCTGGGTTTCCTGCGGCGAGCCGCAGACGAAGAAGGCGTGGCAGATCTCGTACAGCGCAGGGTCGGGGAACATCGCCTGCAGGAATTCTTCCTGGTTCACCAGCAGCATCAGCGCCTGGCGTGCGCGCGCATCGTTGAACGGCGGGTGGATGTGGTTCATCCTGATCATGCCGGGCGCGCCCAGCGTATTGGTGCGGACAATCCGCATGCCGCGCCGCGCCAGCATCGGCAGGAAATCGACGCCGGGGGTCTCGATATAGTCCAGTTCGCCCTGGATCAGCGCCAGCGCCGAGGTCTGGGCATTGGCGATGTTCAGCCATTCTACGCGGTCGACGAAGACCTGCTTGCCGCCCGCGGTGCCCGAGGCCGGTTCGCTGCGCGGGACATAGGCCGGGTTGCGGCGATAGACGACCTTGCTGCCTGGCACCCATTCCTCGCGGACAAAAATGAACGGCCCGCTGCCGGTGGTGTCCTGGATATTGGTGAAGGGATCGGTCGCCGCCACGCGCGCCGGCATGATCGCGGGCATGTTGCCGGCGGGCTTGGACAGCGCATCCAGCATCAGCCCGTAGGGACGGTTCAGGCTCCAGGTCACGGTCTTGCCATCCGGCTCGGCGACCAGGGCCGTGGTGATGGCCAGGATCTGCCGCCCATGCGGGTCGCGCGCGGCCCAGCGGCGTAGAGAGGCCACGACATCGGTCGCTGTCACCGGGGCGCCGTCGTGGAACAGTAACCCGTCGCGCAGGGTGAAGCGCCAGGTCAGGTTGTCGGGCGAAACCGACCAGGCATTGACCATCTGCGGCTGCGGCCGCTGTTCGGCGTCGCGACCGAACAGCTGGTCGTAGATCATCTGCGCGTGGCTGGAGACGACGCCGGCGGTGGTGTTGATCGGGTCCAGCGTCTGCAGGTCGGCATTCGGCACGATGCGCAGGATGCGATCGGGCGCCTGGGCCTGGGCCGCGAAGCATAGGAGCAAAAAGGCAAGCACGCGTAACAACATGGTCTTTCCCTTCAGGCGAGAACGGCACCGACCGGCACGGCGATACCACGCACCACGGCGGGTCGTTGTGCAAGCCGTTCGTGCCAGGCGGCGATATGCGGTGTCTGTGCAAGGCCGCGCGCGGCCCAATGCGCCCGCGCGATCCAGGGGAAGGCTGCGATATCGGCGATGCTGTAATCCGCGCCCGCCAGGTAGGGGACGGCGGCCAGCCGCGCCTCCAGCAGGGCGAAGACGCGGTCGACCGCGGCCAGCGCATGGTCGCGCGCGGGGGCGGGCTTGTCGGGCGCCAACTCGGTCCAGTGATGCGCCTGGCCCATGGCGGGTCCGAGGCCCGTCAGCGCCACCATCAGCCAGGGCAGCATCTCGGGCCCGCCGAGGAACCGCCCATGCGCTTGCGCCAGGTGCAGCAGGATGGCGCCCGATTCAAACAGCACCAGCGGCGGCTCGACCAGGATCGGCACCTTGCCGAAAGGGTTCAGCGCCACGACCTCGGGCGCGAATTGCGCGCCCGCGCGGATGTTCACCCCGGTGACGGCGTAGTCGAGGCCGAGTTCCTCCAGCAGGATCGACACCCGATGCGTATTGGGCGTGGCCCAGCCATAAAGCCGCCGCTGCGTCATCGCATCGTCATCCCGAACCAGGGTCGCAGCCGGATGCCCAGCCAACAGCCCGGCAGCACCGCGACCATCCACACGAAGCCATGCAGGCTGCCGGAGGATATCCCGCCGACAAAGGCGCCGATGTTGCAGCCGGACGATAGCCTGGCGCCGACGCCCATCGCCAGCCCGCCGAGGGCTGCGGCAATGGCCGGGCGAAGGGCCAGGCGTGTGGCACCCCGAAACCGCCCGGTGGCGCCGGCGGCCAGCATCGCCCCCAGCAGCAGCCCGAGGTCCCCGAGCGCCGATGGCATCGACAGCAGCGGGTTTGCCAGCATCGCCTTCGGCCCTGTCCAGGACCAAAAGGCCATGTCGGACGGGTCCAGCCCCACCGCCATCGCCCCCTTCGCCCCGGTGACGGTCAGCCCCATGGTGATGCCCCAGGGTTCGCCCACCGCGAGGAACATCGCCGCCGCCAGCGTGCCGATCAGCGCCGCGGCGCGCAGTTGCGAAAACGCCGGTGCGCCACCCCAGCGCCAGAGCCCCAAGGCGACCAGCGCGATCAGCCCCAAGGTTGCTGCAAGCCCACCCCAGGTGCCCAAGCGCAGCGGCAGGTCCACGCCCGGCGCTTCGGGCAGCAGCATGGCGACCGGCAGAGCCAGGCTGCCCAGCAGGCTGCCCAGACAGAAGAAGGGCAGTGCCAGCCACATGCGCCGGGACCCGGCACCGGCCGCCACCAACGAGCCTGAGCCACAGCCATTGGCCAGCTGCATGCCGATCCCGAACAGCGCGGCCCCGATCAGCAGCATGGGCCCGATGCCCGCGACAAAGCGCCCATGCGTGCCGCCCAGCGTCGCCACCGGGATCACCACGAGCGCCGCAACGGCTGGGATCAGCAGCGAGGCCGAAATCGCGCGCGTATCGCCGGCCAGCAGCAGGTCGCGGAAGCCGCCGGCAAAGCCGAAATCCGTCACCACGAAAACGATGCCCAGCAGCAGCGCGATCAGGAAGATCGGGTAGAGCGCCGCATCCCCGAGCCGATGCAGCGCCACTGCCACCGCCAGCACCGCGGCAACCCCCGCGGCCAACCAGGCATGGTTCACTCGACAGCCTGGCGCGCCAGGCTGTCGAGGAACGTTTCCATGCCGGCGACGGCCGCTGCCGGAAGGGCAACCCCGTGCCGCGCGTACAATCGCGTGGCAAGATCGGCGCCGCTGCTGCGGGTCAACTGCGATACGCCCTGCGCATCATTCCAGACCAGCACACGCATCGGCAGGTCGAGCGCGAGCGTCGGGTTGCTGCGCATCGCCGGCGTGCCGGCGGTGGGGTTGCCGAAGAAGATGACGGTTCGCGATGGCAGGTCGAGCCCCACGGCACCGGCCGCCGCAGCGTGGTCGATGCTGGTGAAAACCACCCAGCCGGCGGCACGCACCGCCGCTTCGAACCGCGTCACGGTGGCGGCGGCGGAGTGGGCGCTGGCGCGCGTCACCAGCCCCGCGTCCTGGGCGGGCGCGGGTGTCGCCCACAGCAGCAGAAGCAGCCAGGCGGGGTGCCACCGTGATGTCATGTCGATCTCCTGTTCCGTCGCGGGTTCGCGGCGGCTAGCCTGTTTCGCCGGGGAACGCTCCGAGGTTACGCGTAACCCGTCGGCGGGCCGTGGCGAAGCGGATCATGCCTCCAGGAGCCCCCATCGCATGACCCGACCCGCCGGCTATGACAAGAAGATCGCCCTGGTGCTGCAAGGTGGCGGCGCGCTCGGCAGCTACCAGGCGGGGGTTTATGCGGCGCTGTCGGAAGACGACTACCTGCCCGATTGGGTGGCCGGCATTTCG
>JBBQHE010000223.1:0-6947 GCA_038323655.1 Acetobacterales bacterium | reverse complement strand
TGGGGCGCGAATTGGGCATGCCGGAGGAGATCGTGGGCCGCCACCCCTTCCCCGGGCCGGGCCTGGCCATACGCATCCCGGGCGAGGTGACGCGCGAGCGGGCGGATATCCTGCGGGCGGCCGATGCGGTCTACCTGGATGAGATCCGCAAGGCCGGGCTGTACGACAAGATATGGCAGGCCTTTGCCGTGCTGCTGCCGGTGCGCACGGTCGGCGTGATGGGCGACGGGCGGACCTATGACCACGCCTGCGCGCTGCGCGCGGTGACCAGCACCGATGGCATGACGGCGGATGTCTATCCCTTCGACGTCGCCTTCCTGACGCGGGTCGCCGGGCGCATTGTGAACGAGGTGCGGGGCATCAACCGCGTCACCTACGACGTGACGAGCAAGCCGCCCGGGACGATCGAGTGGGAGTAGGTCTGCCCCGTTCTAGGGAAGCCAGAAATATCCCAGAGGGCAGCAAACGCACGCCCAACCGGCGCGCCGGTCTTGCTGCCCGCCTCCCACGCGCGACATCCCTGAACGCCGCCCCATGACCGTGCCCAGGTTCGGCGCCGTGCTGTCAGCCCTGATCGGCGTCGCGGTGGTCGTGGCCATCCTCGGTCTTGCCCCGCTGCACCCGGACCATGTCGGCTGGATGCTGCATGGCCCGACCGGCCCCGACACGGTCCAGATCTGGCTGGCCCGGGGCTATTTCGACCAGACCCCCTGGTCCTGGTGGCCGCCCGGCGCCATCCCGCCCTGGGGCATCGAAATGTCGAGCGGCATCTTCTACACCGACTCCATTCCGCTGCTGCTGTTCCTGTTCAAGGCGCTGCGCGGCGTTCTCGACTGGGGGCAATACGCTGGCCCCTGGATGCTGCTTTGCGGCGTGCTGCAGGGCTGGCTTGGCTGGCGCCTGGTGGGGCTCGTCACGACCGACCCCCTGGCACGGGTTTTTGGCGCCGGGCTGCTGGCGCTGCAGCCGGTCTGGTTCAACCGCATGACCGGCCATGTCCATATGGTCGCGCAATGGACCCTGCTGGCCGCGCTGTTCCTGGCGCTGGCGCCAGGCGGCGGCCTGCGGCGCAGGGTCGCCTGGGTCGGCCTCGTGACGGTGACCTCGCTGATCAACCCCTACCTGCTGGCGATGGTGGGCGTGATCTGGGGTGGCGACTGGTTGCGCCGCGCGCCGGGTGGCCCGGTCGCCGCGCTGGCCGAAGCCGGCACCGGCTTCACGGCCGTGGCAGCCTGCCTCTGGGCCTCGGGCTTCTTCATGCTCCGGGGTGGCTTTGCCTCCGGCGCGGGCAGCGACTTCGGCACCTATGGCACCTGGGGCCTCAACCTGCTGGCGATCTTCGATGGCGGTGCCTGGTCGCGCTTCCTGCCCGACCTGCCTGATACCGGCCATTGGGAAGGTGGGGGCAGCTACCTCGGCCTGGGCGGCCTGCTGCTGCTCGGGGCCGGGCTGCTGGCCTTCCTGCTTCGGCCGGCCGCCTTGCCGCAGCGCCTCTGGCCGCTCGGCGCGGCGCTGCTGGTGCTGCTCGGCTTCGCGGTGACGCACCAGGTCGCGGTCGGGCGCCACGTCTTCCCGCTGCTGGTCCTGCCGGAAAGGCTGCTCGGCATCCTCGGCGCCGCACGCAATTCCGAACGCATGGCGATGCCGGTCATCTATGCCCTGCTGTTCCTGGCAATCGCCTGCTGCCTGCGCGCCTGGGGCGGGCGACGCACGGGGTGGCTGCTGGCAGTGCTGCTGGTGGTGCAGGCGGTGGACTTGCAGCCGGGCATGGACCGCCGCCGGGCGCTGGTCGCCGATGCGCCGGCGGGCGTGCCGCCGCGGCTGTTCGACCCGTTCTGGGCAGAAGCGGCGATCGTCTATCGCCAGGTGCGCGCCGTGCCGGCCGCAAATATCGGGCCGGGCTGGCAGTCGATCGCGCATTTCGCCATGCAGGCCCGGCTGCCGACGGATTCGGTCTACCTCGCGCGGGTGGATGGCGCCGTGGTGGCGGCCCTGCGCCTTCGCATGGCGCAGGTCCTGGCGAGCGGTTCGTACGAGCCAGCCACGCTCTATGTGCTGCGCGATGCCGACAGCCTGGCCCTCGCCCGCGCCTCGCACGACCCCGCGCGCGATGCGATCCTGCAGGTGGATGATTACTGGGTGCTGGCGCCGGGCTGGCGCAACCGGCCGCGTTAACCGCGATCAGACCACCGTGCCGAACAACGCCCCGATCCCCGCCGTCAGCCCCATCGCCAAGGCCCCCCAGAAGGTCACCCGCGCCGTCGCGCGCAGCACATCGGCACCCCCGGCCTGGGCGCCGATCGCGCCCAGCAGGGCCAGGAAGACGAGCGAGGCGCCGGAAACGATCCAGACCAGCAGGCCGGCCGGCGCCACCACCACCATCAGCAGCGGCATCGCAGCCCCCACCGCGAAGGTCGCAGCCGAGGTCAGCGCCGCCTGAATCGGCCGGGCGGTGGTGATCTCGCTGATCCCGAGTTCATCCAGCGCATGCGCGCCCAGCGCGTCCTTGGCCATCAACTGCATGGCCACCTGGCGCGCGAGACCCCGCTCGACCCCGCGACGGACGTAGATATCGGCCAGTTCCTCATGTTCGAAGACGGGGTTGTCCTGCAATTCCTGCGCTTCGCGCACGAGATCGGCCTGCTCGGTGTCGGATTGCGAACTGACCGAGACATATTCGCCCGCCGCCATCGACATCGCCCCGGCAACCAGCCCGGCCACGCCGGCCAGCAGTATGTCGTTCTGCGTGGCTGCGGCGGCCGCGACGCCGACGATCAGGCTCGCGGTCGAGACGATGCCGTCGTTCGCGCCCAGCACCGCCGCACGCAGCCAGCCGATGCGCGAGACGAGGTGACGTTCGGGGTGAAGGTGCAGGCGTGGCATGTGGTCTCAGTCCCTTTCCCGGCCGCCGCGACCCTCGCGACGATCCCCTCCCCCGCCACGTCCCGGTTCGCCATGCGCGCTGCGATGGCAGGCGACACAGTTCTGGAAGTCGCGGATGCCCTCCCGGATGTGCTTGGCGGCGATCCGGTCGGGCTGGTGTTCGTGGCAGCCGTAGCAGGTGTAGCGGCTGGTATCGTTGTTCACATGGCAGGTCGCGCAGGGCGCATTGTGATCGCCGTCGAGCACGAAGAAGCGTGTGTGGTCAAAGGTCGCGGGGCTCCAGCGCGTCGTGCCGTGGCATTGCGCGCAGGTATTGCCCACGCCGCGGTGCAGCGCATTGTCCGGCGCGGTGTGGCAGCCCACGCAGTTCTGCTGCATCGCCGGTTGCAGCAGCGCATGGGAGAAGCTTCGGCCAATCCCCTGCCCGACCAGCGAGCCCTGGTGATCGCTGTGGCAGGCCAGGCAGTTCTGCGCCTGCAGATGCTGGTGGAAGGGCGTGCGCGCGGCCGATCCGGTCCGCACCAGCGCGACACCGGTGCTGGACCGCAGGCCGATGGCGGCAACGGCATGGCAAGTGGTGCAGCGGCCCGACGCGGCGCCCAGCAGCGGCGTGTGGCAGGCAAAGCAATCCGTGGCGAGTGCCGCATGCGCCGGCATCAGCGGCCCGGGGCTGACCATCAGATGCGGATAGATGAAGGCGAGCGCGATGATCACCCCAAGGTTGGCCAGCACCACCAACAGGATCCAGGGCCGTTTCATCGCCAACCCCAAAACAGGAAGATGCCGAGGATATGCGCCAGGGCCAGCACGGCGAAGGCCAGCGTGATCGGCACATGCACCAGGCGCCATTGCTTGATGACGTCGAAGGTCAGGCTGTCCCAGTAGAGCCGTTCCTCGACCGCCTCCGCCGCCAACCCCGCCTGGCGGAACTGCTGGCGGGTCGCCTCGATCCGCCGCCGCGACCGTGCCAGCAGGTATTTGCCGGTCAGCCCGCTGGCCACGTTGACCAGCATGGCCCAGACCGCCAGCCAGGCCAGGATGCCGTTGAAATGGATGCCGGCATGCACCAGCACCAGCAACGACCCGGCCCAGGCCAGCCATTCATGCCGGCGCAGCAGCGACACGGGGTTGCCGGTGCTGATCAGCTTGCGCTTGCGTAGCGAATACCGCAGCGAGAGCAGGATCAGCACCGTGCCGGGAATGCCAAGGTAGCGGCCGATCCAGACCGCATCGGCCAGGTGCAGCCCGAGGTCGACCAGCAGCGCCGCCGCAGCCAGGGCCGCCAGCGCCAGGACGAAGGGCAGCACCTCGCGGCTGACCAGGCTGCCACTCATGCGTCGAGCACCAGCGCCGAGCCTGGCGTGCCGACGCAGAGCAGGCAGCGGCCCGCGGCCAGCTCGTGGTCCGGCCTGGTCGCGTAGCGAATGCTGCCGGACACGAGGCCGGTTTCGCAACTGCCACAACTGCCCGAGCGGCAGCCCGACTCCACGGCCAGGCCATGACGCTCGGCGAAGTCGAGCAGGCTGGCATCCTGCCCGGTCCAGGCCAGGGTGCGGCCGGAGCGACGGAACTGGATGTCGATCGCGGTGGCGGCCTGCCCCCCGGCGGGCGGCACCGGCACGAGCGAGGCCGGGCCGAAGGCTTCGTGATGCAGGTCGGCCGGCGCGACGCCCCAGGCCAGCAGGTCGGGGATCAGGCTGGCCATCATCGGCGGCGGGCCGCAGACGTAGAAGGCGTGCCGGCCGACCGGCAGCGTCTGCCGCAGCAGCGCCACGTCGATCCGGCCCTGGTGCTGGTAGTCCCGCCCCGCGACGTCGCCGGGGCGGGGCTGGCTGTAGATCACGCTCAGGCGGAAGCCGGGGTGACGCGCCGCCAGCGCCTCCAGCACCGCCTTGAAGGCGTGCTCGCCGCTGTGGCGAAGCCCGTAGAACAGGTGCAGCACGCGGCCCGGCTGCTGTTCCAGGCTCCAGGCCAGCATGCTCATCATCGGCGTGATGCCGATGCCGCCGGCGACCAGCACGGCCGGGATATCCGCATCGGGCGCCAGGAAGAAGCGGCCCGAGGGCGCGCGCAGATGCAGCACGTCGCCGCGCTGCACCCGGTCATGCAGATGGGTCGAGGCTACCCCGGGCGGCAGTTCGGGCTGGTCGGCGGGCGCTGCCACGCGCTTGACGGTAATACGATACGCCTCCGGCCGCGGCGCGTCGGAGAGCGAGTAGCAGCGCGTGACCGGCCGCGGCACACCCCCCTCTCCCTGCGGCACGTCCAGCGCGAAGGTGAGAAACTGGCCGGGGCGGAAGGGCGGCAGCGGCGCGCCGTCCACCGGCGCCAGGTAGAAGGAACACTGGCTGCGCTGCGCATCCTCGAACGGGCGGCGCAGCACACGAAAGGCGCGCAGCCCCGGCCAGGCAAGGGGCTGGGCGGGCGGGCCCACTTCGATGGGCGCGGCGGCAATGCCACGCTTCCAGCGCGCGGCGGCGACGCTGACGCCGATGCTGACCTGGAACAGCAGCGCCGCGGAAATGTAGAAAAGCAGTTCCGGCGCCGTCATCGGCCGAAGCGTCGTGCCTGGTCCAGACCTCGTGTCACCGCCATCGCCTCCGTGCCTCAGCGCGTATCTGCACGCATCGGACGGCCGGTGTCCTTGTGCGGGATCAAGGTCCGGCCGCGGCGGACCGATCCCTGGCGGCCGGGGCTTTCGCGGCGATGCGCCGCGGCCGACCATGCAAGCCTCGATGAATCGGAGGCTTGCATGACCATCACCCTGCACGGCATCGCCAACTGCGACACGATGAAGAAGGCCCGCGCCTGGCTCGCCGAGCGCGGCATCGCCTACCGCTTCCACGACTACACATCCGCCGGCATCGATCGCGACACGCTGGAAGGCTGGGCCGCCCGGCTGGGCTGGCAGGCGCTGCTGAATCGCGCCGGCACCACCTTTCGCAAGCTGCCGGACAGGATGCGCGAAGACCTCGACGAAGCCCGGGCCGTCGGGCTGATGCTGGCCCAGCCGTCGATGATCAAGCGCCCGGTGCTGGCGGCGGATGGCGCGCTTCTGGTCGGCTTCAGCCCGGCGACCTATGCGCGCCATTTCGACGGCCAGGGCACTTGCCGTAAGGCAGATTAATGGCACATGGCGCGTTAACCACTGGACAAGTCGGCAATGGTGCCGCCATATTTTGAACCAAGATGCTACACGCTGTCGCGTCTGGTTACGTGCCAAGTGAAATCAAGCCCGGACAAACGGACTCAGCATGACCAGGCAGGCCACCAGGACTCAGCAGGGCAATACGCAGGAAGCGCCGGACGCGCCGCTGCTCTCAACCCTCGTCTATCGCAGCCGCGCCACGGTGCCGATGGAACAGGCAGCGTTGCAGGCGATCCTGCAGAGCGCCCAGGCGCGCAACCAGGCGGAAAAGGTCACGGGGATGCTGGTCTACGACCAGGGCTGCTTCTTCCAGTGGCTCGAAGGCCCGGCCGAGAGCATCGCCCGCATCTGGGACAGCCTGCGCCGCGACACCCGCCATACCGATGTGGAAGTGCTGGACACGCACCCCACGCGCGAACGCTTCTTCGCCGACTGGGATATGCGCCTGGCCGTGCGGCGCGACCGCGACGACCAGGGCGCCAGCCGCTTCGACGAAATCGCGCCGCATCTGGTGGACAGCCTCTATCACCGCCCCGATTCCGCGCCCGAAGTCCTGGCCGGCCTGTCACCCAGCCAGATCGGCAGCAACTCGGCGGCCGCCATGCCGCATGACACCAGCGCGGCGCTGCGCCAGGTGCTGAAGACGGTCGTCATCCCGCAGATCGCCGCCCGCCACGGCGCGGCGCGGCTGCTGCTGCCGGCCGCCGATCCGCGCGCGGCCGAACTCGCCAAGCTCGCCATCGCCGCCGACCCCCAGGCCGCCTTCGACCTCGTGGCCGACCTGCATCGGCGGGCCGGTGCGGTCGCCCCGCTCTGCGCCAGCCTGTTCGAACCCGCCGCCCGCAGCCTGGGCGACCTCTGGACGTCGGACGACTGCAGCGACCTGGAGGTCACCCTGGGCCTCGTGCGGTTGCAG
>JBBQHE010000222.1:0-6950 GCA_038323655.1 Acetobacterales bacterium | reverse complement strand
GAGCCCTGACGCCCCTGGTGCAACCCCTGTCGATCGACGAGGCGGTGCTGGACCTGTCGGGCACCGAGGCCCTGCACGGCGCACCCCCCGCCGTGGTGCTGGCCCGCTTCGCCCTGGCGGTGGAGCGCGAGGTGGGGGTCACCGTCTCGATCGGCCTGGCCGCCAACCGACTGCTGGCGAAATTGGCGGCGGGGCGGGACAAGCCGCGCGGCTTCGCGGTGATCGACGCGGCCGAGGCCCGCGCGCTGCTGGCGCCCGAGCCGGTGCGCATGCTGCCCGGCATCGGCCCGGCCCTGGCGCGCCGCCTGGCGACCGCGGGCATCACCACGCTCGGCCAGTTGGGCGCGCTGGACCCCCGCGCCGCGGCCCGCTTCGGCGAGGACGGGGTCTCGCTCGCCGCGCGCGCCCGGGGCGAGGATGCCCGGCCTGTGGACCCGGTGCGGGAAACCAAGTCGATCAGCGCCGAGACGACCTTCGATGCCGACCTGCGCGACGTCGCGGCCCTGGAACAGCCGCTGTGGCGCTTGTGCGAAAAGCTGGCGCGGCGCCTGGCGGAGAAAGGCTTCGCCGCCGGGGGCGTGGTGCTGAAGCTGAAGACCGCCGACTTCGCCACGCGGTCGCGCCAGGCCAGGCTATCGGCGCCGAGTGCGGTGCCGGAGACCCTGTTCGCCGCGGCCCGGCCGCTGCTGGCGAAGGAGGCCGATGGCACCGCCTTCCGGCTGATCGGGATTGGGGCGGCGTCGCTGGCGCCGGGGGCCGGGGCCGATGCGGGGGACCTGGCCGACCCGGATGCGCCCAGGCGGGCGGCGCGGTGGAAGGCGATGGAGGCGCTGCGGGAAAAATTCGGCGAGGGGACGGTGGCGAGCGGGCGTGGGCTGCGGGGGAAGTGGCCGGGGTGAGCGCAGGCTGTGCCGGCCAAATATTATGAAATAAAAAATGTGGGAGAGAGGTAAAATGGACATTCAATTTGAAAATCGCAACAACTATATTCCAGACTTGAAGCGCTCCACCATGGGCGCCGCGACCAATATGTATTTTGAGGAACGTCACTTCTTCCTGATCAAGAACGATGTGCAGGTATCGGCCTTGAAGGAGGAGGCGGCGCAACGAAAGGCGTTGCGGGCCTCGATCGACAAGGATGTAACCCAAAACAGCCTGCTCTGCATGACAGAGGGGCAGCCGCAATCCTTGTTCGCAACAATAAAGGAAATGCGCCCGATTAAACTTGGCTATGCTGGGGCGCCCAACGCCACCCCGATCACCGCCTAAAACTCGGTGGATATTGGCAACATTCCGAACATCGGCTGCGTCGTCGGCAGCAACAAGGATGGAAGTCTCTACGCAAGGGGTGGCGGCACAATGACGCTTGGGTTCAGCAAGACGAAAGAAGGGCTATTGCTGATCAATCACTTTGCCAGTTTCGTGTTTGACCCTGGTTTCTTCATGAATGACCGCAAGAAGCTGGACGCGACGCAAGCCCAGGCCTTTGCGAAATAGCCGGCAACGGCGTCACACGCTCGACGCAATCGCCGGCAGCAGCGACGGATGCTTCGCCGCCGGATGCGCCTGGTTGCGGAAGCGCAACTCCCCGCCCTCCACCGCATCGGGTGGGGCCAGGCCGAACAACTCCATCCGGCTGGTCACCGACAAGGCCAGCACGGGCTTCGCCGCGGGGTCGGTCAGGAAGCGGCGGGCCGCGCCCTCCAGCTCCAGGGTCTCACGCAGGCTCCGCCATTCGGCGCGTTCCACATCATCCAGGAAGACCGCGACGATGCCCGGGCGCCGGCCTGTCAGCCGGGCCGAGGCGGCCGCCGCCATCCGCCTTGTCACCGCCTGGGCGATGGCGTTCTCCTGCCCCGCGCGGGCGGCCATGACGAAGACGCTGCCGCCCGAGGCATCGCCGGTTACCGCCAGATGCGCCTCATGCCCAAAATTCGCCCGCAGGTTGGCCGGCAGCGCCGCCTGGGCGCCGGCCAGCATCAGCGGGTCCAGCTTCATCACCACGTCTGTCGAGGCATCCTGCCGTTTTTGGGTCGCCAGCATGCCGGAGATCCGGCCATACAGCGCCGCCAGCCGCTCCGGCCCCTGCAAGCCTTCGGGCAGCGTCATCTTCAGCAGGTAGCGGCCCGGATGGGCGGCAAGCCAGGTCCGCAGGTCGGGGTTCACCATATCCACCAGGGCGCACCAGTCGCCGCGATGCACGGGGCGGCCTTCGTCGGCGGAAACGGTCTCGCAGACCACCTCCACTTCCTGCCCGTCCTTGGAGATGATCAGGTCATGCGGGCTGTCGTCGGCCAGCCCCGCGAAATGCACGGTGAAACCGCGGGCGCGCTGCAGGGCCGCGACCCGCAGCGTGTGGAACAGCGGGATCAGCGTGGCATTGTCGGCCAGGCCCGCGCGTAGCTGCGCGACCAGCCGGGCCCGCGGGGCGGGCGCCAGCGACGAGGCGAGGCGCGCGGCTTCCTTGGCGAAGGTCAGGATGCGCCGGTCGGCCCGGGTCGCCTTGGCAAAGGCCGCGGGGTCCGCCATCCGCGCCAGCGACAATTCCAGCGCGTGCCGCTGCATCGACGCCCGCGCCGCCTGGGATTTGCTGGCCGTCAGCGTGTTCAGAGCGGCGACACGATCCGCCCAGCGCCGCGGCCCGCACAGCGCCACGAAAGAGCCCAGGTCGGCCGCGGCAGGGCGTGGATCGGCATGGGGCATGGCGGGATCTCGGCGAATAGGATCATCTGTTAAAGCGCCGGGACCCGACCAGAGTCAAGAAAAGCCTTGTCAGGCGTTTCTAGCGGCACATCTGCACGGGGATTTCGGCGTTTTCCAGCACATGCCGCGTCACCCCGCCGAGGATCAACTGCCGCAGCCGCGAATGGCTGTAGGCGCCCATGACCAGCAGGTCGCAACCGAAGTCCCGCGCCGCCCCCAACAGCCCCGCGCCCACTTCGCGCGTCTGCGGCTTGAAGGCGACGGTCTCGGCCTCGATCCCGTGCCAGCGGAGATAGGCTTGGATGCCAGAGGCCTCGGGCCCGCGGCGCTGGTAGTCGGTCGAATGCAGGATGCAGATGTGCTCGGCGCGGTGCAGCCAGGGCAGCGCCTCGGCGACGCTGGTGGCCGATTGCGCGGTGCCGTTCCAGGCGACGCAGACGCGGGTGCCGATGGTGGGCGGGGTCTGCCGCGGCGCCATGAGCACCGGGCGACCGCTGTCGAACAGCACGGCATGCAGCGCGTCGGAGGAGGAGACATCCTCGCCGGATTCGGGGTGCGGCACGACGACGAGGTCGTAGAGACGCGATTGCTGCGACACCACATCCTCTTCCCGCCCCGCGATGGACTGGAAGGACAGGGTGGCGCCGGGCGCCTTCAGCGCAGCCTCGGCGCTTTCGGCGAGCGTAACATCCCGGCCTTCGACGAATTTCGTCCACAGCGCCTTCACGCGATCGGCGCGTTCGCCGGACTCGCGTTCGGTGGCAGCCATCATTTCCTCGATCATCGCGCCCGACAGGCCCTCCCCGGCCAGCGGTGCCACGTCCCGCGCATCGACCCGCACATGCACGCAATGCACGTGGGATTCGTAGATACGGGCGACGGTCAGCGCCGCGTTGAGCGCGGCCTCACCTGAGGAGGTGCCGGTGAGCGGCAGAAGAATGCGGCGATAGGCCATGGGTCGCGCCTCCTGGGCGGGGGTGATCGGGCCTTGGTAGTTTAGCACGCCGTCGGCAAAAGCGAGTGCGCGGCGGCTAGGGGGTCCACGGTCGCATCCAGCAGCGCCCAGTCGATCGGCCCGGTGGGCGCGGCCGCGGCGCGTTCCAGCACCGCGACCGTGGCGTCAGAGGCATCGCCGCGGCGCGCGCGTACCCTGCCGCGCAAGACATCGAGCGGCGCCTGCAGCCAGATGCCGGTGAAGGGGCGCGCACCGGCGACGGCACGCGCCGCGGCGCGCAGCGCGGGGTCGAGGAACATCGCATCCAGCACCACCGCCTGGCCACCGCGCAGCGCGGCATCGCACAGCGTCAGCATTTCGGCCTGCACGGCGTCGCTCGCGGCGGTTGTGTAGGCGGGATCCGGCAACGCTGCCTCCGGGGCGACGCCGTGCAGGCGCTTGCGGATTTCGTCGCTACGCAGGATCAGCGCGCCGGGGGCAGCGCCGAGGCCGGGCGCCAGGCCGCGCGCCGTGCGCGACTTGCCGGTGCCCTGCAAGCCACCGATGGCGACCAGGCGCGCAGGGCCGGTGTGCAGATAGGCCTCGGCCGCGGCCAGCAACGGCACGCCGTCACCCCCCGCAGTGGCCAGGCATTGTGCGCGGATCAGCGCCCGCAGCGCCAGCCAGGCCGGCAGCGGCGATACCGGGCGCCAGAACCCGGTTCATCACACGGTTGGCGGCGGGGCGGCCGGCCTTGCGGTCAAGATCCATCAGCAGGAAAGCGAGGTCGTAGCCAGTGTCGATCTCGGCCAGGGCTTCGTCGAACTCCAGCGCGTCGAAGGGCACCGGATGGCCCTGCCACAACGCCAGGTTGCCCAGGTGCAGGTCGCCATGGCAGCGGCGCACGCAGCCCTGCGCCGTGCGGGCGGCGAGCAGCGGCGCGCAGGCATCAAGCGCCGCCGCAATGGCCGCATCCAGCGCCGTGACGCGCCCGGCCGGCAGCCCCGCCGCCAGCGCTGCGCGCGTGTTGCCGGCCAGCGCCCGCTGCAGGGCGGCGCGCTGATCGACCTGGCGCAACGGCGGCAGGCTGGCGTGCATCGCGGCGACCGCATCGCCCAAGGCATCCAGCAGCGCGTCGTCGAGCGGGTGCCGGTCGAGGAAATCGCCCGCCGGCACGGGCGCCATTTCCAGCACCCAATCTTCGGCCGGCAGCGCGTCCAGCACCAGGCGGCCCACGCGCCGCCCGATGGGCCGCACCGCGCGATACAGCCCCGGCGCATGCTGCGCGTTCAGCGCCAGTTCACGGCGCAGGAAGTGTTCCCGGTCGGTCAGGGCGCAGAAATTCACGAAGCCGAGATCAACCGCCTTCTTCAGCTTGAACACGGTGTCGGCGCCGATGAAGACGGCGGAGATATGCGTCTCGACCGGTGCTGACCCGGTCAGCGCGGCCAGAAGTGCTGCCACTTCGGCCTGCGCTGCCGGGATTGTCACGGGTAGAGCATCTCGATGGCCCAGCCGTCGCCGGCGCGGGTAAAAACGCGGCGCTCGTGCAGCCGAAAAGGCATGTCGCGCCAAAACTCGATCCGCGTCGGCACGCAGCGGAAGCCGCCCCAATGCGGCGGGCGGGGCACCTCCTCGCCAGGGAACCGGGCATCGGCCTCGGCGACCGCGGCTTCCAGCTCGGCGCGGGACCCGAGCGGGGTGGACTGGCGGGACGCCCAGGCACCGACGCGCGACAACCGCGGGCGCGATGCGTAATACGCATCGGCTTCATCCGCCGACACGCGCTCGATAGGGCCTTCGATGCGGACCTGGCGCCCTTGGGTCTTCCAGTGGAAGGTCAGGGCGGCGCGGGGGTTGGCTGCCAATTCGCGGCCCTTGCGACCGTTGTCGTGGCTGTAGAAGACGAAGCCGCGGTCATCCAGCCCCTTCAGCAGCAGGATGCGAACCGCCGGCGCCCCGTCGGGCGTGGCGGTGGCGACGGCCATGGCGTTGGGGTCGTTGGGTTCGGTGGTGGCGGCTTCCGCCATCCAGGTCTCGAACAGGGCGAAAGGGTTTTCGGTCGTGGTTTGCATGGGGTGGCGGCCCCCTTGCCGCCTGGGGGCGCGTGTGCCACCACCAAGCCACCCCCGCAACCTTCGGCGCCCAAGAAACCCATGACCGAGCAAGCGATCCCTGTTCCGGCCTCCGTGCCCCCCGACGCGCCGTTGAAGGGCACGTTGATGGCAGGCAAGCGCGGTCTGGTGATGGGGGTGGCGAATGACCGGTCGATCGCCTGGGGGGTGGCCGCGGCCTGCGCGGCGCAGGGGGCGGAGGTCGCCTTCACCTACCAGGGCGAGGCTTTGGAACGCCGCGTGCGGCCGCTGGCCGCGAGCATCGGCAGCGACATCGTGCTGCCCTGCGACGTGACCGACGATGCCTCGGTCGATGCGGCCTTCGCGGAGCTGGCGGCGCGCTGGGGCAAGATCGACTTCCTGGTCCATGCCATCGGTTTTGCGGACAAGGCATTTTTGCGCGGACGTTACCTCGACACGCCGCGAGACGTGTTCCTGCAGGCGCTGGACATTTCCTGCTACTCCTTCGTGTCGGTCGCGCAGCGGGCGGTGCCGCTGATGGCGCCTGGCGGGTCGCTGCTGACCATGTCCTACATCGGCGCCGAGAAGGTGACCCCGCACTACAATGTCATGGGCGTCGCCAAGGCGGCATTGGAGGCCAGCGTGCGATATCTCGCCGTGGACCTGGGCGGTATCGGCATCCGGGTGAATGCGATCAGCGCCGGCCCGATCAAGACCCTGGCGGCCAGCGGGATCGGCGACTTTCGCTACATCCTGAAGTGGAACCAGTACAACGCGCCGCTGAAGCGCAACGTGACGATCGAAGATGTGGGCGGAGCGGGCGTGTACCTGCTGTCCGACCTGTCATCCGGCGTGACAGGCGAGGTGCATCATGTGGACAGCGGCTACCACGTGGTGGGGATGAAGGCGGAAGACGCGCCGGACATCGCGACGGTCTGACAGTCAGCCCGTCGCCACCGCGAAGCCTGCCATCGCGGCATATCCGCCAGCGATCGCCGCCAGTTCCTCGTGCGCGATGACCTCGTCCAGTCTCGCAAAACCGTCCGGCGCGCGGGCGCTGACCACATCCACCACGCGTTCCGGCCCGCCTTGGCGATTGCTGGCGACGATGGCCGCGGTTTTCGGTCGGCGCTCGGCGTCATAGGCGGTCAGCGCCGCAGGGGCCGCCTCCATCGTAAGCAACCCCGCCAGGCAGCGCGCATCCAGGATCGCCTGGGAGGCACCGTTGGAGCCCACCG
>JBBQHE010000221.1:0-6988 GCA_038323655.1 Acetobacterales bacterium | reverse complement strand
CTGATCAGGTCGCGCGCAGCCCATTGCTGGCGATGCTGATGGTCGAGGCGCGGCAGATGTTGACCTGGCGCAGTTCAGACGCGCGCCCGTTCGCCAAGACCACGCGGAAGTCGTAGCTGCCGACATTGGCGGCGCGGAAATTCATCGTCTGGCCGCTCGGCAGCACCCGATCGCCAAGCTGGTCCGGGCCCCAGCCGTTGCGACTGGAATGGCTGAAGTATACCTCGCGCACGGTGACGCCGGAGACGTTCACGAGCCGGAAGGAGGTATCGCAGCCGGCGCTTACGGCCTGTTGACCGGTGCCGGTCGTGACACAGCCGCCGAGCAGCAAGGCCGCTCCGATGCCCAAGATCAAGGCCGAGCGCCGCATGCATTTTTCCCTTAAAATTGGATCCAGTGACACAAGCTGTGACGAAAGATGTGGCGTGTCGAGAGGCGATCGCAAGCGCGCACGCGAGCGTGACCTCGCGCACCTGTTGCCCTGGGGACACGTATTTGTGGCAATTCTGTCGCGCCCATGGCGGGGACGACGCTGCAACGCTAACGTGCATCGACATGTCGCCGCTCCTGCGCCCACGCCGCCTCGCCCTGCTCGCCCTCACGCTCCTGGCCGGCTGCGCCGCCGCCGGGCCGGAGGGCGGTCCCACTGCTGCTGTCCGCGCCCCGCCCGCCGCGCCGGCCGGGGTTTTCGGCCCGTACCTGGCCGGGCGCTTCGCGACCAGCGAGACCGATACGCGCGCCGCCGCCGACCAATTGCTGGCGGCGCTGCGGGTCGAGCCGAACGAGGCCGAGATCCTGTCCCGCGCCTTCCTCGCGACCGTCATGGACGGGCGGATGGACGCGCCACGCCTGGCGCGCCGCCTGCCGGACAACCAGGTCGCGGTGCTGCTGCTGGTCGGCGCCGACGCCCAGGCCGGGCGCTGGGACCGGGCCGAGAGCCGCATGCGCGGCCTGCCGCGCCAGGGTGCGGCGGGCTTGCTGCACCCGCTGTTCGCCGCCTGGATCCTGCAGGGGCGCGGCAATACCGACGCGGCCCTGGCCAGCCTGCGCCCGCACATCGAATCGGGCCGGCTGCGTGGCACCCATGCGTTGCATGCCGCGATGATCGCCGATATCGCCGGCCGGCCGCGCGATGCCGAACGCTTCATCCGCACGGCCCTGGGCGAGTCGCCCGACGCCAATCTGCGGCTGCTCACCATCGCCACCGGCATCCTGGCGCGTTCGGGGCGCGAGGCCGAGGCGCAGCGCCTGCTGGAAGGCGCCGCCCGCAGCGGCGACGACCTGGCCTTGGCCTTCACCCCCGCGGCGCGCCGGCAGATCCTCTCCAGCCGCGCCGTGGCGACCCCGGTCGAGGGCATGGCCGAGGCGCAGTTGGCACTGGCCGCTGCCCTGCGCGGGCAGGGGGCCGGTGAGTTCGGGCTTGTGCTGGCGCGGCTTTCGCTGCGTCTGCGCCCCGATTTTGCCGCGGCCTGGCTGCTGACCGCGGAGGTGCTGGCCGATGAGCGCCACCCCGACACCGCGCTGGTGGCGCTGGAGAACATCGGTAGCGGTGATCCGCTGGCCTCGGTCGCGGCCCTGCGCCGCGCCGTGCTGCTCGACCGGCTTGACCGCACGGCCGAGGCGGAGGCCGCGCTGGCCAGCCTCGCCACGGCGCTGCCGGGCAACCCCCAGGCCAGTGCCCGGCTGGGCGACATCTACCGCGCCCGCAACCGCTTCCCCGAGGCGGTGGTGGCCTATGACGTCGCGATTTCTCGCATCGCCCTGCCCGGCCCGGGCGACTGGCCGCTGTTCTACGCCCGCGGCATCGCGCAGGAGCGCGCCGGCCGCTGGCAGCGAGCCGAGGCCGATTTCCAGCGCGCGCTGAGCCTGGCGCCGGAACAGCCCTATGTTTTGAACTACCTCGGCTACACCTGGGTCGAGCAGGGGCAGAACCTGGTCGAAGCCCGGCGCATGCTGGAACGCGCCGCAGAACTGCGCCCGCAGGACGGCAATATCGCTGACAGCCTGGGCTGGGCGCTGTTCAAGATCGGCGACATGACGGGCGCCGTCCGCTGGCTGGAAAAGGCAGTGGAACTGGAACCGCGCAACAGCGTGATCAACGACCACCTGGGCGATGCCTATTGGGCGGCGGGGCGCCGGGCGGAGGCGCAGTTCCAGTGGCGCCGCGCGCTGACGACCGACCCCGAGGCAGCCGACGTGGCCAAGATCGAGGTCAAGCTGCGCGACGGCCTGGCCGGCCCCGCCGTGCCCACCGCCCAGGCCGGAGAAGCACGGCCCGCGCCGTGATGCCCGCCGAGTTCGCCCCGGCCAAGGTGAACCTGTTCCTGCATGTGCTGGGCCGGCGCGCGGACGGACTGCATCTGCTCGACAGCCTGGTGGTGTTTGCCGGCATCGGCGACAGCGTGACGCTGGACCCGGCCCCGGGGCTGACGCTGGACGGGCCGGAAGCCGGGGGGCTGGCCGCCGAACCCGACAATCTGGTGATGCGCGCAGCGCGAGGCCTCGGCTTTGCCGGCGGGCTGCGGCTGACCAAGCGGCTCCCTGTGGCCTCGGGCATCGGCGGTGGGTCGGCGGATGCGGCGGCGACCCTGCGTCTGCTGTCGCGCGCGACCGGCATCGTCGTGCCGCCAGGGCTGGCGGCGAGCCTCGGGGCCGATGTGCCCGTCTGCCTGGCCGCCCGGCCGCAACGCTTCGGCGGGATCGGCGATGTGCTGTCCGACCCGCCGCGGCTCCCGGGCTTCGGGCTGGTGCTGGCCAATCCGCGGGTGGCGCTGGCAACGCCCGAGGTTTTCCGGGCGCGTGGCGGTGGGTTTTCGTCCCCCCCTCGGCTGCCCGCAGCCTGGCCGGATGCCGCGGCCATGGTGGTCGACCTGGCGCTGACGTGCAACGACCTGCAAGCCCCGGCGACGGCGCTGCGGCCGGTGGTGGCCGAGGTGCTGGCCGCCATGGGCGCCCTGCCGGGCTGCCTGCTCGCGCGCATGTCGGGATCGGGGGCCACCTGCTTTGGCATCTTCGCCGATGCGGCCGCGGCCACCCGCGCCGCCGGCCTGTTGCCACCCGCCTGGTGGGGCTGGGGCGGCGGGCTTCACGAAAGCCCCGGTCTGGGCTAAGCGCTCCCCCGCTGGTGGGGCGTCGCCAAGCGGTAAGGCAGCGGCCTTTGATGCCGCCATTCCCAGGTTCGAATCCTGGCGCCCCAACCAGACCTTCTTTGCCCGGCGCGTTTTTACGCTTGCGCGGGCTGGCGCGAACCCGTGCACTGCACCGGCCACATCCCGCAGGGTGCCTCATGCCATCCACGCCGACGACCCGCCGTGTCCTGCTCGCCGCCGGCCTCGCCCTGCCCGTCGCAGCAACAGCCCAAAGCGAATTTCCGAACCGGCCGATCCGCTTCGTTGTCCCATCCGCACCGGGCGGCAGCCTCGACATCCTGGCGCGTCTCATCGCGCGCCACCTCGGCGACAGGCTCGGCTGGCAGGTGCCGGTGGAGAATCGCAGCGGTGCCGGCGGCAATATTGGCTTCGATGCGGTCGCGAAAAGCAGGCCCGATGGCTACACGCTGCTGATCGCCTCCGAACCGCTCAGCGTGAACCCGAGCCTGTTCCGCGACCTTCCCTTCGACCCGCTGCGCGATTTCCAGCCGCTGACCATGATCGCCACCCTGTCGCAGGTGCTGGTGGTGCACCCGAGCCTGCCCGCCAACGACTTCCCGGCCTTCGTCGCTTTGGCGAAGTCGGGGCGCATGCCGATCAACATCGGCACCTCCGGCACCGCCTCGCCGGGGCATATGGCGATCGCGCAACTCGTGCATGCTGGCGTGCCGCTGACGCATGTGCCCTATCGCGGCGGCGGCCCTGCAGCGCAGGATGTTGTGGCGGGCAATATCCAGGGCGGCATCTTCACTTTGCCCGCGGCACTGGGATTCATGCGGGAGCGCCAGATGCGGGCGCTGGCAGTGACGTCGGCCCAGCGCTCGCCCTTTGCCGCAGGCGTGCCGACGATGGCCGAGTCCATGCCCGATATCGTGGTCGATTCCTGGCAGGCGCTGTTCCTGCCGGCCGGCGTGCCGCCCGACATCGCCCGGCGCCTGCACACCGAGATCACCACCATCATACGGCTGCCGGAGGTGGACGACTTCCTTCGCCGCCAGGCTTTCGAGCCCGCCCCGGGCACGCCCGAGGAACTCGGCGCGCTGCTGCGCGCGGAAATCCCGAAATGGCGCCGCGTCGTGCAGGCGACCAACGTTCGGCTCGACTGAACCGTCATCCACAGGAACCAGCATGGCCAGAGACCCGGTACTGTTCAACGAAGCCCGCATGCGCGCGATGATGGAGCGCCGCGGCCTTGACCTCGTGATCCTGCGGGGTCTCGAAAACTCACGCTATGTCAGCGAGTTCTTCCACAATGGCGGCAACCTCGGCTACCGCCCGTTCTGCGTCTTCTTCTTCCGCGATCCGGGCAAGGCGCCGGCCTTCGTGGTGCCGGCGGTGGATCTGCATCTGGCGATGACGCTGACCTGGATCGAGGATGTCCGCGCCTATGCGATGGCCGAGTTCTTCACCGATATCGAGACGCATTTCTACACGGATTTCGCCGGCGCTGCGAAGGACATCCTCGCCGAGCGCGGTGTCACCGGCATGGTGGTCGGCACCGAGGGCGACAACCTCACCTCCGGCTTCCGCACGCTGCTGGACGGTCTGCTCGCGGGCAATACCATCGTCGATGTCTCCTTCGAGATGGAGCTTGTCCGCATGGTCAAGACGCCGGAGGAGATCCGCCGGCTGAAGGCCGCGACGGAGATCACCGTCCTTGCCCATCAATCCTTCCGCGAGGCGATCCGCCCCGGTGCCACCGACCACGACCTTCACAAGGCCGCCTGCCTGCGCATGCTGTCGGAAGGGGCGACGGCCGTGAACTTCATCAACATCGGCGCGGGGCCCGCCAATGCCTTCGCCGCGCACGACCCGTTTCCGCGCGGCTACGTGCTGCAGCACGGCGATTTCGTGAAGGTGGACATGGGGGCGCAGGTGATGGGCTACTCGGCCGACTTCGTCCGCTCCTATTTCATCGGCGAGGCTTCCGAACGGCAGCAGGAAATCTGGAAGCGGCTGAACGAGGTGCAGTTGGAACTCGGGCTTTGGCTGAAGCCCGGCGTCACGGGCGGCGAGATTTTCGACCGCGGCTATTCCCGCATCAGCCGGTACCTGAACAATTTTCCGCGCGAATTCCTGGGCCATGGCATCGGCCTGGGCAGCCACGAGCAGCCGCGGATGAATGCGGTGAACCGCACGGTGCTGGAGCCTAACACCGTCGTATGCATCGAATACAGTTATTATCACGACGGGGTGCGGCACCACACGGAGGAGACGTTTCTGGTGCGCGAGGATGGCGTCGATCACTGGACTGCCGCCTGCCCGACCGCGCTGGTGGTGCCGGCCTGAAGCGCGCGATACGGGCTTCAGACCATCCAGGCACGGAGCTGTTCGCGCATGTCAGGCAACCACGATCCTGGCATTGCCGCGAGCGCTGCGGCCAGCCTCGTTCGTCCAGACGAAATCCAGTTCGCTCGTGCGCTCGATGCGCAGGAAAAAGACGTGGTAGGGATTGGCTGAGGTGCCGTTGCGGAACTCCGCCGACAGCACCGTCTCCCCGTTCACCCGCAAAATCATCCGGTTGATCAGGTCGCGCGGCACGGTCCGCCCTGAGTCGTGCCGCAGCCCGGTTTCCATCGGGTGCTCGATCAGGGTGCGGATCTCCACGATCTCGCCGGGCCGGGCGGTACGCGGCGCGCGGATCCGGGGCGCGTTCATACGCAGCCCCCGGCGGCCACGCGGACTTCGGCCGAGGCGCGGCGCAGGCTGCCATCGCTCATCTGCGCCACCACGACGATGGCCTGGTTTTCGGCCAGGCGGATGCGGGTCTGGATTTCCGCCCGCGCCAGCGCGGGCGTCAGGCGGAAACTGGCGACGCCGGGCGTCGGGTTGCGGGTGGCGAAGACATGGATCGCCGCGACATGCAGGGCCGCGGTCTGCGGGCTGTCCACGATCACAGTGATCGGCACCTGGCCGCCGTTTTCCGCCGTCGCCGGCGCGCGCAGCACGATGCCGCGTTCCTCCGGCGCGCCGTCGCCCACTTGGTCGCGGATCGCGTTTGCCAGGTCGGCGTCGCCGGCCAGGGCCCCGAAGGGCAGGGCGGCCAGCAGCAGGGCTGCGCGGCGCCCGATCATGCGAACATGTCCCGCGTGATCGAGGCATACCAAGCGTCGGCGTAAAGGGCTTCCAGCCGGCGTGCTTCCGGCAGGTCGCCGCGCGGCGATACGCCGCCCGAATTGGGCACCTCGGCCACCGCCGTTCCCGCCGCATTGGGCCGAAAAATGCCGACGACGGAAATGCCGTAGTCGGGGCCCACGTGCGAATAGCAGGTGTTGTAGTACACCGCCTCGGGCGGTGACTCCCCGCGCAGCGAAGCCGCGGCGCTGGCCACCGCCTGCTTGGCTGTGCTGTTGGCGATGTAGCCGGATTTTGGCATCGGGCCCGGGATATTGGCATCGCCGATGACATGGATGCCGGGGGCTGCGCGCGATTCCAGTGTGCGCGTGTTGACCGGCACCCAGCCGGTCGCATCGGCCAGCCCCGCCTCGATGGCGATGCGCGCGGCCGACTGGGGCGGGATGATGTTGGCCACATCCACGCGATGCTTCGTGCCGAATTCGGTTTCCAGCACCCGCTCGGCGGGATCGACCCGCACCACTCGACCGTCGCGGCTGGCCGGCACCCAGTCGATCATGCCGGGGTAGAGCGCCGCCCAGGCGTCCTGGAACAGCCCCTGCTTGCTGAAGGCCTCCTTGGTATCCAGCGCCAGGATTTTTGCGCGGGGCTTATGCTGCTTGAGGTAGGCCGCGATCATGCTGATCCGCTCGTAAGGCCCGGGCGGGCAGCGGAACGGGTTGCCGGGGATGGAAAGACCCACCACGCCGCCATCGGGCATCGCC
>JBBQHE010000220.1:0-7026 GCA_038323655.1 Acetobacterales bacterium | reverse complement strand
GACATGGACCTCGCGCTCGGCCTGGTGGACAGCGTGACCGTGATGCATGAAGGCCGCGTGCTGCTGGAAGACGTGCCCGAGAATATCCGCGGCAATGCACAGGTGCAGGAAGTCTACCTGGGCCGGGCCGCCTGATGCTGCGGGTGAACAACCTTCACGCCGGCTATGGCGAGGCGCAGGTGCTGCATGGCGTCAGCCTGGATGTGGCGCCGGGCGCGGTGCACGCGCTGCTCGGCCGCAACGGCATGGGCAAGTCCACGCTGGTGCGGGCGATGATGGGGCTGGCGACGCCCCGCGTCACGGCCGGCGAGGTGACGCTGGGCGACACCCGCCTGACCGGCATGGCGCCGCATCGCATCGCCCGCGCGGGGGTGGCGCTGGTGCCGCAGGGGCGCCGGCTTTTCGCCTCGCTGACCGTGACCGAGCACCTGACCATCCTCAAGCCCGCCTCGGCCCGCAGCGGCTGGACCGTGGCGCGGGTGTTCGAGGCCTTTCCGCGCCTGGCGCAGCGCAAATCGCATCGCGGCAACCAGTTGTCGGGCGGCGAGCGGCAGATGCTGGCGGTCGGCCGCGCGCTGATGGCCGACCCCGCCTTCATCCTGATGGACGAACCCTCCGAAGGGCTGGCGCCCGTGATGGTGCAGGCGCTGGAGAGCGTGGTGGCGCGCTTGCGCGACGAAGGCCTCGGCGTGCTGCTGGTGGAACAGAACCTCTATTCGGCGCTGGCCGTCGCCGATCGCGTGTCGGTGCTGGAAGGCGGGCAGGTGGTGCATTCGGCGCCCATCGCCGACAGCCCGGCCGAGACGCTGACCCGCTTCCTCGGGGTTCACTGATGATCGACGCCCATACGCATACGCTATGCCCGGGCGTGAATCCGCTGGTCGCGGGGCAGCCGGAACTGGGCGCCATCCCGTATCAGCGCGACCTGTCGCCCGAAAGCCGCGCGGTGGACCACGACCAATTCCCCGACCTGCTGGTCGCCTTCACCCAAAGTCAGCGGCGGCTGGCCGACATGGCGCGGATGCGCATCACCCACCAGGTGGTCGCGCCCGCGCCGGGGCAGCAGCATTACTGGGCGGCGCCCGCGCTGCTCGACCAGATCAGCCGCCTGCAGAACGCGCATGTGGCGGCGATGTGCGAGGCGAACCCGGCGGCCTTCTCGGGCCTTGGCACGCTGCCCATGACCGCACCGGACCTGGCCGTCGCCACAGCGACCCATGGGGTCGAGGAACTGGGGCTGAAGGGCTTCCAGATCGACACCCGCGCGGGGGCGATGGAACTGTCGGACGGTGCGCTGGATCCGCTCTGGGCGCGGCTGGTGCGGTTGGATACGGCGGTGATGCTGCATCCGCTGGGGTTTTCCGACGGCATGCGCCTGTCGCCGTTCTTCATGGTCAACACGGTGGGCAACCCGATGGAGGAGGTGATCGCCGCGAACCACCTCATCCTCGGCGGCGTGCTGGACCGGCACCCGGGGCTGCGGATCAAGATCGTGCACGGCGGCGGCTTCTACCCGTTCCTGATCGGCAGGCTGGATCACGCCTGGAAGCGCCGGCCGGAGGTGCGGAAACTGACCGTGGAACCGCCCTCGGCCTATCTGAAGCGCATGTGGTACGACACGGTGGTCTTCGACCCCGCGATCCTGCGCATGCTGGTGTCGCTCGCGGGGGCCGAGCGCGTGATGCTGGGCAGCGACTATCCCTTCGACATGGGCGATGCCGACCCGGTCGGAATGCTGGAGACCTGCGGCTTTTCGCCGCCGGACACGGCGCAGATCGCAACCGGCACCGCCAGGGAGTTCTTCCGCCTGGGCTGACGTCAGCGGCCGAAGCGTTCGACCGCCCAGCTGGCCAGCACGCCGCGATAGGTCGCAACCACCGGGCCGATGACCGGGTGCGCCGCCCAGGCATCGCGGCAGCGCGCCAGGCGGGGCGTGGCGGGGGTCGCGGCGCCGTAGCGAGGCAGCAGTTCGTCCGCGATCAGCAGCGTCACCGGCAGGCCGCAATCGGCGAGCGTGACCGCGGGGCCGCAAGCGTAGGGTCCGGCCTCGTCCAGCAGGGTCTCCAGCACGGCCAGGCGGTTCAGCGCACGCGCCACGGGCTTGGCGCCATCGGCGGGGGCGGGGAAGAGCGCGCGCAGCGGCGGGTCGATGCCGGTGTCATGGAAGGCCGCGACCTGGCGAATTTTTCCCCGCGCGATGGCATCTCCTGGAAGCAGCGCGGGGGTGGTCCAGCGTTCCTCGATCCATTCCAGGATGGCGATGCTTTCCGACAGCACGAAGCCGCCATCCACCACCGCGGGGATGGTGCCGGCCGGCACGATGGCGCGATAGGCAGCGCTGCCATAGCCATCGGGCGGCGGCCGGCTTTCGACCGCGATGCCCTTCAGCGCGAAGGCGATGCGCGCCTTGGCCCCGAAGGAGGAGATGGGCAGGTCGTAAAGGATCATATTTCCTCCGGCACCGAACACAGACCGCGCGCCTGCATCCAGGCCCCGACCGCGGGCGAGGCTGTCAGCACGCACAGCGGCACCGCCAGCCACAGCCCCGCCAGGAACGGCAGCGCCCAGACCACCGCGCCCCCCAGCGCATCGGCCAGCAGGAGGCCGATGACCAACTGCGGCCAAAGCAACCGCAGCGCATCCCACCAATCCACCCCGCGGTCCGCCCGGTTCTGCGGCGCCCAACCGGCCTTGGCGCCAAAGGGCAGCCGCAGCAGGAACAGCGCCTTGTTCAGCACCGAGGCCGGTTCGAACAGCGTGGTAAAGGCGATCTCGGCGACCGCCCCTTGGGCAAACCGCCGCCGCCCGCCGTAGCGCGCGGCCTGCGCAGGTTGCAGCAGGACCTGGGCATAGCCCGCGAGTTTCGGCGCGAAGTAGCAGGCCCAGGTCGCAACCATCACGGCCAGCAGCGCGCCCGATGGCGTGGATGCCCCACCGCCGGTCACGACATTCATCACAGCCGCCAGCAGCAGCAGCAGCCAGAGCGGTGCCCCGAAAAACAACAGGATCGCCTGCCACAACTGCCAGCGCCCCATGGCCGTCAGCCCGGGCAGCCGCAGCAGGGCAAAGTACTGCATGTTGCCCGCAGCCCAGCGTTCGTCGCGCAGCAAGAATTCGGGCATGGCGGGCGGGTTGCCTTCCTGGCTGCCGTCCTCTTCCGGCAGGCAGCGAACCTTCCAGCCGGCGGCATGCAGGCGCACGGCCTCAACCTGGTCGTGGCTCAGGATATGGCTGCCGTCAGGCAGGCGTTCCAGCCGCCCGTGGTCACGGAAGGGGGCGATGCGGATCGCGGCGTTATGGCCCCAGTAGGGGCCCTGGTCGCCCTGCCACCAGCCCTGACCCGTGGCCCAGGACCGCATGCCCGCGCGCATGCCGAACTGGAACAGCCGCGGAAAGGGGGCCGCGGCCGGGCGGCCCACGATCAACTGCTGCATGATCGCGAGCCGGGGGTCGGCCGCGAGGCAGGACACCAGGCGCAGCACCGCGCGGGGCGACATCGCACTATCGGCATCGAGGCAGACGAAGGCCTCGAAACCGGCGGCGTGGTGGTCGCACCAGTCCATCACATTGCCGGCCTTGAAGCCGGTGTTGTCGGCCCGCCGGCGATAGCGCGCGCCGTGCCCGAAGGCGGCGATGGCGGCGGCCTCGGCCGCGGCCAGCACCGGGTCCTGCGTGTCTGAGGCAAAGCACAGGGTGAAGCGATCCGCCGGCAGCCCCGCCATAAGCCGCGCCAGCGGCGGCAACACGGCGGTCATGTCCTCGTTTCGGATGCAGACCAGGATGGCGGTGCGGAAGGGGGCCGGGGCGGCCTCCCGCGCCCGGTCCAGCTGCGGCACGACGAAGGCCGGTGGGTCGCGCGCCCGCAGCAGGATCGTAAGGCCCAGAAGCGCATTGGCGGCCGAGATCGCCGACCAGGGCACCGTGCCGACATAGGCCAGCAGGATCACCACCTCCCACACCGTCCAGTCGCCAGGCGCCAGCGCCGCCCAGAGCAGGCTGAGCAGCCAGGCGGTGATGCCGAGCGCCAAAGCGACAAAGACGATGCGCGGAAAAATCATGCGCGATCCCTGCCACCCGGAGCGTCACGGGACAAGCGCCGCAGCCCATGGCAAAGTCGTTCCATGGACGCAGACATCATCATCGTCGGCGCCGGCATCGTCGGCCTGGCCCATGCGCTCGCGGCGCGGCGCGCCGGGCTGTCCGTGCTGGTGCTCGACCGCGATGCCCAGGCCAATGGCGCCAGCATACGCAACTTCGGCTTCGTCACTGTCACGGGCCAGGGTTTTCCCGACACCTGGCGCCGGGCCACGCGGTCGCGGGCGATCTGGGCCGAGGTCGCCTCGCTGGCGGGCATCGCCATCCACCACCGCGGCCTGCTGATGGCCTGCCGTCGGCCGGAAGCCGTCGCTGTGGCCGCGGCGTTTTGCGCGGGGCCGATGGGAAAGGGCTGCCGCATCCTGACCGGCGACGCCCTGCCGCCCATGCTTGGCCCGGGCGTGCTGGCGGCCTTGCACTCCCCGCATGAAATGCGGGTGGAAAGCCGCGACGCCATCCCCCGCCTGGCCGCCTGGCTGGAGGCGACGCAGCAGGTTCGCATCCAACGCCAGGTCGCTGTGCGCGGCGTCGCGCCGGGCGTGGTCGAAACCACCGCCGGGGTGTTCCGCGCGGACAAGATTGTGGTCTGCCCGGGCACTGACCTGGCGACCCTCTTCCCCGAGGTCTTTGCCCGCCGCAACACCACGCTGTGCAAGCTGCACATGCTGCGCCTGGCCGATCCCGGCTGGCGGCTGCCGGCGGCGGTGATGAGCGACCTGGGCATGCAGCGCTACCACGGCTACCGCCACGAAACCCCCTTGGCACCGCTGCTGGACCGGCTGGCGGCCGAACAGCCCGAAGCCCTGGCGCATGGCGTGCACCTGATCGTGGTGCAGGGCGCCGACGGGTCGCTTGTCGTGGGCGACAGCCACCACTACGCGCCCACCCCCGACCCCTTCCAGCCGGGGTTCGTGGACGACATCATCCTGGACGAATTCCGCGCCGTCTTCGGCCTGGCCCCGCCGGTGGTGGAACGCTGGACCGGCGTCTATCCCTCCGGCCCCGAGGATATGTTCACCGAGGACCTCGGCCCCGGGCTGCGGCTGGTGTCGGTCACCAGCGGCACCGGCGCCAGCACCGCCTTCGGCATCGCCGAGGAAACCCTGGAGGCGCTGGCATGATCAAGGCCGTTATCTTCGATTGGGCCGGCACCGTGCTGGACCATGGCAGCCTGGCCCCCATGGGCGCCTTCGTCCGCGCCTTTGCCGCCTTCGGTGTGACGATTACCGTCGCCGATGCGCGCGGGCCGATGGGCAGTGCCAAGCGTGACCATATCAAGGCGGTCGGCGCGCTGCCGCATGTCGCCGCCGGCTGGCGCGCGGCGCAAGGCAGCGACTTCGACGACGCCGCCATCGACGCGATCTTTGCGGTCTTCGAGCCGATGAATGCTGCCAGCGTCGCGGCCCATTCCGCCCTGATCCCCGGGGCGCGCGCGACATTGGACTGGCTGGCCGCCCGCGGCACGCGGATCGGTGCCACCACCGGCTACACCCGTCCCATCATGGCCGTGCTGGCGCCGCTGGCCGCCGCCCAGGGGTTCGTGCCGGAACTGACCGTCTGCGCCGGCGACTTCCCCCAAGGCCGGCCGGCCCCCTTGCAGATGTGGCACGCCATGTCCGCCATGGGCGTGCATCCCGCCCATGCGGTCGTGAAACTTGACGACACGCCCGTCGGCATCGCCGAGGGCCGCGCCGCCGGCACCTGGGCCGTCGGCCTGTCGCTGTCGGGCAATATGGCCGGGCTGACCGAGGCGGAGCTGGCGGCTTTGGCACCGGCCGAGACCGCTGCCCTGCGCGCCACGGCCTCGGCGCCGCTGTTTGCCGCGGGCGCGCATCTGGTGATCGACAGCATCGCTGACCTGCCTTTCGCCATCGCCCTGCTGGAAGCCCGGATCGCGGCGGGGGAACGGCCGGGGGTGTTTGGGCAGTAAGCCCGGCCGTGGCCTATCTCGTCGCAGGCAGGCATACCTGCGCGCAACACGAGGGAGACACCGCCCATGGTCGGTACTGACGCGCCCTGGCCCACCAGGGCCAGCCGAAGGACACTGCTGGGCGCGGGTCTGCTGGCCGCAGGGCTGCGGACCCCCGCCCTGGCGCAGGACGCGGCACCCGACAGGCCCATCCGCCTGGTCGTGCCCTTCGCGCCTGGCGGCGGGGTCGACATTGTGGCGCGGTTGCTCGCGGAACCCATGCGGGCGGCGCTGGCGCCCGGCGGCGGCGCCCCGATTGTCGTGGAAAACCGCGGCGGTGCCGGCGGCCAACTCGGCGCCCAGGCGGTTGCCAGGGCGGCGCCGGATGGCACCACCCTGCTGCTCGCCTCGGCCGGTGAAATCGCCGCGGCGCCGGCGCTGTTCGGCGCGGCCTTGCCCTATGATCCGGCGCGGGACCTGGTGCCGATCACCCTGGTCGTGCGGGTGCCGAACCTGCTGGTCGTCTCGCCCGGCGTGCCGGCGCGGAACGCGGCCGAGTTGATCGCCCTGGCACGCCAGCAGCCCGGCGGCCTGAGTTACGCCAGCGCCGGGATCGGCAATCTGCAGCACCTGAACGGCGCGTTGTTCGACCGACTTGCCGGGGTCGAGACGCTGCACATCCCCTATCGCGGCACCGGATCGACCCTGGCCGATGTGGTCGCCGGGCGCGTCAGCATGACCTATGCCGGTGCGCCGGCGCTGCTGCCGCTGATCCGAGACGGCCGGCTGCGCCCGATCGGTGTCACCTCACGCGCACGGATGGCGAGCCTGCCGGAGATTCCCGCCCTGGCCGAGACGCCGGCCCTGGCGGGGTACGACCTGGTCAACTGGTACGGGCTTTTCGCACCGGCCGGCACGCCGGGGCCGGTGCTGGAACGGCTGCATGCCGCGGCCATCGCGGCCCTGGGCGGCACGGAGGTCATCCGCCGCCTGGCCGAACAGGGCGCCGAGGCGGCGCCGAT
>JBBQHE010000219.1:0-7249 GCA_038323655.1 Acetobacterales bacterium | reverse complement strand
CCAGAAGCCCAGCGCCAGGAACAGCCCGGCGACGCCAAGCCCGACCGGCAGCAGCCACCAGCGCCGCGGCCCGCCCGGGGCGACGCCGCCCGGCGGCGGCGGCGGCGGGGTTGGGGGTGCGGCGCGGCCCGGTGCAGGGCGGGGGGCTGCGGCGGGGGCCGGGGCGGCGCCGGGCAGGAAGGGGCCGAGGCTCGCGGCCAGCAGCACCTCGGCGCTGCGCGTGTCACCGGCGGTGCCGAGGCCCCAGCCGGCCAGGACGGGCCGGCCATCCAGCACCAGGATCGCACTGGCATCCGGCAGGGTCAGGGCGGCGGCCAGCAGTGCGGCGTCCTCGCCCGCGCCCTTGGCACGCGGGGCCAGGGTGGCCAGCGCCTCGCGCAGCAGCGCCTCGGCGGCGGCGCGGCGGGGTTGCGGCAGGCTGGCGAGCGGCTCCGGCTCGGCCCCGCCGCTGCCGGTCGGCCCATACCAGGCGAAGGAGACGATGGTCCCGGACGCATCCCGCGTCGGCACCGGTTCAGCAAACAGCCCCGCAAAATTGCCCGCGGCCCGTTGCACATCGGCGAAGCGCGCCTGCACCGGCTGGCCGCCGACCAGGGCCGGGGCGGCGGCCCCGGTCTGCAGCAGGAACTGCGGTGCTGCCATGGTCTGCCCCCCGACGCGTCACCCTGGAACAGCGTCAGGGTTCAACGCGATTGCGCCACCATTGCGGCGGCGCGGCAAGGCATCGGCATCACAAGCCTGCGTGTTGGCTCAACCCGCCATGCGAACCGCCGCCACCGCCTCCGCGTTCCAGCCCAGCCCGTTGCCCGGCGCTTCAGACGGCGTCAGGCACCCCGCCACCACCCGCGGCGGATCCGCCAACAGCGGCACCGCCCAGTCGACCCATTCCAGCCAATGCGCCGTCGGTGTCGCGCAGAGCAGATGGGCGCTGACCTCGGGGAACAGATGGCTGCTCATCGGCAGGCCGTGCGCCGCGGCCAGCCCCGCCGCCTGCATCCAGCCGGACACGCCGCCAATCCGCTCCAAATCCGGCATCACCAGGTCGCAGGCGCCGGCCGCGATCGCGCGCGCCATGTCCGGCACGTAGGAGAAGTTCTCGCCGATCTGCACCGGGGCCTGGGCGGCGGCGGCGACGCGGGCGCAGCCGGCGAAATCATGGTGCGCGACGGGTTCGATGGGCCGCGGTGCCGCACCCAGCAGCCGCGCCAGCGGCAGCCCGGCCTGGCGGGCCAGCACGTCCCAGGCAGCCACGTCCAAAGCAGCGGCAGCCATGCGCGCAAGGCCCTGGTTGCCGAGCAGCCGGAACCGCCGTGCCAGCAGCCCGGCCAGGGCCAGGGGCGCGCAGTCCTGGCCGATGACCGCGGCCGCGACCTCGGCCAGCATCGCCCGCAGCGCCGGCATGGCGCCAGGCAGATAGGCAAAGAGATAGGCGTGGCCGGTCACGCCATCCTGGGTGTGCAGGTCCACCAGCAGCAGCGGCGCATGCGTGACCCGCATCGCCGAGGTGCCGAGCACATGGCGCAGCGGCACCAGCACCGGCGTGCCGGTCAGGCCGCGGATCGCGTTCACGTCGCGCGCCCCATTTCATGTGGCGCCAGCAGCGCCACGACCGCCCGGCAGCAGGGCGTCGGCACGCCCAGCTTGGCGCCGAGTTCCACCACCGTCCCGGCCAGCCAGGGCAGTTCCAGCCGGTTCCCGGCCTCCAGGTCATGATGCAGCGATGAGGTCATGCTGGGCGACACCGCATCGGCCCGCGCCATCGCCGCCGCGGCCTCGCCAGGCAGGGCCACGCCCAGCGCTACGCCGACTGCCACGACCTCATCGAACACGTCGGCCAGGAAGGCCCGGGCCAACGGGTTGCCGCGGATCGGCCCGATCGTGCTGCGGCTGCCCGCGGTGGTCGAGGACAGCCCCACGAGAAACACGAATTTCTGCCAGATGGCGGCTTGGACATCGGCCGGGATGGCGGCATCGATGCCGGCTTTTTGGGCCGCGTCCAGCAGCGCGCGGGCCGTCGCCTCCCCGGCCGGCGTCGTGGCACTGAACACCAGCCGCTGCATCGGCCCGGTCTGCGCGATCACCCCGGGCCGGGCGATGGTGGTGGCGACATAGGCGACGCCGCCGATCACCCGGTCCTGCCCGAAGGCGGCGCGCAGCGCGTCATCCTTGGTCACGCCGTTCTGCAGTGACAGCACGCAGGTGTGCGGCCCGACCAGCGGCCGGATCTGGGCGATGGCGTGGTCCGTGTCCCAAAGCTTCACGCCGAGGATCACGAGGTCCGGCTGGTGCAGCCGCTCCGCCTCATCCGTCGCGATCGGGTTTGGCAGATGGATCGGCGGGCGGCCGCCGTCGCGCTCGATGGTCAGCCCCTCGGCGCGCATCGCGGCCAGGTGCCGGCCGCGGGCGACGAAGGCGACATCGCAGCCGCCGCCGCCGTCGGCTTCGGGGAGGGCCAGCAAGGCGCCGAAAAAACCGCCGAGTCCGCCCGATCCCATGCAGATGATGCGCATTGCCTGAAACTCTCCCTGGGGGTCGTCAGCGTTTCGGCTGGGCCGCGGCTTGTCCACCCCCGGACGCGGCAGGGCGGTCGTGCTAGCAACGCGGCATGGCGCTGCGAAACCCTTGGTCGATGGTCGGGATGGGCGCGTTTCTGCTTGCCTTGTCGGCCGTGCCCGCGCTGGCCCAGACGCCGAACCCGGCGGGCCTGCGCGGCGCCGAACGCGACCAGGCCCTGCGCGCGCGGGAGGCGGATGCGGCAACGGTCGCCGCCGAGGCCGCCGCCGCACGCGAGCGGCACCTGGCCGAGGTCCGCGTCGCCGCCGCTGCCCGCGCCCAAGCGGCCGAGGCCGCCGAGGAAGCCGCCTATCAGCGGGCCGAACGCGCCAGCGCCGCCGCACAGGTCGCCGTCGCCACCGCCGCGGCGCGTGAGGCCGACCTCGCCCCACTTATCCCGGTGCTGCGCCGCCTGGCGCTGCTGCCTGATGCCTCGCTGCTGGCAGCCCCTGGCGCGCCGGAAGACACGCTGCGCGGGCTGATCGTGCTGCGCGCCCTGGCGCGGGAGGCTGAGGCCGCGGCCGGCGCCGCCCGCCGCGCCGACGCGACCGCGCGCCAGGAGGCCACCGCGGCGCTGGACGCGGCCGAGGCCCTGGCCGCCGCCCGCAACGCCGCCCGCAGCGCCGCCGCGGCCGTGGACCGTGAGCTTGCCGCGGCCCGCGCCCGGCGCAGCGCCGCCGATACCGCGGAGGAAGCCGCGGCCCGCCGCGCGACCGAGGCCGCGGCCCGCGCGACCGACCTGCGCGAGGCCATCGCCAGGCTGGACCGCGAGCGCGCGGAGGAGGAGGCGCGCGAGGCCCTGGCGTCCCGCCGGGCCGCCGCCGAACGCCTGGCCGCCGGGGCCCGCGCCCGCGCGGAGGCCGAGACCCGCCGCGCCGCCCGCCAGCCGGAACCGCCACCCGCTGCCGCCGTCGCCCGGCGCAGCGACCCGGAGGCGCGGGGGACGGATGTGCTGGTTGCCGGCGCCGGCCGCGCCGCGCCGGTCGCCGGCCGGACCCTGCGCGGCTTTGGCGACCCTGCCCCCGGCGGGCCGTCGCGCGGGCTGACCCTGGCCGCCAATCCCGGCGCGCGGGTGGTCAGCCCCTGCGCCGGGCGCACGGTCTTCGCCGCCCCGTTCCGGTCCTATGGGCTGTTGCTGATTGTCGATTGCGGCGGGGGCACCCATGTCGTGCTGGCCGGGCTTGATCGGCTGGACGCAGCACCAGGTGCGCGGCTTCTGGTGGGCGAGCCGGTGGGGGTTCTGGGCGGGGCGGGGGACGGTGCCCGGCCCACACTTTATGTCGAATTGCGACGGAACGGCCAGCCGGTGGACCCGGCGCCCTGGTTCGGCCGGGGTGGGTGAGCAAGCCCTGGCATGGCGTGTGGATGCCCGTTGCGGCGCATCGGGGAACAGGCCCCGAGACACCGTGTTACGGTTCATTGTTGGAAGCACGGCGAAAGTTGCGCCATGCTATGAGAAGTCAGAGGCCGGCGCAGGCTGAAGCGGGCCGCGCAACCTGCGGTTGTACAACGGGTCGCGCGGGATGCGCGGCGGAAGGAGTGACGCGTGGCGGACGAGCAGGCAGTGGATCAGGGTAAGGCCGGCCAGGCCGTGGCCCCCGAAAAGCCCCGGCGCGCGCTGCGCGGGGCCGGGATCATCGCCGCCTTCTCGGCCGGGCTGGTGGTCGGCCCGCTGGTCGCCGCCTGGGCGCAGGACGCCGGGCGGGCCGAGACCTATCGCTTGCTCAACCTGTTCGGCGACGTGTTTGAACGCGTCCGCGCCGAATATGTGGAGCCGGTCGTGGATCGCGACGTGATCGAAAATGCGATCAACGGCATGCTGCAGGGGCTGGACCCGCATTCCTCCTTCATGAATCCGCGGTCCTTCCGCGACATGCAGGTGCAGACGCGGGGCGAGTTCGGCGGCCTCGGGATCGAGGTCACCCAGGAAAACGGCTATGTGAAGGTCATCTCGCCGATCGACGAGACGCCGGCGGCGCGCGCCGGCGTCCGCCCGGGCGACCTGATCACCCATATCAACGGCAATTCCGTCCAGGGCCTGACCTTGCAGGAGGCGGTCGAGCAGATGCGCGGTGAGCGCGGCAGCACGATCCGCCTGACCATCCGGCGCGAGAACACGCCGGGGCCGGTCGAACTGTCGCTGACGCGCGACGTGATCCGCCCGCAGGTCGTCCGCTTCCGCCTGGAAGGCAATGATATCGGCTATATCCGCCTGGCGTCCTTCAATGAGCAGACCGACGCGGCGATGCGCCGCGCCATGACCGAACTGCGCCGCCAGGCCGGCCAGAACCTGCGCGGCATCGTGCTGGATCTGCGGAACAACCCGGGCGGGTTGCTCGATCAGGCGGTGCAGGTTTCCGACGACTTCCTGGAACAGGGCGAGATCGTCTCCACCCGCGCCCGCCGCACCGAGGACGCCCAGCGCTGGAACGCCCGTCCCGGCGACATAGCCCAGGGCCTGCCGATGGTGGTGCTGGTGAATGGCGGCAGCGCGAGCGCTTCGGAAATCGTCGCCGGCGCGCTGCAGGACCACCGCCGTGCGGTAGTGATGGGCGTCAAATCCTTCGGCAAAGGCAGCGTGCAGACGGTGATGCCGCTGCCGGGCCAGGGTGCGATCCGCCTGACCACCGCGCGCTACTACACGCCCTCGGGCCGCAGCATCCAGGCGACCGGGATCGAGCCGGATGTCGAGGTGCTGTCGGCGCGCCCGGATGCGACCAACACCGCCCAGCGCGACCGCGAGGCCGATCTGCGCCGGTCGCTGCGCAACGACGGCCAGGCGGCCGGCACCGTCGCCCCGCCGCCGCTGCCGCCGCTGAACCTGCCGGCCGGGGTGCTGGACCGGGTGGTCCGCATGCCCGCCGAGGGCGCGCCCGTCTTCGACCCGACCAAGCCCGAGACGGATTTCCAGTTGCAGCAGGCCACCAGCCTGCTGCGCGCCTGGGCCGCTGCTTCGCCGCAGCGCCGCGCCGCGCGCTGACCTAGGGCCACCCGTCATGAGCGGGGGCTGGACATGGCTTGGACTGTTCTGGGCGCTGGTGCTGGGTAGCCTCGGCGTCGGCGGTTTCGTGCTGCATCGCATGGGCCCGCTGCCGCCGGCCCATGTTGCCGAGGCCCTGCCGGCCGTACCCGCGCCCGAGCCTGACGCGGTCGTCGCATCGCCTGCAGCCGCCGTTCCGGCCCCGCCGGCAGCCAGCCTGCCGCCGCCAGTGATCGACCCGCCGGCCGAGCCCGTGGCCCGGCCAGACCCCGAACCGGTCGCCGAACCCGCGCCCGTCCCCGCGCCAGTGGGCGTCGCCGCCATCACCCCGCCCGCCCCGGCGCCGCCCCCACTGGCCGGCGCCGCAGCCACAGCGCCCGTGCCCGACCGCCCGATCGCCCCGCCCGATGCTGCCCTGCTGGAAGCCTCGCGCCACGGGCAATTGCCCAAGGTCGGTGCGGATGGCCGCACGTCCATCCGCGCCTATGCGCGCACCTTTGATCGCGCCGACCAACGCCCGCGCATCGGTATCGTGATCGGCAATTTCGGCCTGAACGCTGCCTTGTCGGAAGATGCCATTCGCCGCCTGCCGGGTGCGGTGGCCCTGGCCGTCTCGCCCTATGCGCCGCGCAACCAGGCCCTGCTGGACCGCGCCCGGGCAAGGGGGATGGAAACCCTTACCGCGCTGCCGCTGGAACCGACCGGCTGGCCGCTGAACGACCCCGGCGACCGCGCCCTGCTGACCGGCAACGCTCCGATCGAAAACGCCGACCGGCTGGATTGGGCGCTGACCCGCATCCAGGGCCAGGTCGGCGCGATCGGCGCGCTGGGCCCGTTGCGCGGCGAACGCTTTGCCGCTGTCCCCGAGATGATCGGCACGGTGCAGGAAAGCCTGCGAAACCGCGGCCTGCTGTACATCGACCCACGCCCCGGCGCCGGCACCCCGCCGCGCGCCTGGGGCCGGGGTGTCGACCTCGTGATCGACGACCTGGCGACGCGCATGGAGATCGAACGCCGGCTGGCCGAGTTGGAACGAATCGCGCGTGATCGCGGATCGGCGCTGGGCCTGGCCGCCGACCCCGCCCCGGTGGTGGTCGAACGCATCGCCGCCTGGGCCTCGGGGCTTGAACAACGCGGCCTGGTGCTGTCCCCCGTCAGCGCCATGATCCGCCGCGGCGACGCGGTGCCCCGCCCGGAACAACCGCGATGAGCCAACTGCCGCTGCGGCCCTGCGTCGGCGCCGTGCTGTTCAACGCCCAGGGCCTGGTGCTGGTCGCCCGCCGTGCCCCGCAGCCGGGCCGCGACTCCGCTGCCGGCGCCTGGCAATTTCCACAAGGCGGGCTGGACCGCGGCGAAGACCCCCGCCAGGGCGTGATGCGCGAACTGGCTGAGGAACTCGGCACCGACCGGGCCGAGATCATCGGCGAAGTGCCCGGCTGGCTCGACTACGACCTGCCGCCCGCACTGGTCGGGGTCGCGTGGAAAGGCAAATGGCGCGGCCAGACGCAGAAATGGTTCGCACTGCGCTTCCTCGGCGCCGACAGCGATATCCGCCTGGATGCGGAAACACCGCCGGAATTCGACGCCTGGGCCTGGGTACCACTCGCCGAAACCCCCGCCCTGGCGGTGGACTTCAAACGCCAGGTCTATGACCGGCTGGCGGTGACGTTCGCGGGGTTGGCGGCGCCCTGAGAGGGGCTTTGCCCCCCTCAAACT